>CALAKU010000092.1 GCA_937922925.1 uncultured Arenicella sp. | reverse complement strand
TTCGTAGGGCTTATCTCGCAATTGCAAGGTTAGGTAGTCCTTACTGATTTGCGGGTTGTCGATCGCCTCGCCTTTTTGCATTTTTTCCATAAGATAACGCCTTCCTAGTTCAAGTGCCGCTTGAAGTTGCACGTATTTCGCTGCCCCAATGCCTTTTTGACGGCAAAGTTCTGACATCTGCATATTTAACAACGCCCGCAGGCCACCGACTTCTAACAAAGCGTCGCGAGCTAAATCGAGCGCTGTTTTCCCAGGTATACCAGTGCGAATAAATATTGCAACCAACTCAGCATCGCTCAGGGCATTGGCGCCTTTATGGATTAATTTTTCCCGGGGTTGTTCGTTTTCTGGCCATTCCCGTATGGGTAATATGGCGTCTTGCTTAAATGGATTTGTTAACATTAGTTTCTTCCTTGTTATGCCTTTAGTTGTTGCCGTATTTGGCACTGCAGCGGTTTTCTCTCGTGTTTTACTTCAACTTCCTTTTAGATAGTCTATTGTACATACATGTCTGATTTTCAAAGCCAATCTTAAAAGGCCTGCCACAATCTAAGATAAGCCCTTATAAAACAAAGAGTAGAATTAGATAGTCGCTTTAAGCTCACTCACATTGTTGATTGCATAAAACCCTTTTCACCGACCCTTTTTGGCTTTATCCCGTCTATCCCGTCGCGGCATTCGATCCACCGTCTAACCCAACATCTAATCCCAATTTGCGAACAATAAGGCTTAAAACATCGAGCGCCTTATAATTTTCCTTCGCATCGAGCGGCCCTAAAACAATTTCTTAATATTGCCCGACAAAGGCATTAAATCACACTCGACTCTGGGCCGCAAAAAATTATGGCGTGAAAATAGCAATGCATTCAGAGATAATCGCGGTCTATTTTTCTTTGACCAACTTAGACTTGTTTTTGCATGACTGTTAATAGCTTGACAAACAAACGTGTACTTCTCGGAGTAAGCGCCGGCATTGCCGCTTACAAAACTCCTGATTTAGTAAGAAAAATCAGTGAGCTAGGTGCTGAAGTTCAAGTTATTTTAACTAAAAATGCAGATCAATTCGTAGCCCCATTGGCATTGCAAGCCGTCAGCGGCCACGCCGTGCATGATCACGCCATGACTGCTGAAAGCGAATCCGGCATGGGCCATATAGATTTAGCTCGTTGGGCTGATGTGGTGTTGATTGCACCAGCAACCGCCAATGTCATGGCCCGCTTGGTGGCCGGTAACGCTGACGAATTACTGACCACAGTTTGTGTTGCAACCGAAGCGCCGATCGCGATTGCCCCGGCAATGAATCAGCAAATGTGGCAAAACCAAGCCACGCAATCTAATTTGGCGACGCTGGCTGAGCGTGGCACCTGGATTTTTGGGCCGGATGCCGGCGAACAGGCCTGTGGCGAAGTCGGCCCCGGACGCATGCTACAACCAGTCGATATTGCCCAGGCTTTGGCCCAGCAATTTACCAATGGTGCGTTAAGCGGTAAGAACGTGATGATCACCGCAGGCCCAACCTGGGAAGCCCTAGACCCGGTGCGCGGCATTACTAATCACAGCTCCGGCACCATGGGGTATGCACTGGCTCAGGCTGCGATTGAAGCAGGCGCAAAGGTTACGTTGGTCAGTGGGCCTTGCAACATCACGCCGCCGGATCGCGCGAATGTGAGAAAAGTAACCTCAGCGCTTGAGATGCATTCAGCGGTAATGGCCGAGGTCAACACACAAGACATCTTTATTGGCGTCGCCGCCGTCGCTGACTATCGACCCGTGGACGCGGCAGACAGCAAAATCAAAAAGAACAATGATGAGATGATCATCAAGTTAGTGAAAAACCCAGACATTCTCGCAGATGTGGCGCTGCACGAACATCGGCCATTTTGCGTTGGATTTGCGGCTGAAACCAATGACGTGGTTGACTATGCGCGCGGCAAATTAGAGCGCAAGAAACTTGACCTTATCGCCGCCAATCACGTTGGTGGCACCGAAACAGGATTTGGCGTACCCGACAATGCCATTACCTTGATTAGCGCCGATGACGTCATTGAACTGCCTAAACAAAACAAATACGGTCTGGCTCGGGCTTTAATTAAGGAAATCGCAAAAGCGTATAAAAACGCATAGCAAAAGCCAGCGCGATCACAGCTCAGTAAATCAACACATACCCAATTCAACCTAAGATTTCATATAAATATGACCCAAACCATACAGCTTAAAATACTGGATTCTCGACTTGGATCCGAATTTGAATTGCCGGCCTATGCCACCGAAGGCTCAGCGGGTATGGACCTTAGGGCTTGTGTTGAAAGTGACCTTACCATCGCGGGCGGTGAAACCGTATTAATCCCAACCGGGATGTCGATTTATGTTGCCGACCCCAATCTAGCGGCAATTTTACTTCCGCGCTCAGGCCTAGGGCACAAGCATGGCATTGTGCTTGGCAACTTGACTGGCTTGATTGACTCGGATTATCAAGGCCCGCTTATGGTGTCGCTATGGAATCGATCCGATCAGGACTTTGTCGTACAGCCTGGCGACCGAATCGCCCAGTTAGTGATTGTGCCAATCGTGCAGGCGGGCTTTGAAATTGTCGATGAATTTGACACCTCAGCTCGCGCCCAAGGCGGCTTTGGGCACACCGGCGTCAAATAAAGCCACCATATTTAGGCAAACAATCTCCAGCATTCAAGTGCATTAAGTGGTGATGAATTAGTTTTTTAAGTGGTGTTTGCTATACTGCGCGACCCGCAATAACCTAGAAGCGACACCGCTGCTGCGTCGAACACTTTTTTGACATGGCAAACCGCGCACAACGCGGTTAGGCAATCGTTTCTTAATCAGTGACAGATTAACTCTTATATCGAGGACTCTTATGTCAGATACGCTTACCATAAAAGATAATCGCACCGGCAAGGAATACGACGTCGATATTGTCGATGGCAACATTTCCGCCATGCAATTGCGTCAGATCAAAGTTCAAGATGATGACTTTGGCATGATGAGCTACGATCCCGGCTACCTGAATACTGCAAGCTGCACCAGCCGCATTACCGATTTGCACGGCTCGAAAGGAATATTGCGGTATCGAGGTTATCCGATCGAACAATTAGCGGCCAAAAGTAACTTTTTGGATGTTGTTTATCTGCTCTTTAATGGTGAATTGCCTAACAAAACAGAATCGCAAGCGTGGGCGGAGCGGATTACTCACCACACTATGTTGCACGAGAAAACCAAGAAGTTAATGTCGGGCTTTAACTACGACGCACACCCCATGGGCGTGTTTATCTCCACGGTCGCGGCCTTGTCAACGTTTTACCCTGAGTCAAAAGACGTTGATGATGCCGAAGTCAGAATGCTGCAAGCCTGTCGCCTGATTGGTAAAACCCCCACGATCGCCTCTTATGCTTATCGCAATAGCCGTGGCCTACCGTACATCTACCCCGACAACGAATTGAGTTACACCGGGAATTTCTTAAACATGATGTACCGCATGGTAGAGCCGCGTTATCAAGCACATCCTGCGCTTGAGCGCGCTTTGGACGTGCTTTTTATCTTGCATGCTGATCACGAGCAAAATTGCTCCACCAGCGCTATGCGCAATATTGCAAGCTCCAAAGCCGATCCTTATGTTTCCGTGGCCGGTGCCGCCGCCGCTTTGTATGGGCCAAGTCATGGCGGTGCGAATGAAGCCGTTCTTAATATGCTGCGTGAGATAGGTGATATCAAAAACGTGCCCGCCTACGTCGATAAATGTAAAGACGGCGAACTGCGTCTCATGGGCTTTGGGCACCGGGTTTACAAAAACTATGACCCGCGCGCGCGCATCGTTAAAGATGTTGCCGACGAAGTATTTGAAGTCACGGGCAAAAACCCCTTGATTGACGTTGCGATGGAGCTAGAACGAATCGCATTGGAAGACGAGTACTTTGTAAAACGCAATTTGTATCCTAATGTCGATTTCTATTCTGGGTTGATTTACGAAGCCATGGGCTTTCCAATGGAAGCCTTTACCGTACTCTTTGCAATCCCGCGAACCGCTGGTTGGTTATCTCAGTGGATGGAACTTATGGATGACCCTGAGTTCAGGATCACTCGGCCTAGGCAAAACTATCAAGGCCAAGGTGCCCGTGATGTGCCAGACGGCTACGCCTCTTAAATCGGCTGCACCGACTTATCTTAAACGGCCTCAATAGAGGCCGTTTTTTTTGGCTACATCAAATGAATGTTTTGCAACGACTGTATTATCCAGACAACTAAGCAGCTTAGTTAAACCAAGCATAGGCAAACTTTATCGGTGATGTATAGATTAAAACAAAGGTCTAAGACGTCAACACGCATACCTATTTGCGGTACGATGCGTAATGAAACATGAACTAATTGGAAAAAGAGCGCAGTTATTTGGCTTGCTTAGCTAAAAGTGACCAATTAATTTACCCCACACTGATAAGATTTGGTTATCATCGCATTAGTGACATCGCGTGTTCGCAACCCAAACTAAAAAGATCAATGTCATCCACAAACCCAACAAATATCGACCCACTTAGTCTACTAAATGGGCAAAATATCGCCTTTCTCGAGGACGTCTTCGAGCAATATCAAGAAGATCCAAACTCAGTAACGCCCGAGTGGCGAGCTTACTTCGCGAATCTGTCCAGCAGTAGCGACTCCGGTCAAAACGCCATCACTATTTCGACGACGAATATGGATGCGCAGATGGCGACGAAACAGGGTTCAGTGTCACGACTGATCTCGACGTATCGAGCAATGGGTCACAAGCTCGCCAAAATCGACCCTATTGACGAGATGGAACAACAAGACGCCAGCGAGCTTGAACTGTCTTATCATGGCCTGAGTGATGCCGACTTAGACACCGTTTTCTCAACCGGCCCGCTACGCGCTCCCGAGCGTTTGCCGTTACGCGATATTGTCGCCCTGCTCCAACATTCTTATTGCGGTTCGATTGGTTACGAATATGGCCATATGGCGAGCGCAGAGCAACGTCGTTGGATACGCACTCGCTTGGAAAAACCAATTGGCCATCAACCGTTTGAAGCCGAACAAAAGAAACACATACTCAAACGCATTACGGCCTCAGAAGGAATGGAGCGTTATCTGCATACTAAATATGTAGGGCAAAAACGATTTTCTCTTGAAGGCGGCGAAAGCCTCATCCCCATGCTTGATCAGATCATCCAACAAGGGGGCAGTGATGGCGTTAAGGAAGTCGTTATTGGCATGGCGCATCGTGGGCGATTGAACGTATTGGTTAACACTTTGGGCAAAATGCCCAAAAATTTATTCTCAGAGTTTGAAGGCAAACACCAACTCGACGGTTTAGCCGCAAGCGGCGACGTAAAATATCACCAAGGTTTTTCTTCTGATATTCAGACTCCCGGCGGTACAGTTCATCTATCGTTGGCGTTCAACCCGTCACACCTTGAGATTGTCAGCCCGGTGGTTGAAGGCTCAGTGCGCGCCCGACAAGAGCGGCGTGATGACCGTAAAGGCTCAACCGTGTTACCGATCTCAATTCACGGCGACGCGGCTTTTGCTGGCCAAGGCGTTGTGATGGAAACTTTTCAGATGTCCGGCTGTCGCGGCTACCGTACCGGCGGCACTGTGCACATCGTGATTAATAACCAAATTGGCTTCACCACGAGCCATCCCATGGATGCGCGCTCAACACCGTATTGCACAGAAGTTGCAAAAATGGTCGGCGCGCCGATTTTTCACGTCAATGGCGACGACCCTGAAGCCGTGGTTTTTGCAACTCAGATAGCACTGGATTTTCGCAACACCTTCCATAAAGACGTGGTGATTGACCTAGTCTGTTATCGCCGCCATGGCCACAACGAATCAGATGAACCATCGGTAACCCAGCCGGTTATGTACAAAAACATTAAGGCCTTGGACACCACTCGTCGTTTGTATGCCCAGCGGCTTATCGACGAAGGCGTGATTACGGCGGACGACGAAAAAACCATGGTTGCGGATTATCGAGCAGCGATGGTCGCCGGCGAACGGGTCGTGCCTGAATTCGTTGACGTGCAACAAGGCGACCACACCATCGATTGGACGCCCTACTTTAATATTCATTGGACACATGAGGCTGATACCGGTTTCGATAAAAAGCGCCTCGATTTTCTCGCAGAGCGCCTATTAGATATTCCTGAAGACATTGAGCCACACGCCCGAATCAAAAAAATTCTGGCCGACCGCCAAAAAATGAAAGACGGCGAGCTGCAACTAGATTGGGGAATGGCGGAAAATTTGGCCTATGCGACATTGCTCGACCAAAACTACGCCGTGCGAATCTCGGGGCAAGATTCTGGTCGTGGCACGTTTTTTCATCGCCATGCGACTATCCACAACACCAAGAAAAAAGAAACGTATATTCCGCTGCGTCATATCAAAGACAAACAGCCTGATTTCTTAGTGATCAATTCATTGCTTTCTGAAGAGGCCGTGTTGGCCTTTGAATATGGCTATTCATGCAGCGATCCCAAATCACTAGTCGTATGGGAAGCTCAATTTGGTGACTTTGCTAATGGCGCTCAAGTGGTGATGGACCAATTTATCTCAAGTGGAGAAGCTAAATGGGGTCGGCTCAGCGGCCTAACCATGATGCTACCGCACGGTTACGAAGGCCAAGGCCCTGAGCATTCTTCGGCGCGTGTCGAGCGCTACTTACAGCTTTGCGCGCAACATAATATGCAGGTTGTTTATCCATCGACACCGGCACAGATGTTTCATCTACTGCGTCGCCAAATGATACGCCCTTATCGCAAACCCTTAGTCATCATGTCACCTAAGAGTCTATTGCGACACAAACTCTCAACCTCCAGCCTTGAAGAGCTTTATGATGGCCACTTTCAAACGGTCATTCCTGAAATCGACAAACTCACCAATAAGAACGTAAAACGTGTGGTGTTTTGTACCGGCAAGGTGTATTTCGATTTACTAGAAAAGAGGCGCGAGCAAGATATTAAGGATATCGCCATTTGTCGTGTAGAACAGCTTTATCCCTTCCCTCGCGATCAGGTCGTCAACGAAATCAAACGTTATGGCAACGCGACCGAAGTTGTCTGGTGTCAGGAAGAGCCTAAAAACCAAGGCGCTTGGTATCAAATCATGCACCACTTTAGAGCCTGCATTAGCGCAAAACATACGCTGCTTTACGCAGGCCGCGATGCATCGGCGTCGCCGGCAGCGGGATATCTCGCTGTTCATCGCGAGCAACAAGAAACCTTAGTCACCGCAGCGCTTTCTCAGTTAGATGAAAGCGACACTCATGCAGTTGAACAAATACAATAATTCCCGGCCAAACTAATCGGAGCCACCAACCATGTCAGTTGAAGTTAAAGTTCCCATTCTTCCAGAATCCGTCGCTGAAGCCACCGTGGCTGTATGGCACAAAAAAGTCGGTGATGCCGTATCGATTGACGAAAACTTAGTCGACATTGAAACCGAAAAAGTCGTTTTGGAAGTCCCGAGCACCGTCGACGGAGTCATCAAGGAAATTCGCGTTGAAGAAGGCGCCACGGTCGGCGAGCAAGAAATCATTGCCATTATCGAAGAAGGCGCAGCGGCCCAAGCCAGCCCCGCTGCTAGCGAAGAAAAAGCAGCCCCTGCGCCCGAGCCGGAACCAACAGCGGATGATTCAGACAAGTTGAGCCCAGCTGTCCGCAAATTGGTTGCCGAACACGACATAGACCCAAGCACCATTTCCGGTACGGGCAAAAATGGCCGTATTCTAAAAGAAGATGTGATGGCGGCGGTCAGTAAAGCGCCAGCCAATACTACTGCAAGTTCCGCTCCAGTTCCTGTGCCGGGCGAGCGCACAGAACGTCGAGTACCCATGACGCGTCTGCGTCAAACCATTGCACGCCGCTTGAAAGAAGCCCAAGACTCTCAAGCCATGTTGACCACATTTAACGATGTGAATTTAGCTGCTGTGATTGAGCTGCGTAAAAAATACAAAGAGACGTTTGAAAAAACGCACGGTACGCGGCTCGGCTTTATGTCGTTCTTTGTCAAAGCAGCGGTCGAAGCTCTGCGCCGATTCCCGGCAGTTAACGCCTCGATTGACGGCACCGACTTGGTTTACCATGACTTTTACGATGTTGGCATCGCGGCCTCATCACCACGCGGCTTAGTCGTGCCGGTGTTACGCGATGTTGATCAAATGAGTTTCGCAGGGGTAGAAAAATCCATTGGCGAATACGGTCAAAAGGCCAAAGACGGCAAATTGACCATGGACGACTTGGTCGGCGGCACATTCACAGTATCGAATGGTGGCGTTTTTGGTTCGATGCTGTCTACGCCCATTGTGAATCCCCCGCAAAGTGCCATATTGGGCATGCACCGTATCGAAGAACGACCCGTCGCCGAGAACGGTGAAGTTGTGATTCGACCAATGATGTACTTGGCTCTTACTTACGATCACCGAATTATTGACGGTCGCGAGTCGGTCTTGTTTTTGCGCACCATCAAAGAGTGCCTCGAAGACCCGGCCCGCCTATTGCTTGAACTTTAATGTTAGCTAACCCTTTGTAGATCACATTACTCATGTCTGAAAAGTTTGATGTCATAGTCGTCGGCGCCGGCCCTGCCGGATACGTCGCCGCAATCCGCTGCGCGCAACTTGGCTTAAATACGGCTTGCGTCGACAAGTTTGCCGATGCTTCGGGCGCGCCCTCTTTGGGCGGCACTTGCCTGAACGTTGGATGCATTCCGTCCAAGGCACTGTTGGATTCATCTGAAAAATACGAACAAGCCCAGCATGAATTTAAAGCGCATGGCATCTCAGTGGGCAAGGTCGGGGTTGACGTACCCAAAATGATTGCACGCAAAGACGAGATCGTAAGCAATCTAACAAAAGGGATTGCGGGGTTGTTCAAGGCCAATGGCATTACCTCTATCCACGGTCATGGCAAATTGCTTGCTAGTAAAACCATAGAGGTCGTCAACCACGGTAAAACCGAACAATACACGGCCGAGCATATTATTCTGGCGGTGGGATCCGTGCCGATTAATATTCCGGTCGCCGAAGTCGATAATCAAGTCATTCTTGATAATAGCGGCGCCTTAGACGTTGACGCGGTTCCAAAAAAACTAGGCGTGATTGGCGCAGGCGTAATCGGTTTGGAGTTAGGCAGTGTTTGGAATCGTTTAGGCTCTGAGGTCACTCTGTTTGAAGCAGCCGATACTTTTTTACCTCCCGTAGACAAGCAAATATCCAGAGAAGTATTTCGTACATTCACCAAAGGCCAAGGCTTAGATATCAAGCTTGGCGCGATGGTCACTGCGACTAAGGCGAATAAGAAGTCTGTCAAAGTTACCTACAGCTTAAAGGGCGAAGAACACACCGAGACCTTTGACAAACTCATTGTGGCCGTCGGGCGGCGTGCTGCAACCAATAATATTGCGGCAGACGAAGCCGGCTTGAAAATGGATGACCGTGGCCGTATTGATATCAACGATAAATGCCAAACCAACATCAGCGGCGTTTACGCCATTGGTGATGCCGTAAAAGGCCCAATGCTGGCACATAAAGGTTCAGAGGAAGGCGTCTACGTTGCAGAGTTGATTGCAGGCCAAAAGCCACACATGAATCACGACACCATTCCTTGGGTCATTTATACGCATCCTGAAATCGCCTGGGTTGGCTTAAATGAAGACGAAGCCAAAGCCCAAGGGCACGAAGTAAAAACCGGTTTCTTCCCTTTCGCAGCAAACGGCCGTTCTCTCGCCATGAATGAAAAAGGCGGCCGAGTAAAAATGGTCGCCGATGCGAATTCTGATCGCATATTAGGCGTACACATCTTAGGCCCCAATGCATCGGAGCTGATTGCCGAAGCCGTATTGGCAATGGAATACAGTGCATCAACTGAAGACATCGCGCGCACGATTCACGCGCATCCGACCTTGTCTGAGGCCTTTCACGAAGCCGCTTTGTCGGTGAGTGATAGAGCTTTACACAAAGTAAACTAACAATACAATGACCTGAAATTGACTTGGCAGGCTAGGTCTGCGACTTGGTTGATTCGATTGCGGTCATTTGAAATACAGTCATTTTAAACACAGTCGTTAAGGTTCAGCGATTGGGTTTTGATAATCCTTAAATAAATTACTTCTTTGACAAAATCTTATGAGCTTCCCTCACGCCATTTTCAAAGCCTATGACATTCGCGGAATTGTCGACGACACCTTAACTCGCGACATCACCGTTAAGATTGGTCAGGCCATTGGTAGCGAGATACGAGCGGCGGGAGACAATCGCGTTGTAATCGGTCGAGACGGTCGTTTATCCGGCCCCGATCTAGCCGAGCATCTTTCCAAAGGCCTAAGGCTTGCTGGCGTAAACGTAACTGACATTGGGCTGGCGCCCTCACCGGTGGTTTACTATTCAAGCTACGCGAAAGATATCCCGTCTTGTGTTGCCATCACCGGCAGTCATAATCCACCTGACTATAACGGCTTTAAAATGGTGGTCGACGGAACGACTCTCTCAGCAGAGAAAATCCAGAACCTTAAACGACGCATCCTAGAAAACGATCTAAGTGAAGGCTCAGGGTCATATCAAACCGACGATGTAATTGAAAACTACATTGACCGAATTCTTGGTGACGTTAAGTTAGAGCGGCCAATGAAGCTAGTTATCGATTGCGGCAATGGCGTTGCGGGAGCGACAGCCCCGCAGGTATTCAAAGGCCTTGGTTGCGAACTCATAGAGCTGTTTAGTGAAGTGGATGGCACCTTTCCTAATCATCATCCCGACCCCAGCCAAGAAGAAAACTTACAGGATTTAATTCGAGCCATAAAAGATCATCAAGCTGATCTCGGCTTGGCGTTTGACGGCGATGGTGATCGCCTTGGCGTCGTGACCAAAGAAGGCCAAATAATCTGGCCCGACCGCCAAATGATTTTGTTTGCGCGCGACATTCTGTCTAGAGACCCAGACGCTGAATTTATTTACGATGTGAAATGCTCACGCCAATTACCCACGGCAATTGAAGAGGCTGGTGGCAAAGCCACGATGTGGCGCACCGGCCACTCGTTTATCAAAGCCAAGTTAAAAGAATCTGGCGCCGCACTTGGCGGCGAGATGAGCGGCCATTTTTTCTTCAAAGAGCGATGGTTCGGTTTTGATGATGGCGTGTACGCCGGAGCCCGGTTACTTGAACTGCTCTCAAAACAATCGCAAACACCGCAAGCTATTTTTGATGCCCTGCCCGACAGCATCAACACGCCTGAGCTAAGAATAGAATTTGATGAGGGCGAGCATTATAAATTCATGGATAAGCTTCAAGCCAAGTCACGGTTTGAGGATGCCAAGGTTAGTACCATTGACGGTGTTCGCGCAGATTATAAAGACGGCTTTGGCCTGATCCGCCCGTCAAATACAACGCCAATTTTGGTGCTGCGCTTTGAAGCCGACAGCGAACATGCTTTGAGCCGCATTCAAGCCGATTTTAGATCACAAATACTTGGCATCGATGCAAGTCTAGACTTGCCGTTCTAAAACCACCTGCTTTGAATTTCGACCACCGCCCAACTTTAGAATTCATCAGGCAAGGCTACCAGCGTTTTATAGAGAATCAACAGATTCGAATGTCGAGCAATGTAGAAGGTTTGCCTTTGCTCGCAGTATTGGGGTGCCTTTGTGGCGCGCTCGCCGGTGGCGTAATCATCGCCTTTCGCCTATTTGTTGATTTTTCTTCGACTATTTTACTGGGTCAAGAAACGACCCAAGGCTTTGAATCGCTTAGCCCTAAATTGCGCATTTTGTTGTGCGTATTCGGCGCGATGCTGGTAGGAATAATCCTCCATTTACTCAAACCCAAAAGCCGCATTGTAGGAATCGTGCACGTACTAGAGCGGCTGGACTATCACCAAGGTCATATGCCAATCAAGAACGCGGTGGTTCAGTTTTTAACTGCGTCGATTTGTCTAATCAGTGGCCAGTCATTGGGGCGCGAAGGCCCTTCCGTTCATCTCGGTGCCACCAGCGGCAGTATGCTAGCGCGCCTACTTCGCCTGCCTAATAATAATACTCGTGTCTTAGTTGCCTGTGGTGTTGCCGCCGCCATCGCGGCGGCTTTTAACACACCGCTGGCAGGCGTTATTTTTGCCATGGAAGTGGTTTTAATGGAATACACCGTGATTGGCTTTGCGCCGGTTATTTTGTCAGCGGTGATTGCCACAACCTTAACTCGGCTCACCTTTGGTGGTGCCGCTCTGTTTCATTTCCCTGTTGCACAATTGAGCTCAGTCAGTGAGCTGCCTTTGGTCGCCGTCATGGGCGCCGCAATCGGGGTATTGGCCGCCCTATTTATTCGATCGACTTTACTGATTAGTACGCTGAGCAATCAACAAAGCATTTGGGCTCGCTGTACCCTAGCTGGCTTAATTACGGGTCTATTGGCCTATCAATTTCCGCAAATCATGGGTATTGGCTATAACACTGTCGACCAACTACTGCTCGGGCAGCTAAGCCTCGGCGTGATCGCTTTGGTATTGTTAGCTAAATTTCTCGCCACAACATCGTCTGTCGGCTTAGGCTTGCCAGCGGGCTTAATCGGCCCCACTTTATTCTTAGGTGCGACGGCGGGCAGCATCGCGGGGAACCTCTCAGGCGTTGTGATTGGCGATGCGGCTAATCCCGAGGTTTACGCCATGCTTGGCATGGCCGCCATGATGGCCGCCACGCTGCAAGCACCCCTCGCGGCTTTAGTTTACCTACTCGAACTTTCAACCGACCATGCCATTGTTCTACCAGGCATGATTGCCGTTATCAGCGCTTCAATGGTTAGTCGAATTGGCTTTGGGAAATCTTCAATTTATCGCCACTTAATGCTCGGACGAGGTTTAGATTATCGCAATACGACTCTCTCTATAGCGCTCCGGCGCATAGGCGTTGCGAGCGTGATGGACCGCGAGATTAAACAACAAACCAGATTTATTGATCGCGATACAGCGCATCAGATTTTGAAAACAGAACCACGCTGGCTGCTCTTAAACGACGAAGAACGTTCAAAAAACTACCTATTACCGGCCACCGACTTGGCACGTTATCTCAATGAACTGGACGACTCAGACGGCGCTGGTGATGAAAAAATCGATTTATTGGCAATCCCTGCCAAACGAATCGATACCGCTCGAACTACCATGGTAGCAACCTTACAAGAAGCCTATGAGCGAATGCAGGCAGAGCAATGCAATGCCCTGTTTATTTGTGGTGCCCACGGCGATACCAAAACGCGCGTATATGGTGTTGTTACTCGAGAACACATCGAGCGAAGCTATCAAACCTAGCGCTCTAGCAAAGAGATAGCTAGTCGCACTTGCTCAATTTTTGAGAACCCTACCTTGAGTCAGTCGGCCAAGTCGCCTAAGGCCTCTTTTAATACGTCCAACTTGTCACCATAACGACGCCACCGACCTATTGAACCACTATAAAGAGGTTGTCTGACCTGCACCGAGCTTGCGGTTGATACAGGCGCCTCGTTCTCATGAAATCGCATGCAGGCGTCTTCCCAAGCCAAACCACAAAAATCCAGTAATCTCCGCGTTTGCAGTTCTTGTTCTGTGACGATGTCTTCGTAGCGCACCTCCATAAAACAATCTTCAGAAATGTGTCGCCGCCAATGCTCGACAAGGTCATGATAGCCTCGATAAAAATCGGCTGTCGCTTTCAAATCGTAGGTGTAGTTGTAATAGGAAAACTGCACTGTCAGTAATTGACGATAATTACTCAAGCAACTATCCATCGAACTTCGCCGTAGAGCGATGATACGCGCATTGGGCAAAGCTCGGTGGATAAGACCCGCATAGAAAAAATTCAACGGCATTTTGTCAGTAAAGCGAGCGGCACCGCGTGCGAGTTCTTTACTGGCTGTTCGATAAGCCTCACCAACTTTCGATAAGTCTAGTTGGTTTGCGGCGATCAAGGTTTGGGCATCCATTACCATGTTGGAGGGCGTTTGACAGGCTTGTTTTACTAAACCGGGAAACAAATTCAATTCGCCCGCGGCAACCACAGAAGAATGAGAAGAAATAATTCGATCTACCAGCGTGGTGCCAGTGCGAGGCAAGCCAACAATAAAAATGGGGCCGTGATTATTCTCAGACATCGATTTCAATATCTGATTTGCTGTTTCGCTGGGAGCGGTGCTTTTGGCGGCCTCAAAAATATGGTTATAGCTTAAGCTCGCAGCCGTTGAAGCAGACTTCTTCAAGTGTTTTGCTTTATTAAGCCACTCAAAACTATGGCGATACTCGCCTTGATCCTCGTAGGTCTTTGCCAAAGCATGGCCTAAATGCAAGGCCGCATCGGCGTCGCCTTTAAAGTGCTCGAAAAGCCGCTCAAGATCGTCGAGGTGATTTTCATTTTTGCTTTGCCTTTTAAGAGCGACAAGCGAAGACCAAGCCTTGTACGAATTCGCATCACGGTCAATTGTTGCTTTATACGCCGCCTCAGCCTCATCGAAAAGACCTAAAAACTGTAACGACGCGCCAAGATTGTAATGGAAGTTCGCCGGCTCTGAATTTAAGCGAACTGCTTTCTTGAAAAACCCAATCGCTTTTTCATGATACCCAGTACGACTGTAAACCACTCCCAACGTATCGGCCAAATGAGCATCATCAATCTCTGATGTCGCGGCCTGGTCCGCCATTTTTTTGGCAAGTTCTTGCTGACCCACTTGCGTTAACTGCTGAGCGTAAAAAACATAGTACACCGCCTGACTCGAGCTGTGCTGGCAAGCCCGCTGATGTAACTCAAGTGCCTTAAAATGATTTCCGTGAGCCGCCGCCATATGGCCCAACAAACAATAAGCAATAGGGTCACTCACGTCTAGACGAATCATTTCGAGTGCTTCAGCATGCACTTTTTTAAAATGACCTTCGGCTAAATCTGCTAATCCAGCAGATAATTTTGATGACACTGAGCTCATGCGATTTGCAATTGACACATTTTTTGACATTCCGCATTATCGAACAAGAGGGCACTAAACAAAAGCAAGAGCGCATACGCCAAGGTTAGAGCTTCTATTTGGCTGGTCGGCCCGAGGACAGTCCACCAGCATAACAATTGAAGAAAGGTATGAAATTATGACTCTTTATAAACCCGAGCAGTCAGCCGGTTCTACGGCTCGCTCATTTCCAAGAAAATTTAAACCCAGTTTAACTTCACAGGCGGTGGCCGCTGCATTGATTGTTCCGGTCGCGATTGGCCTACCCAGTTCGCCTATACAGGCGCAAGAGTCGGTCATTGAGGAAGTTATTGTCACAGCAACACGCCGCGAAGGCTCAGTGCAAGACATCCCTATTAATATCTCTGCCGTTGGTGGCGCTCAAATAGAGCAACAAGGCTTACAAGACATTGCCGATGTGTTGGCGTTTGTGCCCGGAATTAACGCGATTGATCGTGGTGGCCGCAACGGTAGTCGCTTGGTTGTTCGCGGCCTAAATGCCGACCCGCTTGGTCAAGGAAATGCGAATGCCACTGGAGGCACGGTGGCTCAATATATTGGAGAGATTCCGCTCACATTGGATTTTCGCTTGAACGATATCCAGCGAGTAGAAGTACTGCTGGGCCCGCAAGGCACGCTTTACGGTGCTGGCACTCTTGGCGGAGCAATTCGCTACATCCCAAACAAACCAACGACAGAAAGTTCTTTGTTCGAGGTTCGCGGAGACACCTATGCAATCAGCGAAGGCAGCGGATTAAGTACAGACTTTGGCGTGACCTTTAATGCGCCCTTATCCGATACCTTGGCCATTCGCGGTTCCATAGATCGACTCGACGACGAGGGATTCATTGACTACCCATTTGTCGTACAACAGCCCGGTGTTTCAGAACCCGACATTGACATCAATGACCCCGCAGCGGTCGCGGCTAATTTTAACCCGGTTGAAGATGCAAACGGTCAGGAAACCACATCAGGTCGCCTGGCTCTGCGCTGGACACCAACCGAATGGTTCGATGGCACGCTAACGTACTACTTCCAAAACGAAGACAACGAGGGCCGAACCGTATCATCTGAGCGAGGCATTTTTCCAGCTGGGCGATTTGCTTCTTCTAGCCGAGTACTTGAGCCTAACGAAGAAGAGAATGAATTACTGGCATTGGAAATCATTGCCGATTTAGGCTTTGCTGAACTGACCTCAGCAACCGGCGTAGCCACCTATGAGGAAGTTGGCCAACGCGATCAAACGGACTTGTTGTTCACTCTCGAGTATTCCTACGAAACCTTCCCTACGTTCACGGCATTTACCCGTGAGGAAGCTGAAAACGACATTTTCAACCAAGAGATCCGTTTGGTTTCAAAAGGCGATTCACGAATCAATTGGATTGTCGGGGGATATTATAATCGTTTTGAATCCGTATCATCGTCTTCTGAATTTACACCGGGCTTTGCCGCCTTCGCTGGATTCGATCGACCAGATGACCTGGAATTCTTTTCTGCTGCCTCCACCGAAGTTACTGAGACTGCAATCTTTGGCGAGATTGGTTTTGACATTAACGATCGTTGGCAAGTAACTTTCGGCGGACGTATATTTGATTTCGATGTGCAAACACAGAGCACAGTCGATTTCCCATTGTTCGACCCAGACTTTGTTGCCGAAAGCCTCGACGTTATTGCACAACGAGATTTCAACCCAGACTTGCGTCAACAAGACGATGGTACATTATTTAAGTTTAATACTTCATACGCGGTTAACGATGACATCAATATTTATGCAACGGTCAGCGAAGGCGTGCGAATTGGCGGCTCAAACGGTGGCGGCCCGTGCCCTGCTTTTGATCCAAATGCAGCACAAGGCAATTGTAATTTAGCGCCGGGACAACAATTCGGCCCCGGGCCTAATGATTTCGCTCAGTTTGACGAACGAGCATTTGGCCCCGATCAGACTCGAAACTTTGAGATTGGCGCTAAAACACAATGGCTCGATGGCCGTCTGACCATTAACGGCGCGCTGTTCTACGTTGAATGGCTCGATCTTCAGTTGGCGTCCGCAACGGTTAATGCGTCGATACCCATTACCATTAACGGCAACGGCGGCGAAACCCAAGGTATCGAAACCAATGCCGATTGGATCGTCAACGATCAACTCCGAATTCGTACCAATTTTAGCTTTATTGAAGCGGAGTTATCCGAGGGCGTGCCATCTTTGATCCGCACCATTTCACCCCCTGGGTTCAGCACTGCATTTATCGATGGCCAAGCCGGAGATCGTTTGCCGGGTTCACCTGAGACTCAGTTTTCTATTATTGCCAATTATGACCTTCCGCTAAGCAATGGCAACGAACTGAACTTTACCACTTCCTATGCATGGCAAGACGAAGTCTTTTCGACCGCTGGCGCCCGTGGTAGCAGCCTTACTTTGGATAGCTACGGTATTTTTAATGCCTCGGCGGTTTACAGTACAGAAAAGTGGTCGGCAACTCTTTATGTAGACAATTTATTCGACGAATTTGCTGAAACCGGTGTGCAAAACACGATATTGGAAAATCAAATCGTTAATGACTCAACCGTGCGACGATTTTTAACCAATGTTTTTCCACCACAAACGATTGGCGCTCGGTTCACCTATAAGTTTTAAGACTCCAGAGTCGTCATGACCTCGGTCAGATGTAAAACCATAGCTCACTATATGCCTAGTATGAGCATCGAAAGCCTCGCAGTTTTGCGGGGCTTTTTTTTGAGTTAATCTTTTGACAGCATTCGATCACATGCCCGGTCTATAAATGACTGAATTAAAATAAAAAATTGGATCATGTAATGCAATATCTTGCCCGCTATAAATTACTCTCTATTCTCACAATGACGCTACTTTTATCGGCTTGCGCCGGCAAGAAAGTAGAACTCGATCGTGGCGTGTTCGAACAACAACAAATTAGTAAGGCTCGCTTAAGCACTGCGCCAGTGACCTTGTCTCCTGAGTTATCAACCACCGCACGCACTACTGGCGTTATCGCTGGTGGCATAGTAGGTGTGCTAATCGGCGGAGCAATTGACGCAAATACCAATTCAGCTCGCGCCAAAAAATTGGAACCTCTCAATGCCTCGCTGGCTGATTACAGTTTAGCGGATACCATCCAAGAAGCTCTTGAAGCGGCCATAAAGGGCCCAGCGTTTGCTGAGCAAGTCACAATTGATCGTCAATTTGACGAAGAGGATAAAAAGCCCTACCTAGTTCCCACCTTCGAAGCAGCAGCTACTATGGCAGCCGATTTCAAGGAGATTCGCGTACTACTCACGGCTACCTTGTATCAAAATAAAGACGGTAAACGGCCGTTTACTGGCCTCTATAGCGCAACACAATTAATCGAAGGCGCAGCTGAAGAATCAAGCAAAGATGATCGATACCAATTTTGGTCAGACAACCCTGAGGTGATTGTCAGCAAGTTAAAACTTGCGATCGATGAAGTGGTCGCCGCGATGGTTTCAGACTTTAACGCGCCAAGCTCTGAGTAGCTAAACGGCACTTAGCAAGCTAACAAGCAAAGCTAAGAAAGCCATAAAAGAAAGTAATAAAAAAGCCCGGCCTATCATCAAGATAGGTCGGGCTTACTTTTTTGAAACTATTGAATCGCTGTCAGATCGACTTACGAAAGTGCTTTTTTCAATAAGATGCCCATCTCTGATGGATTACGAGTCACGTGCGCTCCGGCGTCTTCCAAGGCTTCGATTTTGGATTCTGCTGTGCCCTGACCGCCGGAAATAATCGCACCAGCGTGCCCCATGCGTTTGCCTGGAGGCGCTGTAACACCGGCGATAAACGCCACAACAGGTTTTGTCATATTTTCTTTGATCCAAGCGGCGCACTCTTCTTCATCCGTGCCACCGATCTCGCCACACATCACCACCGCTTCGGTATCTGGGTCGTCATTGAAGAGCTTCAACACGTCTTTATGCTTTAAGCCATTCACTGGATCACCACCAATGCCAACACAGGTTGACTGGCCTAAGCCCAGCTGAGTCAACTGATGCACAGCTTCATAGGTTAGCGTACCTGAACGCGATACCACGCCCACTTTTCCTTTGGTGTGGATGTATCCGGGCATAATGCCGATCTTCACTTCGTCTGGCGTAATTACGCCAGGGCAGTTAGGGCCAACCAATACGGTTTTACTGTTCATCTTGCGCATGCGGTCACGCGTCTTGATCATGTCCGCTACCGGTATGCCTTCAGTAATACAAATGACCAAATCTAACTCGGCATCAACGGCTTCATCAATGGCCGAGGCCGCAAAACGAGGTGGTACGTAAATAACAGAAGCGTTAACTCCATGCTGCGCTTTGGCATCGGCTACCGTGTTGTAAACCGGCACACCTTGAACCACTTCGCCCTCTTTGCCCGGCGTTACGCCTGCAACAAAACAATCTCGGCCATCGGCGTAATCCAAGCACTGAGTCGTATGGAATTCGCCGGTGTTGCCAGTGATTCCTTGAGTGACAATACGCGTGTCTTTATTAATTAAAATCGACATCTTGTGCCCTCTCTATGCTTTTACCGCTGCAACAATTTTCTCGGCAGCGTCAGCCATGGTAGTGGCTGTTTGAAGTTTCACATCTGAGTCGTCCAAAATTTGGCGACCTCTTTCAACGTTTGTGCCCTCGAGACGCACCACTAACGGCACACTCAAGCCCACTTCTTGCGCCGCGGCAACAACACCTGCAGCGATTACGTCGCATTGCATAATGCCGCCAAAGATATTCACCAAAATGCCTTTCACATTTGGATTCTTAAGCATAATTTTAAACGCTTCCGTGACTTGCTCTTTATTCGCGCCACCACCCACGTCTAGGAAGTTCGCTGGCTCGCCACCGTAAAGCTTGATGATGTCCATGGTCGCCATGGCTAAACCAGCGCCATTGACCAAACAACCAATATCGCCATCCAAGGAAATGTAGGATAAGCCCCACTTTGAAGCTTCTATTTCATCTGGGTCTTCTTCATCGAGATCGCGATACTCTAATATCTCTTTCTGACGAAACAAAGCGTTAGAATCGATGTTGAATTTAGCGTCCAAAGCAATGACTTGTTTGTCGCCGGTCACAATCAGCGGGTTGATTTCAGCAAGAGACGCGTCTGAGCCAACGAAGGCTTGATACAGCCCCTCTAGAAAATCAGCGCCTTGGGCCACCGCTTCATCGGGAATCCCAATTTTGGCGCACACCTCTTCGGCCTCACGACGATTCAAACCGTCAGTGGGGTCGATGTATATTTTAAGAATTTTTTCAGGGGTTTCTTCAGCGACGGTTTCGATGTCCATACCGCCCTCTGAACTGCACATTAAAACGACTTTTTGGGTTTCGCGATCAACCAACGCGCCGATATAGAGCTCGTCGGCGATGTCGGCCCCCTCTTCAATGTACAGGCGTTTAACTTCTTTGCCCTCTGGCCCGGTTTGGTGTGTCACCAGCTGCATGCCTAAAATAGCGTCGGCAAATTCACGCACTTCATCAATACTTTTAGCGACTTTAACGCCACCGCCTTTGCCTCGGCCGCCAGCGTGGATTTGAGCTTTAACAACCCATACCTTGCCGCCTAATTCTTCGGCGGCGGATACGGCTTCGTCAACACTGAACGCAGCAATGCCGCGTGGTGTTGTCACTCCGTATTTCCTCAGGATTTCTTTACCCTGATACTCATGAACATTCATTCTTTTCTACCTAGTTGTTTGCTGAGAGTGAATTGAGAGAGCGCGTCTCTGACCTTATTTAGCGCAAGCGGTGCCAACGCCGTGAGGAGGCGCAATGATAGCGTTTTTTGCTCTTTTTAGGTAGCAAATGGTCGCAATCAGGCAGCTTTTGGCCAAAGCGAAATTAAGCTTTTCTAATGGCTCTATTTCTTGCATCATCAACACCACGCAATTTTTTCGAATTATTATCATGCCTTCCCCGCTATCCCAGCTCAATGCGGGGTTTCTATTCGCCATCGGCGCCGCTAGTTTATTCGCCATCCGGCCAATCTTCGTCAAATTGGTTTACCAACAAGGCGTCGACCCCACCACATTGATTGCATTTCGAATGCTGTTCTCAATGCCGATCTACTTAGGCATGTTAATTTGGTTAACCCGCGACCCTCTAAAACGGCAAAAGTTAACGCTTAAAAACGTAGTGGCAACCTCTGTTGTTGGCTGGTTCGGATATTACTTTGCCAGTTACCTAGACCTGCTTGGCCTTCAATATGTAACTGCACAGTTGGGCCGCATGGTGCTTTATATCTATCCCACGATTGTGGTCTTATTAGGAGCACTATTTTTCAGAGAACCCTTAAAGTTGCGGACCCTGGTCTCTTTGTTTATTACCTATGCAGGCGTGCTTTTAATTTTCAGCCACGACTTGAACGCTTATGGTGAGGAGGTAAAAGTCGGCACTGCTTTGATTCTACTTAGTGCGCTTTCATTTTCCTTTTATCTTTTGTTTGGCAAATCTCTAATTGCCCAACTCGGCAGCCGCTTGTTTACATCGATCGCGCTGACCTCGGCAAGCATTGCAATCTTAAGTCATTATGCATTGACCCACTCGGTCACTAATCCGCAAGTCAACGATGAAGCCTTGTTTTGGATCTTTGTGATCGCCATTTTCTGTACCGTTATCCCGACTTTTTTTACCACCGCTGCTGTTGAACGAATTGGTGCGGACAAAACGGGTATTGCCGCAATGGTTGGCCCCGGTTTTACCGCGATTTTTGCGGTGTTGATTCTCTCTGAAGCATTTACCTTATTTCATCTGGGCGGAATTTTACTCACAGTGTTTGGCGTTTGGATTCTCAGAAAGCCGTAAATCCTTTTGCCAATTGGGAAGCGCCTACCTACGAATCGTCCGCCAACTCTTCTATAATCTTCAGTACTTTATCGGCGTCTTCTGCCACTTTTTGCGAACCCGATTCAGCGGTATCATCAATAAGGCTTTGCCGGTCTTGCTCGGCTAAATCTTCCAACGTAGTTGATTGCGCTTGTTCGGCTTTTTCGGTTTCTTGCTGACTGAATAAATCCAATTTTTTATCTAATTCGGCCTGCAAAGATTGAGTAAACGCCTCATCAACCGGCTCATCGAGTTGACTATCGATCGCTGAACTTTGGCTTGGAGAGGATTCAATCTTTCCTGAACTGCCCTGTTCGTTTGTGTCACTGGAGCACGCACTTAAGACAGCAAAAACAGCTAGATAGAGAGTTTTTCCAAATCTTTTTGTCACAATGGTAAGTCGGGATTTCATAAATGAAAGCTCTTTAACTACGTTGCCATGGTTGGCAATAAAATATCAAAAAGCCAAAAAAAAGCCCGGAACCTATCCGAGCTTTTAATCTTTGCTATCGAGCTAGCTAGCTTTTGGCTGCGTCTCGCTCTTTTTGCGCGGCGATCACTTCTTCGGCCACATTTCGTGGGCACGGCAAGTAGTGCGAAAATTCCATCGAGAATTGACCACGACCTGACGTCATGGTGCGTAAGTCACCGATGTAGCCAAACATTTCAGCAAGAGGCACATCCGCTTTGATACGCACTCCTGTGGGCGTTAAATCCTGCGATTTGATCATGCCACGACGGCGATTTAAATCACCAATCACGTCACCGACATTGTCCTCTGGAGAGAATACGTCTACTTTCATGATCGGCTCAATAATCTGAGCGCCTGCTTTCGGCAAGGTTTGGCGATAAGCGCCGCGTGCTGCAATTTCAAACGCAACCGCCGAGGAGTCTACTGCGTGGAACGCACCGTCCATCAGTGTTACTTTTACGTCTTCTGTTGGGAAGCCGGCTAACACGCCTTTGTCCATAGAAAGAGCAAAGCCTTTCTCAATGGCAGGCCAGAATTCGCGCGGTACATTGCCGCCGGTTACTTTCGATTCAAAGGTGAAACCTTCACCTGGCTCGTTTGGCTCTACGATGTAATCAATCTTACCGAATTGCCCAGAACCACCTGATTGTTTCTTGTGCGTATAGCTGTCTTCAACCAATTGAGTGATTGACTCACGATAGGCTACCTGGGGAGCGCCAACCGTACATTCGACACCGTGGGTACGCTTCATGATATCGACTTTGATATCCAAGTGAAGCTCGCCCATCCCTTTGAGAATGGTTTCGCCTGACTCTTGATCGGTCTCGACCACAAACGATGGATCTTCCGCCACCATTTTACCCAGTGCAATGCCCATTTTCTCAGTTGCAGCTTTGTCTTTAGGGAACACCGCCATTGAGATAACTGGGTCTGGGAACACCATTGGCTCGAGCGTGATCACGTCTTTTGGATCACACAATGTGTGCCCTGTTTGCACGTTCTTCATGCCAACAATCGCGATAATGTCGCCCGCTTGCGCTTTATCAAGCTCGATACGGTCATCGGCGTGCATTTCTACCATTCGGCCAACGCGCTCAGTCTTGCCGGTAAATGCGTTCAATACGGTATCGCCTTTATTAAGGACGCCTGAGTAAATTCGCACGAAGGTCAGTGCACCAAAACGGTCATCCATAATTTTGAATGCCAAGGCCTTGAAAGTTTCAGACGCATCAACAGTTGCTAAGCGACCCGTTTCGTTGCCTTCTTCGTCGACAATAGGTTGCGCAGGCACTTCGGTTGGGCTTGGCAAGTAATCAACCACCGCATTCAATACATTTTGTACGCCTTTGTTTTTAAAGGCAGAACCGCAATACGTTGGGAAGAATGCAAGCTCATTAGTACCCTTACGAATACAAGCTTTGATTGTTTCTATTGATGGCTCTTCGCCTTCTAGGTAGGCTTCCATCGCGTCGTCGTCTTGCTCTATTGCCGTTTCGATCAGCTTTTCGCGATACTCTTCAACCTTGTCAGCCATGTCAGCAGGCACTTCACCTACTTCGAATTTTGTTGGATCGCCAGAGTCATCCCAAATGTAAGATTTGCGCTCAAGCAAATCGACCACACCACAGAATTCATCTTCGATACCAATCGGCAATACCATAACCAGAGGATTAGCCGCTAATACGTTCTCAACTTGATCAACAACACGATAAAAATCGGCGCCCATACGGTCAAGTTTGTTAACAAAGATAACTCGAGCCACTTTTGACTCGTTTGCATATCGCCAGTTAGTCTCTGATTGAGGCTCAACCCCTCCAGAACCGCAGAATACGCCAATACCACCGTCGAGTACTTTCAACGAACGGTAAACTTCTACGGTGAAGTCAACGTGGCCCGGTGTATCGATGATGTTCATACGGTGCCCAGCCCACTCACAGCTGGTTGCCGCAGACTGAATCGTAATGCCACGCTCTTGTTCTTGCTCCATGAAGTCGGTGGTGGCTTCACCATCATGCACTTCACCGATTTTATGAATCTTGCCGGTTAGGCTCAAGATACGCTCGGTGGTGGTTGTTTTCCCCGCGTCTACGTGCGCGAAGATACCAATGTTTCTGTATTTTGATAGATCAGCCATGTCAATTTCTCGCTGCGAAAAGCGTGTGCCTCCCGCTGGTCAGTTTATTCGAATCACCTCTTTTTGCGGCATATTAGCGAATTTTCAAGCCCCAAAAAAAGTGACGGCGCTGAAGGCTATGTTGCCCAGCACCGCTCGCGGGCGCGATGATACAACAAGTTAGGAGATAGGTCTAAGTTAAAAATTGAAAATACGCCAACTAGGCCCCTAGCAAACGCCGTTTGCCTCATCGAGCAATGCTCTCACAATCAGGGGAAATACGGTTCTAATTGCGAGCCGGGGCCGCACTAATAGACCAGAGCTAAAAAGTGGTTATCGGATGTTGTCGCAAAGCAGGAGGTTGTGCTGACGACTTGCTTTGATAGTATTGCGAGATTCTTTTTCACGTTTGGCGCACATTACTTACCATTTTATTGCATTCACGCCAGGCGCATCAGGTAGCCGTTATGGTCGCGCCATGAACACATACTCCTATATAACCTCCCTTACTTGTGCGCGAGCTATCAAGCGCGTTTTTACGCTGCCCTGCTTACTGATTTTTTTGCTTGGGCTATCCGCTTGCGCTGCTAAGGACTATCCAGCCTTAGAGACCGCAGACTACGTTGACCCGGAACGATTTGTCGGGCGTTGGTATGTAATAGCGAATATCCCCTATTTTGCCGAGCGTAATAAAGTGGGTAGCCAAACCATATATCAAAAACGCGAAGGCAAAGGTTATGACGACATTTTTGTCGCGCGCAATAAAAACTTCGATAACCCAGAGAAGCGCCTTAAAGGTTCAGTGGTGAGTTTGAACGACTCGAATACCTCTTGGAAATCAACCTTTTACCGGTTTTTGAACTTCACGTTTCATGTTGTGTACATCGAGGACGATTATCGCTACATGTTACTAGGCCATCCATCTCGAAACTACGGATGGGTAATGGCAAGGACCAATGTTCTTGATGAAGCTGACTACCAAAAGGCGATGTCCGTTTTCAGCGACCGAGGTTACGAAATCGGCGACTTTCTGAAAGTGCCGCAAATTCCTGAACAACTTGGGCAATCGGGCTTTCAGTAGCTTCTTACTTGCCAATATGTCTAGCAAGATTCTTCTTGCGTCACCGCTCATCTGATGATGACATTTGCCCTTTTATACTCAGCCACGATTGGTTGGATGCTGTAAAAATTGTGAAATTATCGTTTTTGACGATCTATCCAGCATCTGGCTTTTTTCGTCAACAAGAGTACAAATTAAGGCAGAATAAAATGACAAAACGGGTTGGTAAGGTTAAATGGTTCAATGAAACCAAAGGTTATGGATTTATAGAGCAAGACAGCGGGCCAGATATCTTCGTTCATTACAAAGAGATTCAGGGCGATGGATTCAAAACACTCAACGACGGGCAAGAAGTAGAGTACGACGTGAGCGAAGATGCGAAAGGCCTTCGAGCCCAGAATATCGTGCCGCAGTAGATTAAGAATCCAAAAGGTATCAAAAAACAAGGGCGCATAAAGCGCCCTTTCTTGATGAATCTCTCTATGGACTTCAGACCCAGTAGAGAATTTTTATTTTGTCTATTAGTTTCAAATGCTTACTCAACATTCTATAGACTTTACTTTTCTTTTAAATTCAATGTAAGTAGAAGTAAAAATACTTGCAGAACACTGAAGATAAGCACTAAAGCCCACGTTTGCGGGTTGGCTCCAATCGGAAACAAATGCCCAAAAATCGTTTCGAACGTTTTAATGGGATGAGTAAACACATCCCAAGAGTTGAGTCTTAACACTCGCCCTAGATAGACACCAAACGCGGCTAACACGATTGAACCGGCAACAATCACGTTAGCCAGCATTCGAGAGTATCGTTGCGCGATCTCAGAACGAATCAACACTAGGGAATACAAACCAAAAAACGTCGACAACATGGCAAGATCAAAAATCAACAAAGCGTCGTAGAGCACATAAGATTCGCCTTGATCGACATGAATAAAATCCGAAATCATGTAAGGCGCATTTGGATAAAAAAGCAACCAGAGGGCTGCCGCGCACCAGAAAATCCATCCAGGCAAACGATCTCCTAACCAAACGATAAGCCAAACAGTTGCTAAAGGAACAAAGCCTAAAAATAGATTCCACAAAAGAAAATCGTATTTTGTATCGCCGATAATCGCGTTTCGGATCATTAATGCGCCCACGCTTACGGCAGTCAAGACCGCAAACATAAGAATGTGCAAGTTCGGTTTTTGCTCTGAATAAGACATTGTTTATTACCCCGTGTAGTTTTAATGAGCCAATATTGACATAAAACTAAAGAACTCTCACTCGCTTGTTTTAGGCTAATGGCGGTCTAGGCGTCGATACGAAATGGCCTCGGCTATGTGTGGCCGCTCTATGTTCTCTGAGTTAGTCATGTCCGCGATGGTTCGAGCCAGCTTGAGGATTCGATGATACGCACGGGCTGACAAATGCAATTTTTGCGCAACCGTGTCGAGAAATTGGTAATTGGTCTCAGACAAACAACACATTTGGTCGAAAGACTCGCCTATAAGATCGCAGTTGAGCATTGACTGTCGATCTATTTGACGCCTTCGCACTTGCTCTACTCGCCCACGTATTTCGCTTGATGAATCTTGTTCTGAATTAGCCGCTCTTAAGGTTGCTGGCGCGACACGAGCCAAGGTTAGGTGAATGTCGATGCGATCCATGAGCGGGCCAGACAACTTATTTCGATACGATTCGACTTTGCTTATACTGCAACGACAACGATCTGTGCCATCTCCTAGATACCCACAAGGGCATGGGTTACAAGCGGCAATTAATTGAAACTTGGCCGGATAATTAACGGTTTGAGCCGCCCGCGCGATGTGGATTTCTCCGGTTTCAAGCGGCTCTCGCAATTGCTCTAAAGTGGCTCGCTGAAACTCAGTCAGCTCATCCAAAAACAAGACACCGTGATGCGCTAAAGATATCTCGCCCGGTCTTGGATTAGACCCTCCTCCGACCATCGCTACAGCAGAACTAGAATGGTGTGGCGACCTATAACTTCGCTGCTGCCAGCGGGATTGATCAACAAAACCATTGGCGACCGACAATATAGCTGCACTTTCAATGGCTTCATGCTGGCTCAAGGCCGGCAAAATACTCGGTAAGCGCGATGCCAGCATGCTTTTGCCGGTCCCCGGAGGGCCGATTAATAGCGCGCTATGTCCTCCGCTGGCTGCGATTTCCAAAGCCCTTTTTGCCTGCGGCTGCCCTTTTACGTCAACCATGTCAGGTGCAAGATCTTTGACACTGGGTTCACTATTTGGTGCGGCGCTGCACAATGGCAAACTGCACTGATTGAGCAGGTGCTGGCAAACCTCTAATAAATGTGTCGCATGCCAACATTGCGCATTATCCAGCAAGCCCGCTTCGCTGGCATTCGCGCTGGGTAGGATCAGGCCAATACCGTCGTTGCCACAAGCAAGAGCTACTGGTAAGACGCCGGGCACGCGACGCAAGCTGCCATCGAGCGCCAATTCGCCGAGTAATTCGAGCTTATCGTATTGAGCTCCCTCTAACTGACCAGAAGCCAGCAAAATACCAATGGCAATTGCCAGATCAAAATGCCCGCCTGACTTGGGTAAATCCGCAGGCGCGAGGTTAACCGTAATGCGTTTTGCTGGAAACTCGAAACCGCTATTTAGCAAGGCCCCTCTTACTCGTTCGCGACTCTCACGCACAGCCGCTTCGGCTAAGCCAACGGTAGTAAAACACGGCAAGCCGTTGGCTAAATGAACCTCAACCACAACGGGAACGGCATTCACACCAACCAGCGCGCGAGTGTGCAGTACTGCAAGAGACTTTACTGTTTCATTACTTTGGTGGGTTTCTAGCTCAGATTCCAGATACGAATCAAAATCAACATACTCATCCTGCATAGTGTTCTCCTTAACACGATAAC
>CALAKU010000091.1 GCA_937922925.1 uncultured Arenicella sp. | reverse complement strand
ATGGTGTACGCGCATCTGAAGTATTCTGACAAGCCGTTTATGGGGTCGGTGACTGCCGCTGAACGAGCCAAGGATTCGGTCGCCATGGCCAAAATTGTCTTCGGCGATGAGTTTGTCGAAAACAATTGCGTCATGATAAATCTCATCAATGCCAATTCACCAATGGCGTTTGATGCAACCATGGTGGGCTCTTTGAAAGTCTACGCGCGCCACAATCAGGCGTGTATCGTTACTCCGTTTATTGTTGCTGGTGCAATGTCACCGGTTTCCGCAGCCGGTGTTGCAGCGCAAAGTTTGGCAGAAGGGTTAGCAGGAATGACGCTCATACAGCTGATTAACCCCGGCGCGCCGATGATTTATGGCAACTTTGTCAGTTCGATGTCGATGCAGTCGGGCGCGCCAACTTTTGGCACACCAGAAGCGGCTCAAGTGATGAATATTGGTGGTGCCTTAGCGCGTCGTCTAGGTGTGCCGTTTAGAAGCGGTGGCGGATTTACCTCGTCTAAACTGCCCGATGCGCAGGCTGGTTACGAGGCGGCAAACACCTTGCAAGCGACCTTGGGCGCAGGCGTGAATTTCGCTTTGCATACAGCGGGTTGGCTGGAAGGCGGTTTGTCGATGGGCTATGAAAAGTTCCTGATGGACGCCGATCAAGCTGGCATGGTTCGGGTATTCGCCGAAGGCGTCGATTTGAGCGAAAATGGTCAAGCCCTAGACGCCTTGCGCGAAGTTGGGCCGGGCAATCATTTCTTGGGCTGCGATCACACGCAACGAAATTTCAAGTCAGCGTTTTATCCATCGCAACTATCTGATAACAATAGTTACGAAGCGTGGATAGAAGACGGCAGCCAAGACATGCAAAAGCGCGCTCACACAAAATACAAAAAGATGCTCGAAGACTATCAAGCGCCCGAGCTTGATCCAGCCATTGATGAGGCCTTACTGGCGTATATGGCTGAGCGCAAGGCGAGCTTTCCAGACTCTAACGTGTCATAACGAAACTGGTATACTCACGATAGGTATTCCATTCGGAGCCAAACCCATTGGGTTTGGCTTCTTTCGTTAGAAGCCTGAGGGCAGGTCAGTAGAAGTGAAGGTCAATCGTTTTAGCGTTAGCACAAATGGTGTCACTAAAGTTGTAGTCGTAGTGTTTGGTTTGCTGGTACACCAAGCTTACGCAGAGAACGATCAAGAGACTTCTTTTTTAATTGAAGAGCTGAGTATTATCGGTAATCGATCACCTCAGGCTATAAGCGACAGCGCTCATAATATTTCTCAATTAAACTCCGCTGAATTGCAATCAGTCGCCGCAGTACACATTCAACAAGCCTTAAGCCGTATTCCTGGCGTTGGTCTACAACGCGGCGAAGGCCAAGAGTCATTGCCGTCCATTCGCTCGGCGGTGCAAACCGGGGCAGGTGCCTGTGGCAGCGTCCTAATTCTCGAAGAAACGATTCCTGTGCGTGGCGCTGGCTTTTGTAATGTTAACGAGCTGTTCGATACTCATTTTGAACAGGCTCAGCAAATAGAAGTTGTACGCGGCGCGAGCAGCGCGTTTTATGGTTCGAATGCGCTCAACGGGTCTGTCAACGTAAGTTTGGCAGCTCAAGGTGATAATCAATTGTCGTTTGAGCTTGGCCCAAATGAGTATCGACGCGCTAAGGTCGCTGCTAATACGGGCATTGGTCGGCTGTATCTAAGCGTTGCGGATGATGGTGGTTTTCGAGACGACTCGGGTTATCGCCAAAGCAAACTAAGCTGGCGACATGCCGGAGAGTGGGGAGAGTGGCAGTGGCAAGCAGGCGCAACTTATACCGATCTTGACCAAGAAACGGCTGGGTTTATTGAAGGCGAGAATGCGTTTTTGAGCGAGGTTTTGTCGCGCCAAAACCTAGACCCAGAGGCGTTTAGAGATACGCAATCGTTTCGAGCATGGTTAAAAACACAGCGCGAGTTTGACAACGGTCATCGCTTTCAGAGCAGCGTCTTTGTTCGCGATACCGACATGGCCTTCCTATTACATTTTTTGCCGGGCGATCCCTTAGAGCAAAATGCTCAACAAGGTTTTGGTTGGCAAAGCGCTTACACCTTGCCGTTGTCGACGAATATTGAACTGAGCCTCGGTTTTGATGGCGACCTCACCGATGGTAGTTTACGTCAAACTCAAGATGCGCCGACACGTGGTTCGGCCTTCTTGCAAGAAACGATCCCGGTTGGTGTGCACTATGACTACCAGGTCGATGCAAGACAATTAGCCGTGTTTGCTCAAGCCGATTGGGCGCTGTCTTCACGCTGGCAAGTGCTCGCTGGCCTGCGTCTGGAGCAGATTGACTACGACTATGACAATTTGAGTTTGGATGGTCGCACACGTGATGATGGCAGCGAATGCGGCTTTGGTGGTTGCCGTTATTCCCGCCCTGGTGATCGCAGCGACCAGTTTACCCATTTGTCGCCGAAATTGGAGTTGAGCTATCAGGCGAATGAATATTGGCAGTTTTCCTTAATCGCCGCAGACACGTTTAGAGCGCCGCAAGCCACGGAGTTATATCGTTTGCAACGCGATCAAAGTGTGGCCGAATTGGATCTGGTTCAATCGACCAGCTTTGAAGCAAGCGCTCGTTATCAGTCGCAGAACCTTCGCTTTGCTGCGTCGATTTATACAATCGATGGCGATAATCAAATTATTCGAGATTCCGATTTTTTTAATCGTAATGGCCAAGGTGTTACCAGTCGCGGGCTGGAGCTGAGCTTAGTTCAGCAGCTTAGCGACCAATGGTCGTATACCTTGGCTGCCGCGTTTGCCCGACATGAATACGATTCTGATTTATTTATTAATGATCGCAATATCAATGGTAATCAAGTTGATACTGCACCAGAAACCACCGCCAATTTATCGATAAAGTGGCAGCCGCAAACTCGGCTTGCGATCGAAGCCGATGTGTTTCACGTAAGCGATTATTTTTTAGAGCCGAACAATGACTTTAGCTATCAGGGGCACACTTTACTTAATCTGCGAGCGTCTTATCAATTGAGCGATGCGTGGCGCACACAGCTTCGTTTGCTCAATGCCGCCGATCGTCGTTACGCGGAGCGCGCCGATTTTACCAATTTTACTCAACAGCGCTATTTCCCCGGCCAGCCTCGGCGTGTGTTCGCTGAGGTATCGTACCGTTTCTAATGCACAAATTTAATACCATCATTATCGGAGCGGGCTTTGGTGGCCTATGCATGGGTATTAAATTACGGATGTCGGGGCGCGATGATTTCATCATCCTAGAAAAAGCAGAAGCTCTTGGGGGTACCTGGCGAGAAAACACTTACCCGGGAGCAGAATGCGATATCCCGTCAGCACTGTATAGTTATTCCTTTGAACACAATGCCGATTGGGAATTTAAGTGGTCTGGTCAGAAACAGATTCTAAAATACCAAAACGATACCGCTAAAAAGTATGGCCTAGAGAAGCATCTGCGTTTTTCTCAAGGACTTAAAAGCGCACAATTTGTTGATGGGCGTTGGCGGCTTAAGACAGACAGTGGCGAAGAATATGATTGCCAACATCTGATCACGGCAGTCGGGCAGTTACATCATCCCTCGACTCCGCAAATTAAAGGGGCTAGCACCTTCGCTGGCGAGCAATTTCATTCTGCCAAATGGCGGCACGATTTAGATTTAGACCATCAACGAATCGCGGTGATTGGCAACGCAGCGAGCGCCGTGCAATTGATACCCGAAATCGCCAAGTGCGCGGCCCAAGTGACGGTGTATCAACGCAGCCCAAACTGGATTCTACCTAAGGTTGATCGCGCCTATTCGTCGCTAGAGCAACGCTTGTCGATTAAATTTCCTTGGTTGGCGCGCCTCTACCGTAAATCTTTATGGGTTGTTGGCGAGTTTATTGTGTTGCCGGCCATTCGCGGGCGCTGGTTGGCGAGAAAGTTTGTGCGTTTCTTGTGCACGCGAAATTTAAAAAGCCACATCAAGGATGTGAACCTGCAACAGCAGCTAATTCCTGATTATCCGGTTGGCGCCAAACGCGTGCTATTCAGCGACGGTTATTACCCGGCCCTCGGGCGCGACAATGTCGACTTGAATACCCATGGCATCGATCAAGTCGTCAAAGAAGGCATCATTGATAAAAGTGGTGAGCTACAAGAGTTTGACCAGATAATTTATGCCACCGGTTTTAAGACTAATCCTTTTTTATCGGATATGGAGATCACTGGGCTGGATGATGTAGATTTGCATGAACATTGGGCGCAAGGAGCCTTCGCTTACTATGGTGTGAGTACCGCAGGGTTCCCCAATTTACACATGATGTACGGGCCAAATACGAATCTTGGGCATTCCTCGATTATAATTATGCTTGAAGCGCAAGCCGACCACATTTTAAGAATGATTGGCGCGCTCGATCAAGCGGGCAAGCAAAGCCTAGAGGTTGTCGAGAGTGTGGAAGTGCGCTTCAATGCTGAATTACAAAACGACTTAAAGAAGCTCGCGTTCAGCGAAGTGGATCACAGCTGGTATATCGATCATGGTCGAGTAACCAACAATTGGTCGGCCGGAACGCGCCACTATTGCAGGCAACTAAAAGCCATTGATATTGATGACTTCATTATGCGCTAGCGGGTTTCATCGTTCTGTATGAATGAAGTTCAATTATTAGTAGGGCGTTCGTTTTAGTATTACTGCAATGTCTTTTTGTCTTTAACGTTTTCGAATTTGGTCAAACTTATGTCTACTATTGTTAATCGTCGTGATTTGGATTTCCTTCTGTACGAGGCGTTAGGGATTGATGAATTGCTTGCGAATCCACGCTACAGCGACTACGACCGTGAATCGATTACCGCCATCTTTGATTTATCGCAAACCCTAGCTGAAGAGCAATTTCAGCCGTTTGCGGGCTATCTTGATCAAAATGAGCCGCAGTACGTCGACGGCAAAGTGCAGATGATCCCCGAAGTCAAAGAAGCGCTCAACGCTTACCGCGAAGCTGGTTTGTTTGCAACCGGTTACGATGCTGACCTTGGCGGCATGCAACTGCCTTGGGTTGTGCATCAATCCATTAGCGCTATTTTCACCACGGCCAACACCTCTGTGTCGAATTACGTGTTTTTGACTCAAGGGGCGGCGAACCTTCTTAATGCCTGTGGCTCGCAAGAACTCAAAGATAAGTATTTACCCAAAATGGTCAGTGGCGATTGGTTTGGAACCATGTGTTTGTCAGAGCCACACGCGGGGTCTTCCTTAGCCGATATTCGCTCTAAAGCGACACCGCAAGCAGATGGAAGCTACAAAATTACGGGCACTAAAATGTGGATATCCGGTGGGGATCATGAAATCACCGACAACATCGTGCATATGGTGCTGGCCAAAGTGCCGGATTCGCCGGCTGGAGTAAAAGGCATCTCTTTGTTCTTGGTGCCAAAAAACCGAGTAGACGACAATGGCGACATCATTGGCTCTAACAACATAGCCCTAGCTGGCTTGAACCACAAAATGGGCCACAAAGGCACCACCAACTGCTTACTTAATTTTGGTGAATCGGGCGACACCATTGGCCATCTGGTGGGCAACGTCAATGAAGGCTTAGCCAACATGTTCCACATGATGAACGAGGCTCGTATCGCCGTGGGTATGGGCGCAACGGTCATCGGTTTAGGTGGGTATTTGTATTCATTGGATTATGCGCGTAATCGGCCGCAAGGCCGACACTTGGGCAATAAAGACCCAGAGTCGCCCATGGTCATGATTTCAGAGCACGCTGATGTTAAGCGCATGTTGATGACCCAAAAGGCGTTTGTCGAGGGCGCGCAGGCTCTCCTGATGTACTCGGCCATATTACTGGATCGTCAACAACTCGCTGACTCGGAAGACGAACGAGTTAAAGCCAATTTGTTATTGGAGTTGTTAACGCCAATATGCAAATCATGGCCATCCGAATTTTGCTTAGAAGCCAATAAGCTGGCGATTCAAGTTTTGGGCGGCTATGGCTACACCGTAGAGTACCCAGTCGAACGCTATTATCGTGATAATCGTCTTAATCATATTCACGAAGGCACGCATGCCATTCACGGTTTGGATATATTGGGCCGCAAGGTTCGCATTGCCAACGGCGCGGCGTTACATGCCTTACGCGATGAAATCATGGAGACCATTACTGACTGCGCGCAAGACGCATCACTTCAAGCTCATTGCCAGCAGTTGGGCGACGCGCTGAAAACGGTTCAGCTAACACTGGACGCCGTCAGTAAATGCCCAGACCCTTCATTAGCGTTAGCGAATGCCACTTTGTTCTTGGACGCAATGGGGCATGTTGTCATTGCGTGGATGTGGTTACAGCAAGCGAAGGCTGCCCAACTAGGCCTAGCAAATGGAGAAGGTCATGACGCCGCGTTTTATCAAGGAAAACTCGCCGCGTGCCGCTTCTTTTATCGTTACGAGTTGCCAAAAGCCATCGAAAAATTTGATCTGGTCGCCAGTTTAGACGATACCTGCTTTAATCTGTCCGCTGAGCAATTTGTCGGCATTTAACGGTTTGAGAAAGCGTCAATCTCAAGCAATTCACGCCCATCGTTTAGACTTTCGGCCTAATGGCGTGAGTGTCAAAAACGCCGAATCCACATTTTGCCTAGGAGTTTCTCTATGAAGGTTTCGTATTTGTTTAAACAGGTTTTATTGGTTGTTTTACTAAGTAGTGTTTCGATAGCGAACGCTAATCCCTTAGAAGGGCAACCCAGTGGCGAATATAAGCTGGATTTAACCCACGCCAGCATTGTTTGGAAGGTCAGCCATTTTGGTTTGTCTGATTATGTTGGGCGCTTCAATCAATTTGACGCGACCATTAACTTAGACAGCGAGAATTTTAGTAAAAGCGGGGTCGAAGTGAATATTGATACCGCTTCATTGGACACAGACTATCCGAACCCTGAGAAAGAAGACTTTAATAAGACCCTCATAAGCGAATGGTTTAAAGGCGGTGAGTTCCCGAGCATCACATTCAAGTCGTCTGAGCTTAGTGAGCTTAAGGATGGTCGTTTTACCATCAAGGGCGAGATGACAATGTTGGGTAAAACCTTACCGGTCACCTTGGATGCCAAACTCAATGGTGCGATGGTGAGTCATCCGTTTTCAAAAGTGCCAGCGCTTGGTTTTTCAGCAACCACGACGATAAAACGCGCCGATTGGGGCGTGAGTAAATTTATCCCAGCCGTCGGTGCCGACGTTGACGTTGAAATCCAAGCCGAGTTTTTGCAACAGCCTTGAGCTCAAACAAACAGCCTTGAGCTGATAAACAGCCCTGAGCCTAAAGTAAACAGCCCTGAGCCTAAAGTAAACAGCCCTGAGCCTAAATTAAACAGCCCTGAGCCTAAATTAAACAGCCCAGAGCTAAATACCCGTTGTGATCGACTTATAATCAGTGGTTCGCCGAATGCAGGCGGGCTTTTTGTTAAACGCCTCGCAGACTCTGTGTGGCGTTATTTGTTTTAGGAATAAACCGCTATGTCTGCTAATCCATCTTTGTACGACAGACTTGTTCTGAGACACTATTTCTGGGTCATTGCATTTTTTATTGCGATTATGGTGGCCATATCTCCGTACGCCAGTAATTTCCGGCTCGACGCCTCCTCGGATTCTCTTGTTCTAGAAAATGATGAGTCGCTCAAGTATTTTCGACAAGTGGTTAGCAAATATGCCTCAGCAGACTTGCTAATATTGACCTATTCGCCAAAGCAAGATCTATTTGGTGATGAAGCACTGGCCGACATTGTCGAACTCAAAGGCAAGATAAGTAAGCTAGACCATGTCGACTCGATTTTATCCATCGTGGATGTTCCACTTACGCAAAGCCCACCTTTAACGATAGGAGAACTAGCCAGTTCGCCACGCGATTTGCTCGACGAGCGTACCGATCGCGAAATGGCGAAAATAGAATTCACTCAAAGCCAGCTCTATTCAGATTTATTGGTGAGCGACGACCTAAGTACAACCGCGATAGTCGTCTCACTTAAAAACAATGAAGGCTTGTCGAGCTTATTAGACCAACGCAATGCCTTGCGCGAAAAACGCGATGAGCTAGGCCTTAATCAACAAGAGAACCAAGAGCTGGCTAGGCTGACTCTGGGCTATCAACAGCAGCTTGATGCGTTTCAGGCTTCGCAATCGAAGATGATTGCTGAGCTCAGAGAAATCATCAAAGAGCATGAGCAAAATGCCAAGGTTTTTCTTGGCGGCTTACCGATGATCGTCGCTGATTCGGTGAGTTTTATTAATTCCGATGTAGTGGTGTTCGGAAGCGCGGCATTGATCGTCATCATTTTGATTTTGGTAGTCGCGTTCCGCCAATTCAGCTGGGTCGTGGTTCCTTTAGCGAGCTGCGCCGCCACTGGTTTTATCGTAGTGTGTTTGCTTGGGATGTTGAATTGGCCTATTTCAGTGGTGTCATCTAACTTTTTATCCTTGTTATTGATTATCACTCTGTCGCTGAATATTCACTTAATTGTGCGCTACCGAGAGTTGGCCAAACAGCAACCAGATTCCAGCCAATATGAATTATTGAGCGAGACGGTGCGTAGCAAATTTATCCCTTGTGTTTATACCGCCTTGACCACTATGGTGGCCTTTGCCTCTTTGCTGGTTTCAGGGATTCGCCCAGTGATCGACTTCGGTTGGATCATGTGTCTTGGCATACTCGTCGCGGTAATAACCACCTTTGGCTTATTGCCTGCCTTGGCTATGCTCATGAAGCCAACCGCGACGCAGCAAAATCGAGATGCGATAAGCCGCGTGATTTTATCGGCCGCACAAAAGTTGCATCAAAAAGCGGCCTTGGTGGTGATCGTGTTTTTAGTATTCTCGGTTATCGCCGGCATCGGCTTGACTCGCCTGACGGTGGAAAACCGATTTATTGATTACTTCAAGCCTGAAACCGAAATTTATCAAGGCATGGTTGAAATTGATTCCAAGCTCGGTGGCACCACACCGTTAGATATCATTATTGATGCGCCAAGCTCATTTTTAGCGGACGCTGCCGCTCAGGAAAATTCACAAAACACCGAGCAAGCAGCGACGGAAGAAGCCGAAGAGGACGGCTTTGGTGATTTCGACGACTTCGACGATTTTGATGATTTCGACGATTTTGCAGAAGAAGCCGATGGCGGCTTGGTAGAAAGTTCCTATTGGTATAACCAAGAGGGCGTTGCGCTAATTCAGGCTATTCATTCACAATTGGATGCGATTCCTTCTACCGGTAAAGTAATGAGCTTGGCGACAACCATGAGTGTTTTTCAGGGCCTGAAAGACATTGCCGAGCTAGATAATATTAATCTCGCCTTTATTGAAAACGTATTAAACGACGAGTTACGCGAAACCCTCTTTACGCCGTATATTTCTGAAGACGGCAATCAACTGCATTTTAATATACGAGTTTTTGAAACCTATCAGGGCTTGGACAGAAATCAGTTAATCGAGGACATTCGAACGCTGTTGGTAAACGATCATGGCTTAGCACCAGAGCAGGTAAATGTCTCGGGAATGTTGGTGCTCTATAACAATATGCTGAACTCTCTGTTCAGCTCGCAAATTCTGACTTTAGGCACGGTTTTTATTGTTATTTTCTTGATGTTTATTGCCTTATTTCGATCTATTCGCTTGGCGGTGGTGACCATTGTTCCCAACATTTTCTCGGCGCTTTTGGTGCTGGGCGTTATGGGCCTATTTAATATTCCATTGGATTTGATGACGATTACTATCGCAGCTATTAGTGTTGGCATCGCAGTTGATAATTCCATTCACTTTGTCTCTCGGTTTAAAGATGAGATGAAACGCCGGCAAGATATCGACAATGCCATAGATCAAGCCACGCAAAATGTAGGGCAAGCGATGTTTTACACCACTGTGGTCATCACCGCGGGATTTTTAATTATGGTGTTTTCAAATTTTGTGCCCACCATGTACTTTGGATTGCTGACTGGTTTGGCAATGGTCACTGCCTTGCTGGCGAACTTATTGTTGCTGCCGATTTTAATTGCGTGGCTAAAACCTAAAATTGGCTGAATCAAACGATAGAGAGAACTAACTAATGAATCAAGCAATGTTGCGCCCAATGTTTGCTGGGCTTTTATTCGCGAGTATTGTAGCGAGCTTTGGAATAGTAATAGGGGATAGCCAAGCTCAAGAACAAACCCAGGCGTTGTCCGAAGCAGAACAACAAATGGTCGATTGGGTTGATCAGCGTTCAGACGCTATCTTGAGCGAGTTAAAACAACATGTAGAAATGAATACCGGTACCGCTAATATCGGCGGTTTGGATCGGTATCGCGATTTGCTTGATCAAGAACTGAAGGCTCTTGGGTTTGCAACGCGCCGCCATCAGTCGGACTCATTTGATGTTTTAAGTTGTGCGGCCGAGCGGGTCCAAATTGCCGATCACTTAGTTGCCGAGATTAAAACCGGCGGCGATAAAAAGCGCGTTCTACTAAACGGGCACATGGATACGGTGTTCTCGAAAGACGATGAGTTTCAAGCACTAACGATCTTGGATAGTGGCGTTTTAAAAGGCCCTGGTGTCGCTGATATGAAAGGCGGCATCGTGGTGATGCTCAATGCTTTACGCGCCCTAAAATCACTCGGTTTGCTTGAGCAAGTCAATGCGACTGTTTTGTTCAATAGCGACGAAGAAATTGGCTCACTTGGTTCTCGGCCTTTGATCGAATCCTTGGCCGCGGAGCATGACATTGGTTTGATCTACGAAGGTACTTACAATCAACTGATGACCCACTCTCGCAAGGGCTTGGGGCAGGCACGTTTGAAAGTAACAGGGCGAGAATCTCACGCAGGTGGTGCGCACGAGCAGGGCGTGTCGGCCAGTCTTGAATTGGCCCACAAGATTGTCGCGCTTGAAGAGCTAACCGACTACTCGCGACAAGTGACCGTGAACACCGGGGTGATGCGCGGCGGTGAAAAACGCAACACCGTCCCAGGTTGTGCAGACGCGTATGTCGATTTACGTTTTCCCGCACAAGCCGATGGCGATCAACTTATTAGCGACATAAAAGAGATTGCGTCAAAGGCGGCGACCGCAAACCCCAAATTCCCTGACCTGCCTACCATTGAAGCGTGGGCCATTAGCCATCGGCCGGTAAAGGCGCGTAACGATGTAGTTGACGCGTTGATTGACGAAGCGATTTCGTTGTCGGCCTTAGTTGGTGAGCCGATTAAAGGCACGCGCTTTTCTGGCGGCGGTACGGATGGGTCTATTGCCCAGGCTGTCGGCCTTGCAACTGTTGATAGTCTAGGCCTCGACGGCAAAGGCGCACATTCTTCAAGAGAGGAATCAACTGTCGAGAGCCTGATTGCACGCACCAAGCTGGCGGCGATTATGTTGGCTCGACAGTTGCACGCTGATGCGCCTTGAGTTCGGCTCAAGCCAAACGCGAATTGCCTTTCTTTTTACTATTGCTCGTTATTAACGCTAGTTTCTATTCGAATACGCTTATGTCACAGACTGCAGACTTGCCTGAAAATTCTATTGTCCTTAACTTTGGCGAAGGCGAGCCCAAACATACGATCATTTGGTTGCATGGTTTGGGCGCGACGTCCAACGATTTTCCGCCGATTGTGCCAGAGTTAGGGTTGAATCAAAGCCGACCAATTAGGTTTGTGTTTCCACAAGCTCCAAGTCGGCCAATTACCATCAATGGTGGCTTTGTTATGCCAGGTTGGTACGACATCAAAGGCATGAGTTTGGAAGAAAAACAAGATCGCGAAGGGATGAGTGAGTCATCAGCGATGCTTGAAGGGATCATTAATGGTGAAATCGCAAATGGTACGCCGGCGAGCAATATTATCGTCGCAGGGTTCTCGCAAGGCGGCGCCGTGGCTTACTACACGGCCGTTCGCAGCAAAGCCAAACTAGCAGGCGTCTTGGCGTTGTCTACCTACCTACCATTTGAAGACGAAACCGAGGCTGAGCACAGTGGCGTGAATGTGCAGACACCAATTTTGGCTCATCACGGCAGTTATGACCCGGTTGTACCGATGCAGTTTGGCCTTGAGAGTGTCGACTCGTTAAAACAATTGGGTTACCAAGTTCAATGGAAAACGTATCCAATGGAACATCAAGTGGTGATGGAGCAAATCAAAGAAATTGGAGATTGGATAAACGGTGTCTTCGATCAATAACGTTCGAAGTCTGTTGTTTAATTTGCTTGCTTGTCCTTTAGTCTCACTTTTAGCCTAAGTGCGTCCTGCCGCTCATAGTGATCTGGCCCGGTTTACATCAAGCTTTGTCCTTCAAGCTTTGTCCTTCAAGCTTTGTCCTTCAAGCTTTAGCCCTTAGAGTTCTTTGAGCGAGCGCGAGCCAGTTTGAGGCGCGCAAGCTGCAAATAGGATTCGGCCACGAATCGCTGCCAGGTATAAACCAGGCCGGGCCAACCATCCACAATTAACCCTTTGTAGAAAAGGGTATGCGCTACCACAGCTAGCGGCGCAATGCCCACCACACGAAACCGATCCGGCCACGATAAATCGGCCCAAGGTGCTAGAGCCAATTTCGCAGCCTCTTGCTTTGCATAGCTTCGTTGTGAGCTAAGCCAGCGGCTATAGGGCTTGCGGTCGTCATGCTGGAGCTTGGCGCTTAGCTTACTCACAAGGCCTTCAATCACAACGCGGTGTGCGTGGCCATCTTGGCGATAATGCGCTTGCTGATGTCGGTATAAACACGTTCTCGCTGGGTATAAAGAGCCCCGCAATTTATGCCCATTGATTACGTAGTCAAACTCGATGTCAAAGCCCGATACCTGCGAATCCGGGGCAAGCGACGCCAATTCTTGTCGCAATGAATCACTCACAATGTAGTCGGCATCCATAGACAAAACCCAATCGGTCGATAGGTCTTGTTTCAATGCGAAGTTGCATTGCTCGCTAAAGCTGGTGAAGCGTCTTTGGATGAAACGCACGTTTTTAAATTCAGAGCAAATTTGTGGCGTGCTATCGGTGCTGAAGCTATCGATTACTAACACCTCCGTTGCCCAAGACAATGCCGACAAAGTGCGTGCAATATTTGGCGCTTCGTTATAACTCAGAACGATGGGGGTAATTTGTTGGAGCATTCAGGGAAGAGGTTGATTTGAGGCGAGTCTTATTGAGAATTTCAGCTAAGCCAAAACATCAAAACGTTCGTTTTCTAACAAGCTAATTAGCCGAATTAGCGGAAGGCCAATTAAACTGGCGGGGTCGTCGCCCTCAAATTTCTTAATAACGGCTACGCCAAGCCCTTCCGATTTAACGCTGCCAGCGCAGTTATAGGGTTGTTCTTTGCGCAAATAATTTTCGATCTGCTGTGTACTCAGTTCGCGAAAATGCACTGTAAATGGTTCTACTAGAGACTGCGTAGAACCGGTTCTGGCGTTGACTAGAGCAAGGCCGGTAAACAATTTAACCGACTTTCCCGATGCTTGTCGCAATTGGGCAACGGCGTTTTCATGCGTGCCAGGTTTACCCACAATGTTTTGACCGTGCATGGCCACTTGATCTGAGCCAATCACCAATGCGTCGGGATACTCCGCGGCAACGGCCATTGCCTTCTCAAGAGCTAAACGCTCCACTAACTCAAACGGAGATTCGCCCGCAAGCGGTGTTTCGTCGATCGCTGGGTTGGATGTCAAAAATGGCACCATTAAACGATCCATTAGCGCCTTTCTGAAAATCGATGACGACGCCAAAACAAGCTGTTGCCTTGCCATGTGGTAAGCTCAAAAATAGTAAATCTGTGACCCAATTATGCTTCATCCATTTGGCTCATGCACGACCTAGCTAGACAAGAAGTAGCCATAATTGAAGTCGCCAATCGCCACGATAAAAAGCGATGCTAAAGGCAGTTTCGAAATACAATCATTGCAGTTAATTATAATATTTATATGATATATAATTTGCGAGTGTAACTAAGATTAGCAGACAAGCTTTTCGCGTATCGTTAAAGTATCAAACATAAAGAAGTTGCTAGTAGAAAGAACTAAGGTATGAGTCAATCACCAAAAAAACTCGGGGTCGTTGGAGTTGGTAAAATCGTCCGCGATCAACATTTGCCTTCAATAGATGCCAGTGCCGATTTTGAGCTGGTCGCTAGTGCGAGTCGTAATGCGCAAGTAGATGGCATAGCAAGCTATAAAACGATTGACGACATGTTAGATGCTAGCCAAATCGATGCCGTTGCCTTGTGTGTGCCACCTCAGGTTAGGTATCCCGCTGCGATTAGCGCGCTCAGCGCCGGCAAACACCTATTACTCGAAAAGCCACCTGGGGCCACTATCAGTGAAGTGCAGCATTTGGCAAGGCTGGCCGAAGAAGCAGGAGTGACCCTATACGCAAGTTGGCATTCGCGTCAGGCTGCGGCCGTGCAAACTGCTAAGAACTGGTTAGCGAATCATAAAGTCAATGCGGTCGCGCTTACTTGGAAAGAAGACGTGCGCAAGTGGCATCCGGGTCAGGAATGGATTTGGGAGGCCGGTGGCTTAGGTGTGTTTGATAGTGCGATCAATGGTTTATCGATTATTACCGAGTGTTTAGGGGCCGATTTATTTGTTAAGCAATCGAGCCTTATGATCCCGTCGAACAAGTCCGCCCCTATCGCCGCTCAAGTCGATATGCAATGTTCTCAGGGTTTCAAAGTGAGTTGCGTATTCGATTGGGACGTAGAACAAGATCAACGGGAAATCGATTTTCATACCGACGAGGGGCTGTTGCGTTTGTACGATGATGGTAACAAGCTCAGCCTAAATGGCAGCGACTTAGAGGTTCCCAATCCTAGCAAACACGGAGAATATCTAGGGGTTTATCAGCGTTTCGCGAATTTGATTGACCAAAGTAAAAGCGATGCCGATTTCTCGCCTCTGGTTCTGGTTGCTGATGCGTTTATCAATGGAAAGCCGATCGCGTGCCCACCGTTCGTCGAGTAAGTATGACGGTAGACATAAATCAGGAATATCATCAGCTTAACAAATGGATCAAAATCTAAGCCATATTGATGTGTTTATAGACGCGATGTGGCTAGAGTCCGGCCTGTCGAAAAACACACTGAGTGCCTACCGTTCAGATCTTAGTCGCTTCGCAAGTTTTGTCGATAAGGTAGACTTACTCGCCGCCGATGCAAGCACGATCCAAGGCTTTTTGAGTCACTTAATGAGTCAAGGTGCGAAGTCCAGTTCCAGTGCCAGGATTCTCTCAACCTTGCGCCGGTTCTACCGATATAACCTGCGCCAGAATCAAATCTCCGTTGACCCATGTGCGCAAATCATGTCGCCAAAAGGCGGCCGACCGCTGCCTAAGTCGTTGAGTGAAGCCCACGTTAATGCCTTACTTGCTGCTCCTGATATCAACAAGGATATCGGTTTGCGCGACCGCAGCATGCTTGAAACTCTGTACGCGACCGGCTTGAGAGTAAGCGAGCTTGTTAATTTAAGTTTATTGGAGGTAAATCCAGATGTGGGCGTTGTGCGCATCGTTGGCAAAGGCAACAAAGAGCGCTTAGTGCCTTTGGGAGAACAGGCGATAGATTGGATGCAACGCTATCAAGCTCACGCCAGACCCAACCTTTTGAAGAAGCGCCAGTGCGATGCACTTTTCGTCACTGCCCGAGGTAAAGGAATGACCCGCCAAGCCTTTTGGTATTTGATAAAAAAGTATGCCCACCTCGCTGGAATTGATTTCGAGCTTTCGCCACACACCTTGCGTCATGCATTCGCGACTCATCTTTTAAATCACGGAGCCGATTTGCGCTCGGTTCAAATGCTACTAGGTCACGCTGATTTATCAACAACGCAAATTTATACGCATATTGCCATGGAGCGTTTGCAAGGATTACACCAGCAACACCATCCTCGAGGCTGAATCGCGATTTGTCTTGAATCAGAAAATACTTACTAACCAAGGCTGGCATCACAAGGCAAAATTGTGCACAATCGGTCCTAGGAAGAGGGTATTCCCTCATGGGTTACGTAAATTAGTATCATCGCTTTTATCGACACGGTTTTGGTGGGTTGCCAAAACACCTATAAAAAAGTGATCACTGACACGCGGTTACAGAAAGCGATTGCCGAAAAAAGCAATTAGCAAAGTTAGCGAATAAAGAAACGAGTTTAAAAAAAATCGACTGGCTAAAATAACAAATAGCTTGGGCTAGTATCAGTTGGCTATCGGCTTTAGGACAATGATTCGCTAACGAATTAAAGCTCGCTCATCGTTGATAGTAAAAGACCATTTGGCGTGGCAAGTAACATAGTGAACCTCGACTGTTTATGCCTATTTATGTAAACGTAAATGAACCGGTCAACGTCAATCAACCGACTAGCGTATATTGCTCGCAAACAGAAGGCTAAGCGATCAGACGAACCATAGAGCTCAAATAGAAGACATTTATCTTAGACAAGCGGCTTAATTCAAGCGCTAAAGCATTTAACAAACGCCACAGGCATTTTAGCGCTATAGGCATTTTTTAATGCAGAGTCTTCGGCCAGTCCAAATACCATTAATTGATAACGTAGATTTATGAAGCTGACGACGCGGCACAAGATGAGGCCGCGAAAGAAGACTTGGTACGACGATGCTAGATGACGAAGCAAGACAATGAAGCGTTCCAAATTTTTGAAATCGTTTGCGAACCCAATACTCATCGCGCGACCTATGGTCGAGGGCTTTGACAACAGTCGCTCTTAATTAACAGCTCGTAATTGTAGGCTTATAGCCAGAAAATTAACGAAAACAATATTATTACTAGATACAAATTAGGTTGATATTCCTTTGATAGAAGCAAAAAAGTATGCCGCAGCGGATGTTGGCATTGATAACCAAAAAATCAGCGAGAAGGCTCTCCAAGTCGTTGCCGAAATTCAAGAAGCAGGGTTTGAATCATATTTAGTCGGCGGTTGTGTGCGCGACCTGCTCATCGGCATAACCCCAAAAGACTTCGACGTCGCAACCAACGCCGAGCCAGAACAAATTAAGCAGATTTTTGGCAGCAGTGCGCGCATTATCGGCCGTCGTTTTCGGATCGTGCATGTGCGCTTTGGCCGTGAAGTCATAGAAGTAGCAACATTCCGAGCCAATGCCTCAGATCGTGAGGTGGTTGATCGAAATGAGATGAGCGAGGGTGAGCAGGGCCAGTTGTTGCGCGACAACGTCTTTGGAAGCCTCGAGGAAGATGTAATTCGCCGAGATTTCACCGCCAATGCTCTGTATTACGATAGCGTGGCAGGTGAGGTGACCGACTTTGTAGGTGGCATTGACGACATCAAAAAGAAGCAGCTCAAGAGTATTGGTGATCCCGAGCAGCGTTTTATAGAAGACCCTGTTCGGATGTTGCGTGTGATTCGTTTTGCGGCCAAGCTCGATTTTGGTATGCAAGAGCAAGCTCTAGAAATCATACAGGAGCAAGGAAAGTTACTGGCGCACGTTTCCAATGCTCGATTGTTTGAAGAAGTACTCAAACTGTTTCATGGCGGCGCTGCTTATGAGACCTATTTATTGTTGCGCAAATGGGGCTTATTCAAATATCTGTTCCCGTTTACCGATGCAATGGCGATTGAAGGCTCAGAAGGCCTTCCAGAGCGCGCATTGCAAAATACGGATACCCGCGTCAAGGCCGGCAAGCCTGTCATCCCAGCGTTTTTATTCGCTTGCATGATGTGGGATCCAGTAAGAGCTGATGCTCAAACCCTAATGGAAGACGGCGCCAATGAGTCGCACGCATGGCGTGTTGCGATGAATGATGCACTGCGCGATCAAAACCAATACGTGGCGGTTCCTCGTCGACTGGCTGACATTATTCTGGATATCTGGAATATTCATTTTCGCTTGATTAAGCGCAACCCAAGAATGGTGAAAGCGTGCTTGAATAACCGCCGATTTAGAGCCGCTTACGACTTTCTGCTGTTGCGCAACGAACTGCATGAAATCGAAGGCGATATCGCGGATTGGTGGACGCGGATTCAGGAAGTCGACGAAGATGAAAAAGATGAGATGATTGCCGAGGCCACTGAAGTCTATAGGGAACAGCGACAATTACGCCACGCCCATCATAGTCATGAACCCGACGGCAACAGTGTTAATTACAATTCCAGCCAAGACGACAATTTTGGCAATGATATAGGCTACGGTAATGATCGTCGCCGTGATTCGAATCGGGCCAAGCCGCATCGCGGCAAGAAGACCACAAATCATCGAAATCGACGAGGAGCGGGTGCCCAACGAGCAGACGGCCAACGGACTGGCGGCCAGCGATCTGGCGGCCAACGAACTGCTGGCGGCGGGCGCAATAGCGGATCTCAGGCAAATGGTTCTGGCGCAAACAGTTCTCAATCAAATGGTCGTCAGGGCGGCCAAAACCGTAACCCAAATCAGCAAAATCGCCACCGTTCAAAAAAGGCCGGTAATTATCAAAATCGAGGTAATACCGCTGGCGCTCGCGGGCGAGGCAGCCGATACCCTGCGGCCAATACAGATAATCGTTATCACGAAGCGCGGCCGGCTGATGAGTACGCTGTTACCTCTAACGACCGCAACAAGAAAGTAAAGATACGCCGCAAGCGTCGCGTGCCTGGTGCCTCAGATAATAGTGTCGACGACACGCCACATTTTTAGCCCAAGTCAAGTTTACGCAACACGTTGATTTAGGATCGTAAGATGACGATTGCCTACCTTGGGTTGGGCGCTAATCTTGGCGACCCTATCGAGCAATTGATACAGGCACGCCGAGCCATTGCCGCTTGGCCTCCTTGTTCAGAGCTTCGCTGTTCCCATTTTTATCAGTCTTCTCCGGTGGGCTATGCAAAGCAAAGCAATTTTGTTAATTGTGTACTTGCCGTAGAGGTTAGATGCGATGCGCTTGAGCTGCTTGATTTTTGCCAAACTATTGAAACCAAGCTTGGTCGTCGGCGAGACCCGAGCAACCAAAACGCAGCAAGGTTAATCGATATCGACATTCTTCTTTTTGGCGAGCAATCAATCAATCAGCCCCGCCTTTGTGTGCCTCATCCTAGAATGCAGGAGCGTTTATTTGTTCTGAAACCGCTATTGGAGTTGTTGCCCCAAGCGCAGCGAGCACGGTATCTGTCGAGCCTTGAACAGAACGACTTTGGCGATCAAATCATTCACCGACTTGTTGTCTGAATAAGCAATGGCTCAGTTTTTCACAATACACGCTCAAAACCCTCAAGCTCGCTTAATCCATCAAGCCGTTGAGATTCTGCGTGGCGGTGGTCTTGTGGCCTACCCAACCGATTCAAGCTATGCACTGGGTTGCCATCTGGATGACAAGCGCGCCGTTGATCGCATTCGCCGCATTCGCAAGCTCGACCGCCATCACAACTTCACTTTGGTTGCTTCGGATCTAAAGCAGGTTTCTCAGTTCGCTAAAATCGACAATGAGCAGTTCCGCTTAATCAAAGGCCTTACGCCCGGGCCATATACTTTTATTTTGGCGGCTAAACGGCTGGTGCCTAATCGTTTAGTACATCCTAAACGACGAACTATTGGCATTCGGCTGCCCGACAACAATATCGTGACAGCTTTATTAAGTGAGTTGGGAGAACCCATCATGAGCTCCAGTTTGATTCTGCCCGGTGAACCGTACGCGATGGCAGATCCAGATCGAATTAGAGAACGCATCGAACACGATGTTGATTTGGTCATCGACGGTGGCATCGGCAGCAATCAACCCTCAACCGTGATTGATTGGCATGAGACACGATTGCGCATTATTCGAGAAGGAGCGGGCGATATCTCCTTTCTGCATTCCTAACGATACGTTACACTTTTACTTCAACTAATATAGCGATTTAGCGATGATTTCCAAAAACGGCCAAGCGGAGCGAGTGGTCTCAGGTATGCGGCCTACAGGCCGTTTGCACTTGGGGCATTACCACGGCGTTCTAAAAAACTGGATCGAATTGCAAAACGAATTCGACTGTTACTTTTTTGTGGCCGATTGGCATGCCCTAACCACGCACTACGAAGAGGATTCAGCCACCATTAGCGATAATGTCTGGCAGATGGTGATCGATTGGCTCGCCGTCGGCGTTGACCCGAGTCGTGCCACCTTATTTATTCAATCGCGCGTTCCAGAACACGCAGAGCTGAATTTATTATTGTCGATGATCACGCCTTTGGGCTGGCTCGAGCGAGTTCCCTCATACAAAGACCAGCAAGCAAAGCTTAAAGAACGCGATCTCTCGACGCACGGTTTTCTTGGCTACCCTGTTTTGCAAGCCGCCGATATTTTGCTGTATCACGCGCAGTCAGTGCCGGTTGGAGAAGACCAAGTTCCGCACATTGAGCTAACCCGCGAAATTGCTAGGCGCTTTAATTTTCTATACGGCCGCGAGACCGGTTTTGAGGAAAAAGCCGAAGAAGCAATTAAAAAACTGGGTAAGCGCGGAGCCAAACTGTACCGAAATCTACGCAATGCCTATACCGAACGCGGTGATCATGAGGCTTTGGATAAGGCTCACGCTTTGTTATCTAGCAACCAAAATCTGAGTAATGCCGAGAGTGAACGCCTGTTTGGCTATTTGGAAGGCGGTGGCAGGGCCATCCTAAGTGAGCCTGAATCAATGCTCACCGAAGCGTCAAAGTTGCCTGGCTTAGATGGCGAGAAAATGAGTAAATCGTATCGCAATACCATTTCATTAAGAGATGATCCGATACGCGTTGAAAAGGCCGTGCGCGGTATGCCGACAGATCCGGCGCGAGTGCGACGAAACGACCCCGGTGATCCGAATCGATGCCCCGTGTGGCAATTTCATCACGTTTATTCAGACGACAGCACGAAAGCCTGGGCAGAAGAAGGCTGCCGCACTGCCAGTATTGGGTGTATTGACTGTAAACAGCCACTTATTGACGCGCTGTTAAAAGAGCAGGCTGAGATTGCTGAACGCGCAAAACCGTACGAAGAAGACCCAACCTTGGTTAGATCGATCATCGCCGATGGTTGCGAAAGAGCCAGAGAAACCGCCGATGAAACCATGGAACAGGTTCGCTCGACCATGAACTTGGACTACTATTAAGCCATGAGCGATGAGATTAAAAAGCCATGAGCGAAAGAGATTAAAAAGCCATGAGCGAAAGAGGGTAAAAAGCCATGAGCGATGATCCAAAAAAGCCACAAGATCAGGCAGACTCCGTAGCTAAGCAAAACGAGCAGGCGGAGCAACCAAATAAAGACCGCGTTTATACTGAAAGTATGCGTGCGGTGGTCATGGGCGAGGTCATGAATGATTGGCCTCAAGATCTCTTTATTCCGCCAGATGCTCTGGAGGTTGTGTTAGAGAGTTTCGAAGGGCCATTGGATTTATTGCTCTATCTGATTCGCAAGCAGAACATCGATATTTTGAACATCCCGGTGGCTGACATAACGCGTCAATACATGAACTATGTTGAGATTATGCGGGCAGCCAATCTAGATTTAGCCGCTGAGTATTTGGTGATGGCCGCCTTGTTAGGCGAGATCAAGTCACGCATGTTATTGCCAAAACCAAAGCACGAAGCCGAAGATGAAGACGATCCAATGGCAGCATTGATCAAGCGCTTGCAGGAATATGAGCGCTTTAGTGATGCCGCCAATAAGCTTGATGACAGGCCGCGTCTTGATCGAGATATCTTCGCGGCCGGTGCCGTATTTGATGATCCTAATCCGCCCGAAGTCAAAGCTCAGGTCAGCCTACAACAGCTAGTCAATGCTTTTCAATCGGTAGTCAATAGAGCAGATGCGAATCAACGTATGCGAGTCTCGAGAGACATGCTGTCTATGCGCGAACGAATGACGACAATTCTTACTCGTCTGCAAGAACGAGATTATTTAAGTTTTGAAGAGCTTTTTACTGCGGCTGAGGGGCGTTTGGGTGTGGTGGTTACGTTTATCGCATTATTGGAGCTGTTTAGAGACGACATGCTGGTGGTGGTACAGACCGAGCCTTTAGCGCCGATACATATTAAGCGAGCTGCATAAAGGTGGCTTCGCGAATGAAACAACAAAAACTCGATATGGTTAAGCAAACAAAGAAAAAAGACGACGATCACGTTATCGACAGTGAATTAAAAAACATTATCGAAGCCGCCCTTTATGCTGCAAAAGGGCCCTTAGGTGTCAAAAAGATAATGGCGTTGTTTCCCGATGACGCTCAACCCTCGAAAGTCGACATTCAAAATGTGATCTTGAATCTTGAAGAAGAATGCGAATTTCGCGGCGTAGAATTACGCCGCATCGGCAACGGCTGGCGTTTTCAAAGTAAAGAAAAATACTCACCTTGGTTACGTAAGTTAAGCGGCAATAAAGCACCACGATATTCTCGAGCCTTGCTCGAAACACTGTCGATTATTGCGTATCGACAGCCGGTGACGCGCAGCGACATCGAAGAGATTCGAGGCGTGGGCGTCAGCAGCGATACCATTCGTACATTGGAAGAGCGAGGCTGGATAGCTCAGATTGGTCATCGCGATGTACCAGGCCGCCCAGCGCTGTTTGGTACAACTCAGGGTTTTTTGGAATATTTCAATATGGCCAGTTTGCGTGAGTTGCCCGAGTTGATGGATAAGCGCCAACTTGGAGAAATTGCCAAAGACCTGAATTTAACCTTCCCGATGGATGGTTTAACTGAGTCAACCGAAGACAACAAGCTTGAATCCAACAGCGACGATTTAAATACTGCTGAGGATTCGGCAAACAGTGAGGATTCTGGCGCCAGCGCAGAAGTGATCGAATTGCATCCAGATAATCAGGAAACCACAACGCAGGAGTCTGACGCGCCTCAGCTTGAAGAGTCGGATTCAGAAAACGCAGTAAAGGATTTAGATGAACAAGAAACCAATTTGCCAGATCAAAGCGTAAATCAGCCGAGCGAAGAGTCGCCTAAAAAGCCAGATGAGTGACAAGCTGCAAAAGCTGCTTGCACATGCTGGATTGGGGTCTCGCCGTGAGCTTGAAACTTGGATTGAAGCAGGGCGAGTTACGGTCAACGGCAAACGGGCTAAGCTAGGTGATCGTGCCGATCCGCAAGATCGCATATTGGTCGATGGCAAGCCCGTGCGGCTCACGTCAGAGGCCAGAGAGACCATAACAGCGATACTCTATCACAAGCCCGAAGGTGAGATATGTACTCGTAAAGACCCTAAGGGGCGACCGACTATGTTCGATAATTTGCCTGCGATCGCCAATGGGCGATGGGTTTCGGTGGGGCGGCTCGACATCAACACCAGTGGCCTTATTTTGTTAACCAATAACGGCCAACTGGCCAATAAACTCATGCATCCGAGTACCGGTTTAGAGCGCGAATATTTGGTGCGTGTGCGTGGCCGAGTCAGCCCGTCGGATATCCAAACGCTCACTAGGGATGGCGTTGAGCTAGATGGTAAATCTGCGCGGTTTGATCGAATTCTTGCTGCTGACATGGCTGAAGAGGGCACCAACCACTGGTATCGCGTGGTGATTCGTGAAGGGCGCTATCGTGAAGTGCGGCGTTTGTGGGAGGCCGTGGGGCATACTGTCAGCCGACTGAAGCGCATTCGTTATGGCACGGTCAGTTTGCCTCGGAGTATCAAGCAGGGCCATCACGCCAAACTCGCTCCGAAACAGCTTGAGCGTTTAGTCATCAGCGCGGGGCTTGCCGAGCAATTTAGTGGCCAATTGTATTCTTCTAAATCAGGTGCAAAGCCCGGCCCAAAACCTGCGCGAAGCGCTCAACGTCAAGCGAAAGAAAGCCAGGTTAAACGATCAACGCGTTCGTCTCGAGCAGGTGGTAAACCTCGCATCACAGATGGCGCAAACTCTCAGCTTAAGTCTGACGCCAGAAGCGAACCCCGAAGCCAACGTAAGCCTAAGCCAAAAGCTAAGACCCGAACGAAAACGCGCCAACGGGGTTAGATCTAAAGTGAAGGTTTCACTGATTACGGCTGTCTTAAATGCGAGGGACACCATTGGCGACACACTGGATTCGGTTGCCAATCAAAGCCATCAAAACATAGAACATATTATCGTTGATGGTGGTTCTACCGACGGTACTCTTGAGGTAATAGAACACTACGCCAGCCAAATTCACCGCCTGATCAGCGAGCCAGACCAAGGCTTGTACGATGCGATGAACAAAGGGATGGCCTGCGCCAGTGGCGATATTATTGGCGTTCTAAATGCCGACGACGTATTTGCCGACAACCAGGTTATTGAAAAGGCAGTGCACGTATTACGCCATGATGACTATGATGCCGTATACGGTGATTTGGTCTATGTAGACAACGCCGATATTGGACACGTAAAGCGGAGTTATATTTCCGGCCACTATAAAAAGGGCAAAGTGTTTTTGGGTTGGATGCCAGCCCACGCTACCTTGTATTTAAAGCGCGAGGTACAAAGAAGAATCGGTGACTATAACCTTGATGCGGGCTTACAGGCTGATTTGGAATATTGTGCTCGTGCTTTTGAAATCCATCAAATTAGGGCTCACTACGTGGAGCAAGTTTGGGTTCGTATGCGTTTGGGCGGCCTGAGCAATCGCAGTGTTAGACAGCGAATTCAAGCGAATTGGCAATCATACAAAGCATTGAGAGCACTTGGTTTAAAGCGTGACCCCTTTTCGTTTTTTGTCGTCAAGTTTGCGCACAAGCTTCCGGGATTTTTCCGAAGCGAACAGTAAGTGCTACTTTAGGTCGGCGCGCAGCGACGGTGCCAATTCGTCGATGGACAGTTTTTGCCCATGGTAGGTATGAGATTCGAGCAGCAGATCAGCATATACTGGGGCGACCGCTTGCGGGCTGACTAAGCTCATTTGGCTTTCACCGGGATGCGAACGTCGCCGTAGTTTGGTTCGCACTGGGCCAGGATCAATCGAATTTACCTTTATGTTCGATATGTTCTCAAGCTCTTCGGCCCACAGGGTCATCTGCGCTTCGATGCCGGCAAAAGCAATGCTAAACGCTCCCCAGTAGGCCGCCGGAGAGCGACCAACATCCGCTGAGGTGAACAAAAGGTTGGTTTGATAGTCTTGCTTTAACAACGGCAAGAGCGCTCGAGTCAATAGATACGGCGCATTCAAGTTTACCTGCATGGTTTGATACCAATACGTTAGATCATATTGGTCCATTGGGCTTGGCGAGCCAAGTTCGGCTGCATTATGCAACACTCCGCTCAATGCACCGAAGTCGTCAACGATTGATTGCGCAAGCTGAGTAACCGATTCGGGGCTGATGTGCTCAAGATCGATTGGCACGATGACCGGCTCGGTGAATTTGCGCTCTAGAATTTCGTCGTACAATTTTTCTAGATGGCGTGCCTTTTTGTCGAGCATTAAGACGGTGGCGCCTCGCTCAGCCAAGGTGATGGCTACCGCGCGACCAATACCGTTTGCGGCTCCGGTAACAAGAATTGTTTTATTGTCTTGGCTCACTTTTGCTCTCGTTTTTATGTTCAACCTTTTTAGCTATGTGCACTGTGCATCTCTTGCACAAGTTTGGCTAAACCAGCGGGGCTGCAGAGCAGAGCTCCGGCGCCCCAGTCTTCAGGCGATAGGGAAGAATCAATATAGCCCCAGAGTGCCGCCGCCGTATCCATGCCAGCTGCATTGCCAGCTTCGATGTCGCGCTCGTGATCGCCAACATAAAGGCATTGGCTTGGCGCCAAGTTAAGCACCATACAGGCATGCAGCATGGGTACCGGGTCCGGTTTTTTAACTGGCAAGCTATCGCCGCCAAGTAAAATCTGGCAACGTTCAAATAAACCAAGCCCCTGTAGAACGCCTTTTGCGAGCTCCAGTGGCTTGTTGGTGATAACTCCCCACACAATTGAGTTGGCCTCGCACCATTCCAGCACGTCACTCATCCCGTCATAAAGCTTACTTTGGTCGCACACATGATTTTTGTAGTCGTCTAAGAATTCATGTAGTAAGGCGTCTGCATCAAACTCAGAAAGTGCCTCGGCGAAACCAAATTCAATCAACGCTTTGCCGCCATTGGAGACCAACTTGTGGGCTTTTTCGTAGTCAGTATGGGGTTGATTGTGGCGCTGCAAAACACGATTGAGTGCGCCCACCATGTCTGGGGCAGTGTCGACCAAGGTGCCATCTAAATCAAGCAGTAACGACTTGAGTTCCATAATAAAAGTAGTTTGAGGGAATGAGATACGAGCTTATCAGCTTAGCGCTTCTTGCAATGAATCATGTAGTTCACATCGACACCGGGCGCGAGTTTGTAATGCTGGGTCAGCGGGTTGTAATGCAAGCCAATTATGCGTTGCAGCTCTAGGCCGGCACTGCGTGCGTATTCGCTTAGCTCCGATGGCTTTATCAGCTTTTCGTATTCGTGTGTGCCTTTAGGCAATAAGTTTAAAACGTACTCGGCGCCTACGATGGCGAATAACCAAGCTTTGGGGTTACGGTTTATCGTTGAAAAGTACACGTCGCCGCCAGGTTTAACCAGTTGAGCGCACGCCGTTACCACCTGTGATGGGTCTGGTACGTGTTCCAGCATTTCTAAGCAAGTAACGACATCGTATTGCTCTGGGCGCTGATCAGCCAACTCTTCGGCGGTAATTTGCAAATACTCTACCTGTTGCCCGCTTTCTAGAAGGTGAAGTTTGGCCACATTCAACGGCGCTTCGCCCATGTCGATGCCGGTGACATCTGCTCCAAAAACGGCCAGTTGCTCGCTGATTAAACCGCCACCGCAACCAATATCAGCCACGGTTTTGCCTGCCACGGGCGAATGCAGATTTATATAGTCACAGCGTAAGGGGTTGATCTGATGTAAGGGCTTAAATTCGCTCTCAGGATCCCACCATCTTGCGGCGAGATCTTCAAACTTTTGAATTTCGTTTGGGTCAACGTTTAGGTCAATATTGTTGCTGTGTCGAGCAGCGTTGGATTCGCTCATGATGATTTTATCTTTGCGCCCCATTCGGCGGTATTTTCGAGAATTTTTGTGAGGTCGATGCCTTGGAGTTCTTTATTGAAGACACGAACCTCACCTTCAACCCATACATCGCTAACCATGTCGCGATTGGCGCTGTAAACCAGTTGAGAGACGGCATTGTATACCGGTTGTGTCGATACATCAGAGAGATCAACACAAATCATATCGGCTGACTTGCCGACCTCTAATGAGCCAATCTGGTCTTGTACGTTTAATGCGACCGCACCATTGATGGTCGCCATTTCCAGAGCTTGCCAGGCGGGCAGAGCTTCAGCGTTTTTGGTGGTGACTTTGGCTAACATACAAGCACTTCGCATTTCACCAAGCATATCTAAATCGTTATTGCTGGCGGTACTGTCGGTGCCAAGGCAAACATTCGTTCCGCTCGATAATAGCTCGCTGACCGGGGAGACTCCGCTGGCGAGTTTCATATTGGACTCAGGGCAGTGCACCACATGTATTCCTTGCTCAGAACAAAGGTTAATTTCTTCTGGAGTAAGTTGAGTCATATGCACCGCCATCAAGCGTGGGTTCAGCAGGCCTAAGTCATGTAAGCGAGCCAATGGGCGAACCCCGTGGTCGTTTATCGAATCCTCAATTTCTTGCTCGGTTTCATGAAGATGAACGACTACCGGCACATGCAGCTCGTCGGCCAAGGTGCGCACTCGCTTAAACGAAGCGTCTGAAACCGTGTACGGGGCGTGGGCCGACATAGTCGTGTTGATTCGGGATAAAGATCGAACCTCGTCGTGCACCTCGATGCCTTTGGCGAAGTATTCATCGGCGGTTTCGGCCCATGCGCTTGGGAAATCAATCACAATCATGCTGACAAACGCCCTGATACCCATTGTCTGAGCAACTTGGGCAATCTGATCCGGGAAGAAGTACATGTCATTAAAGCAAGTCGTGCCACTTCTCAGCATTTCGGTGATTGCCAATTCGGTGCCAGCTCGCACGTATTCGGGGCTCATCCATTTGGCTTCGGCAGGCCACATGTGATCGTTTAACCAAGTCATCAAAGACAGATCGTCTGCAAAACCACGAAACAAACTCATGCCAACGTGCGAATGGCTGTTGATCAGACCTGGCAGTAGCGCATGATCTGGGCGTTCAATGTGCGGCGCATCTGGCCATTTTTTGAGAGCGTCAGCGGTTGGCTCAATTGCCTGAATTTTGCCGTTTTCTACGACCAAACTGTGCTCCGTCAATACAGTTTGACGCGGCACCACCGGGACTATCCACGTTGGAGTAATGACAGAGCAGGAATTTTGCATAACGTACGCTGTTTTTGAGATCATAAATACCTGATTGCAATTGTAATATATACTTGCGCCAGCAAAAGCAAATTAATACATAAGACGCGTATTACAGTCATTAAAACCTCGATGAAAATACTAGTAACAGGAGCGGCGGGGTTCATCGGCGCGGATTTATGCCAGCGGCTAATACGCCATGGCCACACTGTGATTGGCGTGGATAATTTCAATGATTATTATGACGTGAGCTTAAAGCGCGATCGCGTCGCGCAAATTGAGCTCAGTTGCCACGATAAAGGTGCCAGCGAAGGCGCATTCACACTTAAGGAATTTAGCTTAGAACAGCGCGAGGCCACCGCTGATTTATTTGCGAGCGAGCAATTTGATACTGTTGTTCACTTGGCTGCGCAGGCTGGGGTTCGCTATTCGCTAGAGAATCCTGCGAGCTACATAGACTCAAATTTGGTGGCCTTTGGAAACATTCTCGAAGGCTGTCGACAAACGCATGTTGCTCATCTGGTGTACGCCAGTTCAAGCTCGGTCTACGGAAAAAACGACGACTTTCCTTTTCGTGAATCAGATCGAGTAGATGGGCCTATATCGCTCTACGCCGCAACCAAAAAAGCCAATGAACTCATGGCCCACTCGTATGCACATCTATACGGGTTTCGATGCACCGGCCTACGCTTTTTCACGGTCTACGGCCCGTGGGGGCGCCCTGATATGGCGCCGTTTCGCTTCGCTTCGCGCATGCTAAAAGGCGAGCCAATTCCGGTTTATAACCAAGGTAATATGATTCGAGATTTCACATTCATCGAAGACATCAATGAAGGTGTAATGCGGATCGCACAGAGCACCGAAGGCTCTATGTGCAAGGTCTACAACATTGGTCGAGGCGAGCCAGTTCAGTTAATGGACTACATAGAGCAACTTGCGAA
>CALAKU010000090.1 GCA_937922925.1 uncultured Arenicella sp. | reverse complement strand
GAGCTTGGCGATGTGCATAACTTGCTTGCCGTTGGGGCGGATAAAATTTCAGTCAATTCAACCGCCGTATTCAAACCCGAATTCGTACAAGAAGCATCCAAACATTTTGGCTCGCAATGCATTGTGGTTGCCATCGATGCTAAGCAAACCCAATTTACCAACAAGGGTGATGCTCAAAACCGCTGGGAAATTTTTACTCACGGTGGTCGTAAGTCGACCGGGATCGATGCCGTGGAGTGGGCGAAAAAAATGGCCGATTTTGGAGCGGGCGAAATTCTGCTGACGAGTATGGATGGCGACGGTACCAAAGCCGGCTACGACTTGGCACTAACCAAAGCAGTCAGTGCGGCAACGCCGATTCCGGTGATTGCCTCCGGCGGCGTTGGCAATCTAGAACACTTGGTCGAAGGCGTTACTCAAGGCGGTGCCGACGCCGTGTTAGCGGCCAGTATTTTTCACTTTGGCGAGTTTACGGTGCAACAAGCGAAGCAGGCGATGCGTGATGCAGGTATTGAAGTTCGCTTATAAGCGCTTATGATGAGTCTATGAATGCGTTAGATGACATTAAGTGGAACGAGGCCGGGTTGGTGCCCGCGATCGCACAAGATGCAGACACCGGCACTGTGCTAATGATGGCGTGGATGAATCGCGATGCCTTAGCCGAAACACTTGAGACGCAACGAGCGGTCTATTATTCGCGATCGCGCAAACGTTTGTGGCGTAAGGGCGAGCAATCTGGGCATTACCAAAAAGTCAGTGATGTGCGCCTTGACTGCGACGGCGATACGGTATTATTACAAGTAACACAACACGGCGGTATTGCGTGTCACACTGGCCGATACAGCTGCTTCTATCGTGGTTATAATGGTGAGCAGTGGCGGGCCATTGAGGCGGTTGTAAAAGACCCCTCAGAGATCTATGGTTAAATGACTGACTCATCTGACATTTTGCAACAACTGCAGCAAACCGTGATGGATCGTTTGAATGCCGAGCCTGATTCATCCTATGTGGCGTCATTGGCGCATAAGGGTTTGGACGCGATCTTGAAAAAGGTTGGCGAAGAAGCCACCGAAACGGTGATGGCTGCAAAAGACGGCGATGTTGATAAGCTCGTTTATGAAGTGGCCGATTTATGGTTTCACACGATTGTGTTGTTGGCGCAGCAAGGCTCGTCAGCGCAAGCGGTTATTAGCGAACTCGAACGGCGCACTGGCGTATCGGGCTTGACAGAAAAAGCCGCACGAACAAATACTTAATTGAGGTTTTATTATGGGACTTGGTGGCATTTCGATTTGGCAGCTCTTGATTGTGTTGGTCATCGTCGCTCTAATTTTTGGAACGAAAAAGTTACGCGGTGTTGGCGGAGATTTGGGCGGCGCGGTCAAAGGCTTTAAAAAAGCGATAAGTGACGACGACAAAGACAACGCCGAAGTTGTCGAAGAAGCTGAAAAAACCGAAGAAAAATCGTAGTTTGACTGACTATGTTTGATATCGGCTTTTTTGAGCTGGTGGTAATCGGCGTTGTGTTGCTGGTGGTGATGGGGCCTGAGAAATTGCCCGAGGTCGCCAAGCAGGCAGCCTTTATGGTGCGCAAAGCACGGCAAACCATGTTTAAGCTTCGTTCTGAGATGAGCCAAGAAATGCAAGGTACGCCGTTTGAAGATTTCCAGAAAGCCAAACAGGAGATGGCCGATTTAAAACGAGATATCCGCCAAATGGGCAGCGATCTGGCCAACGCAGCGGAAGAAAAAATCGACGTCGACAAAAAAGCCGAAATCCAAACCGAATCCACATCGCCCGCTCAGGCTGATGAAAATAAATCTTAATCGATCTCAACACGGCCCCTGTCTGTGAACCAATCCTCTGATCAAAATACGAATTCGCAAAACGCGGCCGCTCAGCCGAATAATGCAGATTCGCAGCCCTTCGTATCGCACCTTGTCGAATTACGTAATCGAACGATATGGGCTGTTGGCGCGGTGCTTGTTTTGTTTATTTGCTTGGTGCCATTTGCCAAAGATTTGTACGCTTGGTTTGCCGAACCCCTAATCGCCAACATTCCAGATGGCGGCACCATGGTTGCTATCGACCCTCACACAACCTTGTTTACGCCGTTTAAGCTGGCGTTCGCGGTGGCTTTTGCGATGGCGGTGCCCTTTGTTTTATATCAAGCTTGGGCGTTTATCGCCCCGGGTTTATACCAAAACGAGAAAAGCATCGTACTGCCTTTGGTGGTTTCAACCACGTTCTTATTTTATCTCGGGATTCTGTTTGCCTACGCGGTGGTCTTCCCTTTGATCTTTCGGTTCTTCGCCTTAATGACGCCCGAAGGCGTGGCCTACATGCCGGATATTGCGTCGTATATGAGCTTTGCGCTCAGCCTGTTTTTTGCCTTTGGCCTAGCCTTTGAAGTGCCTGTGGCTATTGTCATCTTGACTCGAATGGGGGTAATGTCTGCTGCCAGCGTAGCGAAGAATCGCGGCTACTTTATTTTGGCGGCCTTCGTGATGGCGATGTTGATGACCCCGCCGGATCCGTTTTCTCAAGTAATGCTGGCGCTACCCGTTTGTTTATTGTTCGAAGTGGGTCTCTTTTTCGCAAGACGTATCGAAAAAAAGGCACTAGATTCGAGCTCTCAAGAATAATTAGCCCCCGAAAAAATACAGAGGAGTTTCCCTATGCCCACGCAAATTATTGATGGCAAAGCCATTGCGGCCGAAATTCGTGCCGAGGCCAAAGTGGCTGTTGCCGAACTCAGCAAGCACGACATTCAACCTTGTTTAGCCGTTGTGTTGGTTGGTGAAGACCCAGCCTCCAAAGCGTACGTTGGCAGCAAAGTAAAGGCTTGCGAAGAAATCGGCATGAAGTCGCTCAAAATTGTGCACTCAGTTGATATGGCCGAAGACGATTTGCTCGCGCAAATTGATGAGCTGAATGCCGATGCCTCGGTGCACGGTATTTTGGTGCAATTGCCTCTGCCAAAACACATGGATGAAGAGCGCGTTACCGAACGAATTGATCCAGCAAAAGACGTCGATGGTTTTCATCCGGTTAATGTTGGTAAGTTAAGCATTGGCATTGATTGCTTAACGCCGTGCACGCCAACCGGGATTCCTGAGATGATTGTGCGCAGCGGCTTAGAGATGTCGGGCAAGCATGCCGTTGTGATTGGCCGCTCTAATATTGTAGGTAAGCCCATGATGAGCCTGTTGGTGCAAAAAGGTCACAAAGCAAATTGCACAGTGACTTGCTGCCACAGTGGCACCAAAGATTTGGCGTATCACACCAAACAAGCTGACATTTTAATCGCTGCTATTGGCGTGCCTGAATTTGTTAAAGCCGATATGGTCAAAGAAGGCGCGATTGTGATTGATGTCGGTATTAACCGCGTTGAAGATGAGTCAGCCGCCAAAGGGTATCGCTTGGTTGGTGATGTTGACTACGCGAGCGTTGAACCCGTGGCCAGCGCCATCACGCCCGTGCCTGGCGGTGTTGGCCCAATGACGGTTGCCATGTTGATGGGCAATACGGTCAAAGCGGCCAAAATGATCAATGGTTTGCCCGTTTAAATCGTCGAAAAATTATAGCGAATAGCTCGCTCAAAAAGATCGCCAGCTTTTAGGATGGGGCTGGCATCGGGGCGATTAATCGCATCAGGTACAAACTGCGGTTCCACGCAAAACCCCGCGGAAGCGTTGAATGGTTCGCCTAACCCGGCTCCGGTATAAAGCTGAAAGCCCGGAGCCGAGCCATAAACACTCACCTTTAGTTTGCTCGACGCGCTTTGAATGTCGATGTATCTGCGTAGATTTTCTGGGCGGCTCTCCGCTAGATTAATGTCGCCCATATTAAAGTGATGATCAATAAAGCCATCGAAGCCTTGTTCAGATAAGTCTAGTTCCTGCCCTGGTGTAAGGTGGTCTAGGGCGAGAGAGGGTAGATTGTCTTTGCCACGTTTGTATACGCTAGCCGCATAGCTGCGATACTCGTGGTCAAGCACCGAACCACTGCCATTTAAATTTAGGTAAACATGGTTGGTCAAATTCAGATATGTATCGTCGCTGCATTGGCTTGAATACAGAACAGTCAGTGCAGATTCATTCACTTGATACACTGCTGTGCACGTGAGTTCGCCGCTCATGCCGAGTGGTTTTAAGGCGACTTGGCATTTAAATTCAAGTAACGATTCTGTTTGTCGAATAACTTGCCAAGTCTGTTTATCTAAGCCTAAGCCTCCCGAATGAAGGCAGTTAGGGTGCTCGTTTTGTGGGAGTTGAACGGTTTTATCGCCGACTTGGAACCGGCCATTGCGTACTCGGTTTGCAATTGGGCCGACAGTGGCCCCAAGATAAAAAGCGTCGCCCAAAAAGGCCTGATTGTTTTCATAGCTCAAGGCAACGGCTTTGCCAGCGTATTCAATCATTTGGATACGGGCACCGAAGTCGAGTAAATCAACAACTAGATCGTCGCTTTGAATGCGCGCTGAACTGAGCATGAGAGTGTTACTATCACGATTGTAATTACGCAAGCATAACCATGCTCGCAGTCATCGCCAAGAACTCATATGAACTTTATAAATCAGGCTTTATCAACCGTTACCAATCGGCTAATCATCATCACGGTGTTAGTGCATATTCTGAGCTTGGCTTTTTTCGCTGGCCAGCGCACCGGTTTGGAACTTTATAGTTGGCACACACCGAATTTTCAATGGTACCAATTGGTGACCCACATGTTTTTGCATGGCAGTGAGGTGCATCTCTTTTTCAATATGTTTGCGCTTTGGATGTTTGGGCGAATTATCGAACAGGTGTTGGGCAAGCAGCGCTTCTTGGTGTTTTACCTAGTCTGCGGCATTGGCGCGGGCATAATCTCGCAATTAGTCGACGAGTTTATTCTTGGCCAGATTTTTTTGGGCGCAATGGTTGGGGCTTCTGGCGCGATATATGGGTTGCTCGTCGCGTTTGCCGTGATGTTCCCAAATTTTAAGATCATGCTGATCTTTTTGCCCGTGCCGATAGCGGCAAAGTACTTCGTACCAGTTTTGTTATTAATCGATCTCACCGGAGGGTTTACTGGCGTGTCGATTTTTGGTCAGAACATTGCGCACTTTGCACACATTGGCGGCGCGCTAATGGGCTTTGTGATGCTTCAGGTGTTTCGCATCAAAGGCAAACAATAGGGAGCATGCATCGCTCGGCGAAGTGAAAGGGCCCTAGTTTGCTCTTTCTTTTCTCACCTAGCTTGGCGCGATGACCGCAACGTCGTCAAAACCCTGATTGATCAAAGCTTGTGCGCCAATCAGTGCTCGTTGCCCGCTGCGACAAGCCAAGGCAAGTCGGACATCTTTAGAAAGAGAATGTTTACCAGATTTAATGGACGTTAGGCTTACCTTAGCGTCTACATCAAATGCTTGTGGCGCCGTCGTTATCTCCTTAGCTTCTCTTACATCAACGACAAAGTAGTTGCCTGAACTCAAGGTGTCATTTCCAATTAGCTGAAAATGGCGCTGGGCTGGCTCTTTAGCTTCTCTCATGTCAATGATATTCAGGTTCAACGGCCACGTTTCAACATACGCTATCTGCCCAAGTAAATTGTCGGCGCTGCCGCAAATAAGTTTCAGGGCTTCGAGTGCTTGAAGGCTTGCAATAACGCCCACACTTGGGCCAACCACGCCAACCACATCGCAATTGGCTAACTGCTGCGCAGGTTTAGGGAAAAGCGCTCGTAAGCTAGGTGCTCCACCACAAACAGCAGCAACATAGCCAAAGGTTTGATTTACCGACCCCGTCACCAACGCTTTATTACTTTGCCAACAGGCGTCGCTTAGAAGATACGACACCACAAAATTATCCGCGGCATCAATCACCAAGGTTGCGGCCTCGCACAAACGATTCACATTTGCTGGCGAAAGACGTTCGCTAATCGCCTCAATAGTGCATTCAGAGTTCATTGCCCGCAAACGTTGAGCAGCACAATGTACCTTGTCTTTACCGACATCGGATTCGCCAAACAGCCATTGACGATGAAGATTGCTTAGATCGACTTGATCATGATCAAGCAAAGTAAGTCTGCCGATTCCTGCGGTCACCAATTGCGACGCAACCGTACAGCCCAAGCCGCCAGCACCAACTAATAGCACAGAAGCTTCTTTAAGTTGAATCTGCCCGGCTTGGCCTAGTTTGGCTATCTGGGTTTGACGAGCGTAGCGCGACATAATGTTTGAGGGCCTATCGTTATGGTTGATTATCGGAGGCGACCCGTATTAGAGCACAAGGTTCTTGCTATCGCATTAATGGATACATGTATTGTGCTAGCTTGCTTCGTGGCTTCCGATTTTCAGGCCGCATTGTTGATACAGTGTCTGCAATAGTTGTGCATGGTCGCTTACCGTCTTGGTATTTGACAACAGCTTATCGCGTTGATCTTGCCAAGTTCTAAAAGTAGTTGGAGCGACATTCCCAAGAGCGCTTTCCAAAGCGTGGACGCTGGGCATCAATTGTTTTTGTCTGCGGAGCAGTCTTGCGCTGTGCAGTTGTACGCCATTGATAAAAAATTGGTTTACTATATTGCTCAGGTAAATAGCCTTAGTCGTTGGTTTCGCTTGTAAACACAGCGGCCGTTCAATGGCTGCCCTAATCAATTGATTGGCGTGTTCCAAAAAGTAATCAAGCTCGGCAAACTCGTGTACGAGTTGACCACCGTCGCCAAAACGTAATTGCCCCAATTGGTTTTCGATCACATTCTGTTCATCAGTGCTTAGCGATGAAGCCTGGCGTTGATGACGTAAAACAAATTTTATCAAGTTGTCTAGATCGTAAACCGATTCTTGTTTTAGTTGCTGTGGATAATCTTGATTATGGTTCGTCGAGCGCCAAAACTTTTGCATTTCCTTGCCTGCGATAATCGCGTTCCAAAAAGACGCGTTTAGATTGGCTTGCTTCGTATCAATAAAGGCTTCGAGTTTGGCTTTTAAGGCTTTGTTCTGAATTTTTTGCAAACAGGGTTTCGCGAACTCGATGATTTCTAAATCATTGAACAAGAGTTGTGAGTCTGGCGCTACTTTTCCAATCAAGCTGTTGCGATGGGCTAAGGTGACGTGCAGCTTGCATTCCCTTAGAGACAGAAACTCTCGCACACTCAACTCGCTGTTTTCTATGGCAAGCTTGAGTTCGCGTCTGCTTGGGAAACGCGTAACTGAATGCGGCCCATGTGTTTTTTCTGGCTTCGCAAGATCAAGGTCTAAAACATTGGTAAGTCTTTGCACATAGTCTTGCGACGGCGATGAGGGAGGCGAGCAAGCGCTTGATAGAACCAATATCAATTTACAAAGTAAACAGTGCCAAACTCGGCATACCTTGAGTTGCTGATAGTAGTAGAGCACGTTATTACTTTGGTAGATTCTTTAGCGGTAGACCTAGCTCTTGAAGTTCTCGGCGCAGCTGCTTCTTCTCCTTACGATTTAAAAACTGGCCAAGCTCTACTTTTTCGTTAAGGTGGGATAACCACAAATGAGGAGCGCTCATACGATAGTTACTCGGTTGGCGTAACAAGGTGGTATTACTTTTTTGCCATTGCCATTCTTGCTTTGGAAAGTAAACGCCTTTCTGAACAATCAAAGACTCGTTTTCAAACACCAGCACTTCGCGGAAACTTAACTTCCAAGAGACGTAGTACATGCCGACGCCGACTAACAGAATTTCAAGCCCTGCGAATGGCAAGACCATCCAAGCGCCGAGATAAGTCCATGCCAAAGCAATCACCATATTTAAACAAAACATAGCGAGCAGGATCTTCTTGTTGGTTTCCCACGACATTGAGCGATTGGGCATCAGCACAACTTGGGTAATACCATTATTCTGTTCAACAGAGACCATTAGGCGATGGTAGCAAAGCATCGTCGCCCCAGTGTAAACTGGTCGCAAAAAAGAGGCAGCACAATGAGTAACAACAAGATCGGAGAAATAGTGTGGCGCGATATTAGTGTTGAAAATGCACAAGAATTATCCTCGTTCTATGAATCTGTTGTTGGCTGGAAAGCCGAGCCAGTTTCGATGGGCGACTACCAAGATTACAATATGCAAACTGCATCGGGCGAGGTCATTGCGGGTGTTTGTCATGCCAAGGGTGTAAATCAGAATCTTCCTTCGCAATGGATGATGTATGTCGAAGTGGCCGATATTGAGGCTAGCGTCAATGCGGTAAAGGAGTTAGGCGGGCGAGTATTGCAAGGCCCCAATCATTATCAAGATCAGGACTACTATGTGATTGAAGATATCGCGGGCGCGGTGATGACCATTTTTGGTTGATCCCATTTTTTGATCCGGTTGTTCAATCCGAGCACTTGCTAATTTGGCATATCAACCTTGTTGATATTGCGCCTGTTCGTATACCATAGTTCTAGAGCTGGTCGAAAAACGAAAAACGAAGACCAAGTTGTCATAATTATTTAGAGTCAATTGTTGTTTCGTCACCTAAAAGGTGGCGTCGAAAGGAATTGTTAAGAAGATGTTTATTTCCCTTTACATGTTGCCTGCATTGCTTGCGTTTGCGATTAAAATCGCTTTGCTTGCATGGGCGCTGTATCAGGGTAGTTTTCGCCGAGATTGGCTTATTTTTTCGGTGGTGCTTTGTTTGCAAAGTCTGGTTGAGACAAGCGCTTTCTTTTTCTCAGAAGTGAGTGCAATCAGTGAATACTTTGTAAGATTGCATTGGGTAGGCTCAATAGCGATTATGAGCATGAGTTTGTACTATGTGTCGGCTTATGATTGGCAGCAAAAAGTAGCAAAGTTATGTCTGTTGTTGGCCATTATCTTTAGTTGTGTGACCATGGCAACTGATGCTTTTGTTGCCGGTTATAAAATTACGCCAATTTTAGTAACAGCGGTTTATGGTCAGCATTTTCTGGTTTATGTGACGTTTGTTGTTGGTCTGGCTGTCTTGGCATTGTCATTCAGTTTTTCAAATATTTACCATGCGCGAAATAATGCATCGGAGATAGCAGCGCTTTACCACCTGCTTGCAATTTCTCCTTTTGTTTTAGTAACAATAATTGTAGTAATCCTGCTATCAATGGGTTTTAAACCCAGTTTGATTGTTTTACTGCCGGTCGCCTCCACATTGTTTATCATTTGCACCTACTTCGGGACTGCTGAATTGGTGCGTGATCCTAGGCTTTATATCCCAGGTATGAGAGCGTATAGAGCGAATCAAGAGATGGCCAAAGTGATCAGCGATTACGTTAATGACCAGCGCATGCTACCCGATACGATGGAGGCTCTTGAGAAGGCGCTGATTCAATATAAGTTTGAAATCAACAAAGGCAATGCCCAGAACACGGCCGATGCTCTAGGCGTACCGCGATCTACGTTTTATTCTAAGTTAGATAGGCTGGGCATCAACACTAAATCCGCTGATTGATATCAAATAAGATCTGAATTTTTACGACTAATCAGTTACCCGATTTCACCGCCTTTAGTTCCTCTTCAAACATCGCTCTCAACTCATCGTCACTAAAACGAAACTGCTGGGTGCTGTTTTGCTCTATCAGTTTACTCATGCTTTTTCGAATGGTTGCGTTTGCTTGACCAATATTCGGTACCACCATATAGCGTCGTTTCGGTGAATCACTGCTCATAAAATCCAAAGCGGCTTCAGCAACGGGCAGAGGATCGGCACCTTGGTCAACTTGGCCTAGGCGTTCTAAAAATCCTTCGCGTTGCTCTGCAAAAGCGGAGTCTTCAGTCCAATAATCATTGTCTAAAATGCGATTTCTTGCCGTCTTGCCAATGTTTGATGCATAGCTGCCGGGCGCGATTACAGCGACCTCGACACCAAAGTTTTGCATCTCTGCGGCGAGCCCGTCAGTAAAGGCTTCAATGGCGTGCTTGCTCATCGCATAATGGGCAAACAGTGGGCTGGTTAGTGTGCCAGCAATAGACCCCGTGGTGGCAATGCGGCCTTTACTTTCGATGATCATCGGCGCGAACGCTTGCAGTACTCGATAAGGCCCGAACACATTAACGTCCATCTGGTATTCCAGTTCTGCAACCGGCACTTCGGTCATCGGCCCAAAAATAGCGACACCAGCATTATTGATTAACCCATATAGCCCTCGCCCTGCTTTTTCGACTTGTTTAACGGCGGCCTTGATTTGCTCAGGTTCCAAGACATCGAGTTTGATGGCTTCTACGTTGTTTAGCTTATCGAGTCGTTCGAGATCGGCTTCTTTGCGCGCAGTTGCGTACACAAAAAAACCGTTTGTTCGCAGCAGTTCGGTCATTTTGGCGCCTAAGCCCGAACTCGCACCAGTGATTAAAACCGCTTTCTGCGGCTCAATTTCGGCGGCACTTGGGGTCTCTTGAGCAATCGCTGTAGTGGCAATAGTTGCAGCCATAAAAGGGGTAACGAAAAAACTGAGGCTTAAAGTAAACCGTAAAAAGCGCATGGCTTTCTCCAAAAAATTATTTGATTCAGCTTATCATCAAGCCGCTGTTAAAATGTAAATCAACTTAGAAGACCACCAACAAAAGAAGAAAAAAATGAGCGCATCCACATTATTCAGCCCTTTGACACTGCCAAACGGCGTTGTGATCAAAAATCGTTTATGCAAAGCCGCCATGGAAGAAAACATGGCGGAATATGGTCAATTGCCGGGCCAGCAACTCTACACCTTATATGGGCAATGGTCGGAAGGCGGAGTGGGTTTAATGTTAACCGGCAATGTGATGGTGGCAGCGAATGCCCTGACTGGGCCCGGTGGGGTGGTGCTTGACAACGAAGACCACCTTGGCAGATTCGAGAAATGGGCGCAGATTGGAACCGCCAACAATACTCAATTTTGGATGCAAATCAGCCATCCTGGCCGCCAGCTTTATGCCAATATGGGCGAGCAAGCTCTCTCGCCGTCGGATGTGGCCTTGGAGATGGGTTCGTTCTCTAAAATGTTCGCTGCGCCACGCGCTCTGACTGAAGCAGAAATACAAGAGATCATTGAACGCTTTGCTAAGACAGCGCAATTGGCCGAAAAAGCCGGTTTCGGTGGCGTTCAAATTCATTCAGCACATGGTTATTTGATCTCTCAATTTTTGTCGCCCTTAGTAAATCAACGCGAGGATCAGTGGGGCGGCGAGCTGGCGAACAGAGCGCGCTTTTTGTTTTCGATTGTTGAGCGTGTTCGTGCGGCGGTCTCGCCTCAGTTTTGTGTCGCCGTAAAACTGAATTCAGCGGATTTTCAAAAAGGCGGGTTCAGCGCCGAAGATTCCAAATGGGTTGTAAGCCAATTGAACTCAATGGGGTTGGATTTAATCGAATTGTCGGGAGGCTCCTACGAAAGCCCCGCCATGCAGGGCAACCCAGCAGACAGTTCCACTGGCCGCCGAGAAGCTTACTTTATCGATTTCGCTCGCGAGATAGCGGCGGTTTCAGACATACCGATAATGGTGACTGGCGGGATTCGTCGATTTGACATAGCCGAGCAAGCTCTAAGCGAAGAGGGCGGTTTACCAGCGGTCGACATGCTGGGTGTCGCTACGGCGATGGCTTACCATCCCGACTTGCCCAATCTTTGGCGTAATGGCGACGCCTTAGATGTGCAGATTCCTCCGATACAATGGAAAAACCGAACCATGGCCGCGCTTGGCACCATGTCAGTAATCAAGCATCAATTGAAACAATTATCTCTAGGTAAGCCGGTACAGCCTGGTGTAAATGCCGTGTTGGCAACCCTGCGCGATCGAATCAAAGCCAGTCGGCAAGCGAGCCGTTATCGAAAATGGCGAGAGACTTCAGCTTAAAAACCCGTTTTGTTCTGCGAGCTGGCTCGAGGTGCTTAAGTCTCTAGCTCAAGCGCTCATGCATCCAAGCTGTGATTTCCTCAAATATTTTTGGGCCTTCGGGCTCATTGAAAATCTCATGATACAAGCCGTCATAGAGTCTGAGTGTTTTATCACTTGAACTGACATGATCATGCAAAAATTCGGAGCCGCTAGTGGCGGTCATGACATCTTCGGTACCGTGCATGATAATAATTGGCAGGGAGATGTTTTGTGCGCCGGCCTTGACGGCGTTCATGGTCTCCATCATTGAAGCGAGAAAGCGTGCTGAGAGTTTTTCGTCACTTACCAAAGGGTCGGCAAAGTAGGCTTCAACGACTTTGGGATCACGGCTGACTTTAGAGGCGTCCAGCGCAATCATTTTGGCTTTGGGAAACAGTTTAGCCATGCCTTTAATAATACTTTGCTGCCAAGCGGGCGGTTCTTGCGGGCTTTGAATGGCTGCGCCTGACAATAGTGCGCCTTTAAATAGTGATTGGTGCTCTAGTAATAAATGGCTGGCAATAAGGCCGCCCATACTGTGGCCGAGTAAAAAAAGTGGTACCTGAGGAAAATCAGCCTGGGCTTTCTCCACCAAAGTGAGTACTGCTGTTTGATAATCGCCAAATGACTCAATGTGCCCGCGTGGCCCGGCGGATTGTCCGTGACACGGTAAGTCCATCGCGCAGACGGCGATTCCATTTTGATTGAGGTGAGCCGCTAAGGCTTCGTACCGATGGCAATGTTCGCCCAAGCCATGCACCAAAATAACAGCCGCTTTTGTATCTTTGTTCGGTGACCAAGTGTGGAAATAGAGACCGTCTTCGAGCATAAAATTTAGTGACCTGTAAACAAAAAGGAGGCTTTAGCGTGAACCTGTTTAGCCAATAAAGCGTGATCGGATTTCTCTACTTCACGCATAAACTGGCGCTGCACCTCGGCCAGCTCGCCGGTACGCCCTGTGTGCCGTAAAACCAAAACGACCTTTTGTAAATCGTTGAGAATTGTATCGACAATATGCGTATCAAATTCAGGCTTGTCAAACTCCGAGTCGATGGATCGTAAACGTTGAGTTTCCTGAAAAATTGAGAAAAGCTCGTCTATTTTTTGTGCTGGCTCTTGTAACAAGTCGCTACAGACTTGCCAATGCTCGCCGATCACTAAATCGTCCCATACGTAGCGCGTCAATTTTTGTGCCGATTTGGGTTCTTGTGCATACAAGGCTAAAAAGCGATTGATGGCATCTTGCTCTTGGCCAAGGTGGCGGCAAATACAGAGATAATCAAAAAATCGTTCGGCTGCTCGATTGTCAACGTAATCTTGCCAAACTTCTCTCGATTTGCGCTCGAGGCTGATTTTGGCACCAGGGAACACCATCGCCAATTCCGCCCAGCCAGCTAGGCCGTGTGAGAACCTAACCGCATATAATTCATAAGGGTCGTCGTCTAAGGCATGGTCGAAAAACTGTTCATAGAATTGCAGAGCGCTGGCAAAATCACCAGCTTCGTGAGCGGTGAGTGCGTTTTCCAACACGCCTAGAATATCGGGAGCAGCCATGCAATTAACTCCAAAGCAGAGAGTTTAAATCAGCCCTAGTTCTAGCTTAGCTTCTTCAGACATATAGTCCATCGTCCACGGTGGATCAAAGACCAACTCAACGCGCGCGTCCGAGACACCAACCACACCTTTAACCGCATTCTCAACAATCCCGGGAAAGGTTTCCGCCACAGGGCAGCCGGGCGCGGTTAAGGTCATTTTCACATCGACAAAATAGTTGTCGTCAATTTCGAATCCGTAGATCAAGCCTAAGTCATATATGTTGACCGGGATCTCGGGGTCGTAGACGGTGCGCAACGCATCGACGATGTCGGGTTCCATTGCTTCTTTGCTGCGTGGCCCTTCGCTTGGGTCGACTGGTTTCGCGTTCTTGTTTGGAACAATATATGGCTTTAATTCTTGCATGTTGAAACTCTAGCGAAGTATGTTGAGCGCTTTATTTAAAGCTGCAACCAAGGTGTCAATGTCGGCTTGGTTATTGTAAAAGGCGAGCGACGCTCGAGCAGTGGCGTCTACGCCAAAGAACTCCATGACTGGCATGGCGCAATGATGGCCGACTCGAATAGCCACGCCTTGATGATCAAGAAGCGTGCCTAAATCTGAGGCATGCACACCTTCGATTTGAAACGACAAAATGCTTGATTTTTTAGCGGCCGTGCCAATCATGTTTAAGCCATCAATTTTCTCAAGCTGATTTGTCGCGTAGTTAAGTAAATCGTGTTCATAAGCCGCGATATTGTTTAGGCCAATGGCTTGCACATAGTCAATACCGGCAGCCAAACCAATTACACCGGCGATATTGGGCGTGCCGGCTTCAAATTTGTGCGGCAAATCATTAAAGGTAGTGCCTGAAAAACTCACCACTTTTATCATATCGCCACCAGCTTTGTAGGGCGGCATCGCATCAAGTAATTCGCGTTTACCGTACAAGACACCAACGCCGGTAGGTGCGAAAATTTTATGGCCAGAGAAAGCATAAAAATCGACGTCTAGCGCTTGCACATCAACCGATAAATGGGCCACCGCTTGAGCGCCGTCGACTAACACTTTGGCGCCGATAGCGTGCGCAGCTTCAGTCATTTCTTTGAGCGGCGTGATGGTGCCTAAGGCGTTAGAAAGCTGAGTGACGGCGACCAGTTTAGTGCGTTCACTTAAAGACGCTTTAAAGTCATCAAAGACAACTTCGCCCTTTTTATTGATCGGCGCGACAACGAGCTTGATGCCAATTTGCTGCTCAAGTAACTGCCATGGAACGATATTAGAATGATGCTCCATCGCGGTGATCACCACTTCGTCGCCGGCTTCGCAAAAGGCATGCACAAATGAATGCGCAACCAAGTTAATCGATTCTGTGGTGCCGCTGGTGAAAATGATTTCGGCGTCTTCACGGGCGTTCAAAAAGCCTTGTACTTTTTTGCGCGCATTTTCAAATTGATCAGTCGCTCGCTGACTGAGTGTATGCACGCCGCGATGAACATTGGAGTTATCGTGCGTGTAGTAATGCGCAATTGCATCAATGACCGCTTGCGGTTTTTGCGTAGAAGCGCCGTTGTCTAAATACACCAAAGGCTTGCCATTTACCTCTTGCTGGAGGCTCGGAAATTCGGCTCTAAGTGCTTCAAAATTTGGCGTCATAGGTTGATTGTGAGCGAGAGATGTCATGATGTGGTTTAGCCAACACTTGGTTAGACTAGATCCTCCAAACCAGAAAGCAACTCGCCTGCAATCAACTGAGTTAGTTCGTTTTTAATCGAATCAACTTTTATACGATCAATCACTTCATTGGCAAAGGCAAAGGTCAGAAGCGCCCGTGCCGAGCCAGCGTTAATGCCGCGCGACTTCAAGTAAAACAAAGAGGTTTGATCTAGCTGACCAACCGTAGCACCGTGCGAGCATTTCACATCATCAGCGTAAATCTCCAGTTGTGGTTTGGTGTCGGCCTCGGCCTTATCGCTGAGTAAGAGGTTGTTGTTTTGTTGATCAGCGTTTGTTTGTTGAGCGTCTTGCGCGACGATAATTCGCCCGCGAAATACACTGCGCGACTGATCATCAAGAATGCTCTTGTAGTATTCGTCGCTGGTGCAATTCGCGACAAGGTGATTAACTTGGGTATGGTTATCAATATGCTGTCGCCCTTGACCTAAGACTAAGCCGTTCATTTCCATATGCGCGCCGCCACCGAGTAAGTCGCTAACGATATCATTGCGGGTTACTAAACCACTTAAGGCAACATTGTGATTGCTGACTTGTGACCCATTCGCTTGTTTAACAAACGCCGCGCCCATGTGAAACGCCTCATCGGATTCTTGTTGAATCTTATAGTGATCGACAATCGCGTTATCGCCGGCGATGACTTCGGTGACAGTATTGCTTAAATACACCGCGTCAGGCACTCCGATGTGGCGCTCAACCACTGTGCACTGAGAATTCGCCTCGGCGATGATGAGATTACGAGTATGGCTTAAGCTTTGCTTACTCTGCGAGACAAATACCACTTCAATTATTTGATCGACAGCGGTATTTTTTGCGACATGCAAGACAAAACCATCTTGGCTAAACGCGGTATTGAGTTCGGTAAATCCATGCGCATCTTGAGGTAAGCTGGCTCCAAAATGAGTTTCGAGCAAGTCAGCCTGATTATCTAGCGCATGCTTTAAACTGGAGAGATGCACGCCGCTTTGATCGATTGAGCTTGAGTGATCAGCATCGAAGTGGCCATCAACAAAAACCAAGCGAACAAAGTTTGAACTACTTAACTCAATGCCCAGGTTTGCAGGCGAGCTAACGCTAAGCGCTTGGGATTTAAGTTTGCGCAAATTGGTATAACGCCATTGTTCATCGCGTACACCAGGCAAGCCAATTTTCTCAAAACGAGAAAGCGCCTGGGCGCGTTGCGCGCTTAACCATGCTGGCTCTGAAAACTGCGTCAGCGAGTGCTGATCCAACCAGCTTTGTGTTTGATCGATTGCAATCATCTCAACTCGCCTTTTGTAGGCCTTCAATCCAGTTGTAACCTTTCTCTTCGAGTTCCAGTGCAAGAGACTTATCGCCAGATTTAACGATCTTACCGTCGGCGAGCACGTGCACGTAGTCGGGCACAATGTGATCAAGCAAGCGCTGATAATGCGTTACCACAACCATCGCGCGATCAGGCGCGCGAAGAGCGTTGACGCCATCGGATACGATTTTCAATGCATCGATATCAAGGCCTGAGTCAGTTTCGTCGAGTAAGGCCAGCTTGGGTTCCAGCATTGCCATTTGCAGAATTTCATTGCGCTTTTTTTCGCCCCCAGAGAACCCTTCGTTAACCGAACGCTTTAAAAACTCTTGTTTCATTTCAACTAGCGCGGCTTTTTCTCGAATGAGCTTTAAAAAATCACCAGCGCTGATCTCGTCTTCGCCACGATATTTGCGCATGGAATTAATCGCCGCTTTGAGCATAGCCATATTGCTGACGCCAGGGATTTCAACCGGATACTGAAAGGCCAAAAAGATGCCTTCGCAAGCGCGTTCGTCGGCTTCAAGTTCGCTTAGATCTTTGCCCAAATAGTCAATGCTACCTTCGGTGATGTCATAGCCGTCGCGGCCAGCGATAACATTGGACAGTGTGCTTTTGCCTGAGCCATTGGGCCCCATAATGGCGTGAACCTCGCCAGCGTTCACACTGAGATTAATGCCCTTTAAGATGGGCGTATCGAAAACGGAGGCGTGTAAATTTTTAATTTCTAACATGAGAATCTGTCTCGTAATAACTAGCCGACAGCGCCTTCGAGGCTGATGTCGAGTAATTTTTGGGCTTCAACCGCGAACTCCATTGGCAGCTCGCGAAAGACTTCTTTGCAAAAACCATTCACGATCATTGATACGGCGGCTTCTTCATTTAAGCCTCGTTGCATCAGATAAAAGAGCTGGTCTTCTGAAATTTTTGAGGTGGTGGCTTCGTGTTCTAAATTGGCAGACGGGTTTTGAACTTCCACATAAGGATAGGTGTGCGCGCCGCAGCGATCGCCCATAAGCAAAGAGTCGCATTGCGAAAAGTTGCGAGCATTGTCTGCACCTTTCATGATCTTCACCAAACCACGATAGGCGTTTTGGCCATGACCGGCTGAAATGCCTTTGGAGATAATCGTACTGGACGTATTTTTTCCCATGTGAATCATCTTGGTGCCCGTGTCGGCCTGTTGTTTGTTGTGCGTTAGAGCAACCGAGTAAAACTCGCCCACTGAGTTATCGCCTTGTAATACCACACTCGGGTATTTCCAAGTAATGGCTGAGCCGGTTTCAACCTGCGTCCATGAAATCTTAGCGTGGTCGCCTTTGCAGATTCCGCGTTTGGTGACAAAGTTATAAATACCGCCTTTGCCATTTTCGTCGCCGGGGTACCAGTTTTGTACGGTCGAATATTTGATCTCGGCGTCTTTGTGAGCGACCAGCTCAACAACGGCCGCGTGCAATTGATTTTCATCACGCTGAGGCGCGGTACAGCCTTCGAGGTAACTCACATATGAGCCTTCATCGGCGATGATCAATGTGCGTTCGAACTGGCCGGTGTTCATTTCGTTAATACGAAAATACGTCGACAGCTCCATCGGGCAACGCACGCCTTTGGGAATGTAAACGAAGGAACCGTCTGAGAACACCGCAGAATTGAGCGCCGCGTAGTAATTGTCTTGGACCGGAACGACACTGCTCAAATATTGCTTAACCAGCTCAGGATGCTCTTGCACTGCCTCTGAAATAGGCATGAAGATCACGCCCGCCTCAGACAAGGTTTCGCGAAACGTGGTGCGTACTGATACCGAATCAAACACGGCATCGACAGCTACATTGGCGAGCATTTTCTGTTCTTCCAAAGGAATGCCTAAGCGTTCATAGGTTTCCAATAATTTGGGATCGACTTCGTCCAAGCTATCGAGCTTGGGTTTTTGTTTGGGCTCTGAATAGTAGGCAATGTCTTGAAAGTCGATTTTGGGATAATCAATATGCGCCCAATCAGGCTCTTTCATCTTTTGCCAGACCCGAAAAGCCTTGAGGCGATACTCGAGCATAAATTCGGGCTCGTTTTTTTTGGCCGAAATACGGCGAACCACATCTTCACTGAGGCCTGGTTCAAAGGTCTCTGATTCGATTTCGGTAACAAACCCCTCTTTGTACTCGCGTTTAACGAGTTCTTTGAGGTCTTTATTCTGTTCTTGTACTGCAAGTGCGTCAGTCATGATCTATTTGCTGATTTGTATCGGAATATCCCCGAAAATTGGGTCGCCGATCAGGTTCAAATCTTGTTGTGTAGCGAGTGTTTGCACATGCTTGTTGTGCACCAGTTCGCTGAGCTTTTTGTTGTTTAAAAACTCAAAAAATTCATTGCTTAACCGATTCCACAAATCGTGGGTTAAGCAAGGTGTAGAGGCCGAGCAATTAGTGCCATTGCCGCA
>CALAKU010000089.1 GCA_937922925.1 uncultured Arenicella sp. | reverse complement strand
TAACCATTTTCGACCAAAATAGACAAAACTCTTCTATAAAACACGAGCATATACGGTTTACAAAGCCAGTGCCGACCGATACTCTCTGCGCCGTAAAAGCTAAACCAAATCCAGTTCATTAAGCCCTATCTGAGGCCGCTTTGAACTGGTTTATTACTAACCGTTTTCCATTACCGTCTCCACCATTATGGCTGCCAATATTCGCGAAGAAGAAGTGCTCAGTGTGCATCACTGGAACGATACATTATTCAGTTTTACTACCACACGTGACCCAGGGTTTCGTTTTGAAAACGGGCAATTCATCATGATCGGCATCGAAGTTGATGGAAAACCATTGATGCGTGCTTATTCAGTGGCCAGCGCTAATTATGAGGAACACATGGAGTTCTTTAGCATTAAAGTGCAAGACGGCCCGTTGACCTCACGCTTACAGAAAATCCAGCCCGGCGATAAATTGAAAGTAAGCACCAAACCAACCGGCACTTTGCTTGTTGATGCCCTGCGCCAGCCTGCAAAGCATTTATACCTGCTAGCCACCGGTACAGGCCTAGCCCCGTTTATGAGCGTCATTAAAGACCCCGAAGTCTATGAGCGCTTTGATAAAGTGATTTTGACTCACGGCGTGCGTGAAGTGTCTGAGTTAGCTTACCAAGATATTATTGAGGGCCTGCCAGAAAATGAATATTTCGGCGAGATGGTCAAAGGCAAATTGCTTTACTACCCCAGTGTCACGCGTGAAGAGTTTCATACGCAAGGCCGCTTAACCGACGCACTGACCTCTGGCAAAATCAGTGAAAAATTTGGCTTGCCACCGATCAACGTTGAAGACGACCGTTTTATGATTTGCGGCAGCCCTTCTATGCTAAAGGATTTTTGCGAAATTTTGGATGAGCGAGGCTTTAAAGAAACCATTCGAGGCAATGCCGCCGAATATGTGATCGAGCGTGCCTTTGTAGAAAGCTAGGCAAAACATAGGCAATAGGTCAGCTTAAAAGCCTAGTATGTCGCGTTCTAAAATAAGTTAAAAAAAAGCCGCTTGTCTTTGCAGACTAAGCGGCTTTTTATTTGATCAATTATCAATTTAGAGCAAGATTCAAGCTCTTGCTCTAATCGAGGCGTGGATCGCTACTACAAATAAGCAAATTGCGCTTCATCTAATTCCATCATGCTGTCTACCCCGTTTTTAATCGCGGCTTCGTGGGCGAGCACTCTAGGCATAATGCGCTGATAGTAGAACTCGGCCGTGGCCAGTTTGGCTTTGTAGAAGCCCTCTTCCTGCGCGCCACCGTTCTTAATCGCCGCTTCAGAAGCCACCGCTGCTTCGGCCCAGAAATAAGCCAAAGTAACGTAGCCAGCAAACATCAGATAATCAACGGCAGCGCCGTTCACTTCATCAAGATTGCGCATCGCTGAAAAGCCAATCGAGCGAGTTAATGATTCCCACGTACCAACATAACCCTTAAGCTGTTTGGCGTATTTGTTACGACGGTTTTCTTTGATGAATGCTTGCACTTGCGACATCAAAGGCTTCATGACTTTGCCGCGAGATTTAAGAATCTTACGGCCCAGCAAGTCTAGCCCTTGAATACCAGTAGTGCCTTCATAAAGCTGAGAAATACGTGCATCACGCACTTCCTGCTCCATGCCCCACTCTTTGATGAAACCGTGTCCGCCTAACACTTGGATGCCGTAGTTGGTGGTTTCCAGCGAGGTTTCTGATAGAAAGCCCTTTGCGATTGGCGTTAGCACCGCCAACATTGACTCGGCAACTTCTTTCTCATCGTCAGAAAAGTCTGGTGACAAGGTAATATCCACTTGTTTACCGCAGAACATATTGAGCATGCGCCCGCCTTCGGACAAGGCTTTCTGGGTCAACAACATACGACGCACATCGGGATGCACAATAATTGGGTCGGCGGGCTTGTCTTCCAGCTTACGTGGATGCGCTCGGAACTGTAGACGATCGCGAGCATACGCTAATGATTTTTGGAACGACACCTCAGAGTGCGCCTGCCCATGCATGGCCACGCCAAGACGCGATTCGTTAATAAAGGTGAACATGGCGCGCATCCCTTTATGCGGCTCTGAAATCAAATAGCCTTTCGCACCGTCGAAATTCATGACACAGGTTGAGTTGCCATGGATACCCATTTTTTCTTCGATAGACCCGCAAGCCACGGCGTTACGATCACCGACCGAGCCGTCATCATTGACATTGAATTTAGGTACCAAGAACAAAGAAATGCCTTTGATCCCAACCGGCGCGTCTGGCAAGCGAGCCAAGACAATGTGCACGATATTATCGGCAAAATCATGCTCGCCCGAGGAGATGAAAATTTTGCTACCAGTAATTTTATACACGCCGTCTTCGTCAGTCTCTTCGGCATAGGTTTTTAATAAGCCTAAATCCGAGCCGCAATGGGGTTCGGTTAGGCACATAGTGCCTGTCCAATTGCCTGCAATCATCGGTGGCATAAAGCGATCTTTAAGCTCTTTTGAGGCGTGAGTTTTAATCGTCTTAACTGCACCTAAACTCAAACCGGGGTACATACTCCAACTGTGGTTGGCCGCGATCATCATTTCCATGAATACCAAACCAACGGACTCGGGCATGTCTTGGCCGCCGTACTCGGCAGGGCCACATAGTGAGGGCCAACCGTTTTCTACAAAACTGGTGTACGCCTCTTTAAAACCAGGAGGGGTTGTAACAACGCCGCCATCGAATTTACAGCCAACTTCGTCACCAATTTTGTTCAATGGCTCAAGCTCGTTTTCGCAAAACTTGGCCGCTTCGCTGTAAATCGCTTCCAAGGTGTCTTGGTCAACCGCTTTACCACGGGTAAAGGTCTGATAGTGACCCGGCATATCCAATACTTCGTTGGCAACGAAGCTCATGTCTTTTAATGGGACTTTGTAATTCATCAGGACTACTCACAAATAAAGTAATTTAGATTAAGCGGCGACTCTTATGCCTTCGCCACCAGTTTTTCCACCAGCTCTATAATTGACCGGTTGTAGTTATTAATTAATGCTTCTTGTTCAGCGAGATCGCCGTCAACGTGGGCGAACAGCCGCGTTTTCCAAGGTTTCAAATACCAGTCTTCCAATAACACAACGATAGTGTTGGCGATCATGCGTGCGTCGCGCGTTTTAAATTCACCCTCGGCCACACCGCTTAACAAGGCTTTCTCTAGTTGCTCAATTGCGCCGGTTTCTATTTGTATTGACGCCTGCTGCAATTCTTCGGGCAGGCTGCGGGTTTCAAAAAACAAAAAGAAGTACCAAGGCTGTAAAACCGTTGATGCGTAGAGATGGTATCGAACCGCCTGCTCAATTTTTTCAAACGCACTATCGACCTTGGCAACATGATCGCGAATGTATTCATTGGCCAAACCAACGATGTCAGCAACCATCACAGCAATGTCTTCTTTTTTGCTAATACAAGAATAGATCGCGCCCATGCTCATGCCGGTTTGGCGAGACAAATCACGCAGCGACATGCGATCAAACCCGGAAACCGCTGACACCTCAAAGGTGGCGGTCAGAATTTTCTCTAAATTGGCGACGGCGAATTTGGGCTTTTGGGTTTGCACTATGGCGCTATTGCGCTGAAACACCTTGGCATAAAGCTGCTCGCCAACCAACGGGAATTGCTCTACAAAGTCAGCAAAACTGCCCAATCCCACTTTGGAATCGCTTGGTTTGCTGCGAAGAGCATTGGCGTTAACGGATTGCAAACTCGATGTCATGGGTTGAGTCTACCACAGAAAATAGAGCGAACGTTCGTTTTATGTGAAATTTGGCGAAACAATTTAATCCGCGCCAGAACCAAAACAGCCAACTGAACCAAACGGAAAAACCGTCTTTGATAATGACAGATCGCTCTAAAATGATAGTCTTTGCGATCATTCAACACATAGGCGTCTAGCCCATATGAAGCTATCTGCGACCTTAAGCAAATTAGTCACTGTCAAAGCCGATGAAATCAAGGCTTTACTGATTTCGTGCGCCTATTTCTTTTTGGTGCTGTGTGCTTACTACATCATTCGCCCGATTCGTGATGAAATGGTCGTGGCCAATGGCGTTGCCAACATTCAATGGCTGATTCTACTAACGCTTTTGGTTTTGATCGCCATCACTCCGGTTTTTGGCTGGGTTACTTCTAAGTTTAAAACGCGCGAGTTTATGGCGTATTGCTCGCTGTTTTTCGCCAGCCACCTCGTTATTTTCTATTTTTTCTTTGATGTTGAGCAACGCTCTCCTTTAATAACCCGCGCGTTTTACATTTGGGTCAACGTATTCAATATGTTCATCGTTTCGCTTTTCTGGAGCTTTATGAACGATGTTTACAACCGCGCCCAATCAAAACGCTTATTTGCTTTTATTGCCGCCGGTGGCACCTCTGGCGCGATCTGCGGCCCGATTGTGACTACCAGCCTAGTATCGACCGTTGGGCTAGCTCCCTTGTTGTTGATATCGGCATTCGTGTTGGCCAGTTCCGTCATCTGCATTCATTGGCTGGTAAATTGGAAAAACCCTCGCCAGCTAGACCAAGCCCACGAAAGCGGCCAGAACTCAGCGTCATCTCAATCAGTGGCCGTGAAAAATGCGCCGATCAAAGGCGGGCCTTTAGATGGTTTTTTACTGGTTATTAAGTCACCGTATCTCGCGGCAATTTGCTTATTTATTTTGCTCTATGCAATGAGCATTACCCTAGTTCAGATCCAACAAGCCAGCATAATCGAAGCCACCATCGACGACCCGAATCAACGCACTCGATTGTTCTCAAGCATTGATTTAGCGGTGAATGTATTAGCTCTTTTGTTTCAGCTGTTTCTGACCAGTCGTCTAATTAATGGCATCGGTTTTAAGTTGACCTTAATGCTCGTGCCCATTGGCATTACTCTGGGGTTTGCCTTGATGGCGATCTCGCCAATGCTCGCCGTGTTTATTGGCGTGGAAGTGTTCCGGCGCGCCGGAGATTATTCCATCATGAAACCCGCACGCGAAATGTTGTTCAACCTAGTTAGCCGCGCCGAAAAATACAAGGCCAAGAACTTTATTGATACGGCTGTGTTGCGCGGTGGTAATGCCTTAAGCGCGGTCGCCTACGGAGGCGCTCAATCTCTAGGTGTATTGGGCGCGTCATTAGCCTTTGTCAGTCTTGGGCTGGGCATTGCTTGGGTTAGCGTGGCATTTTGGCTGGGCCGACAATTCGAAGAAAAAAGATCCAGTCAGCCTCACTAAAGACTCCCTTTAACTTGCCGCGTAGAGTTTATCCAATCAAACAGTCCGCCACCGATGCTTTTTAAAATCAAGTAGGCGGCTAAGACATTATCCTTAACATTGAAATGATAGTCTCTCGCGCAAACAAATGAATAAAAAGAAGAACATGAAAATTGTATTTGGTGTTTTGCTGTTTCTTGCCATCGTTGGCGCAACGCTAATATGGTTCATCAGCGACAGAGATCGCGGGCTGTGGCTGGTGAACAACGCCATTTCCTTGGCTCAATCACCTAAGGTCGAACGAGACATTTCGTTTGGTGATGAAGCTTGGCAGCAATTGGACGTTTATCCTCAGTCTAAAAGTTCGCCGGTGCTGGTGTTTATTCACGGCGGCTCTTGGCGACATGGTCGCAAGGATCAATACTATTTTGCGGCGGACGCGTTTATTCGTATGGGCTATACGGTAGTGGTGCCGGATTACATTAAGTACCCTGATGAACGCGCGCGCTTCCCTAGCTTTGTTGAGGACGGCGCGAAAGCGCTGGCTTGGGTAAAAGAAAATATAGAACGCTATAACGGCAACCCTGAGCAGATCTTCTTAGCGGGCCACTCTGCGGGAGCACACACCGCGTTGATGTTAGCCAGCGACATGCAATTTTTAAGTCGCGTAGGATTGCAGCCCGATGACCTTAAAGGCGTTGCCGGCATTGCTGGCCCATACAGCTTTATTCCTGACTGGGAGGTAACAAAAACTGTGTTTGGGCCACCAAATCGATACCCCTTAATGGACGTTCTGAACTACATAGATGGCGATGAGCCATCAACCCTACTTTTGCACAGCCAAGACGATGCGCAGGTTGGGCAATACAATCAAGAACAAGTCGCAAAACACATGAGAGAGCAAAACGTCGACGTGGAAACGGTTTTGTATGAGGGCATTGATCACATTGAAATGGTGTTGCATTTGCATCCTTGGTTTCGCAAACACGCTAATATCAGCGCCGACATTGATCGTTTTTTCAAAGCTCGACTGAAAAATGGGTAAGCATCAGCTGATTCGACAAAATCCCAACCAAATAACTAAGCCAAACAGCCAAGCAAAGTATCGAAGCCAAATAATGCCGTCAAACTAAAAAGGCCGCTGAGATAACCCGGCGGCCTTTTGTTATCAGTATTGCAAATGGCTTAGATCAAGCTTCGAGCTTGACCTCATCCGCAATGCTTTGATACTCCGGTAACTCGTTAAAGTTAAGGTATTTGTATATATCGTCGGCGACAGTATCGATATTCGCCGCGATCTCCAAATACTCCTCAACGCTCGGCAAGCGCCCTTTCACCGCAGCCACCGCAGCCAATTCAGCCGACGCTAAATAAACATTGGCACCGTCGCCGAGGCGATTGGGGAAGTTACGCGTTGAAGTAGACACCACCGTTGAATTTGCCTCAACTCGCGCTTGATTGCCCATGCACAGCGAACAACCCGGCATTTCGGTGCGAGCGCCGGCCTTACCGAAAGTCGCATAATGGCCTTCAGAAATAAGCTGAGCTTCATCCATTTTGGTTGGCGGCACAATCCAAGTTCGGGTTGGTACAGGCTGCCCCATTTCATCGAACAATTTCGATGCCGCGCGAAAATGCCCAATGTTGGTCATGCACGAACCGATAAACACTTCGTCAATAGCAACCTCACCAGAACCTAACACTTCCGACAAGGTTTTGGCGTCGTCTGGGTCATTCGGGCAACACAGAATTGGCTCTTTAATTTCGTTCAAATCAATGTCGATGGTGGCAAAGTATTCTGCATCCGCATCGGCTTCCATTAATTCAGGATTTTCGAGCCATTTTTCCATGTCCATGATGCGCCGTGAAATAGTGCGCTTATCACCGTAATCTTCGGCGATCATCCACTTGAGCATGGTGATATTGGATGTAATGTATTCAATAATCGGCTCTTTATTGAGCTTGATCGTACAGCCACCAGCGGAGCGCTCAGCGGAAGCATCGGCAATTTCAAACGCTTGCTCGACCTTAAGGTCTGGTAAGCCTTCGATTTCCAGCACTCGCCCTGAGAACACATTCTTTTTACCTTCTTTGGCAACGGTTAAGTGTCCTTGCTGAATAGCGTAATAGGGAATTGCATGAACCAAATCACGCAAGGTTACGCCCGGCTGCATTTTGCCGCTAAAGCGAACTCGCACAGACTCGGGCATATCCAATGGCATAACCCCGGTGGCTGCAGCAAAAGCAACCAAACCAGACCCAGCAGGAAACGAAATACCAATCGGGAAACGCGTGTGTGAGTCGCCGCCAGTGCCGACCGTATCTGGCAGTAACATACGATTCAACCAAGAGTGAATAATGCCGTCACCCGGTTTAAGTGATACGCCGCCGCGGTTGCGAATAAAGTCCGGCAAGTTTTTATGTGTTTGCACATCCACCGGCTTAGGATAAGCCGCGGTGTGGCAAAACGATTGCATGACCAAATCGGCAGTAAAGCCAAGACACGCTAAGTCTTTGAGTTCATCCCGAGTCATTGGCCCGGTAGTGTCTTGCGAACCGACCGTGGTCATTCTTGGCTCGCAATATTGGCCTGGGCGAACGCCCTCGATACCGCACGCCTTGCCGACCATTTTTTGCGCCAAGGTATAGCCTTTGTTTGAGTCATCAATGGCTTCTGGTTTGCGGAACAAATCGCTCTCAGCTAAGCCCAGCGACTCGCGCGCGCGCGTGGTCAAACCTCGGCCGATGATTAATGGAATACGCCCGCCCGCTTGAACTTCATCAAGCAGCACTTGGGTCTTTAACTCAAACGTAGAGATGACCTCGTCGGTGCCATGGCGCTTAACAACCCCTTCATACGGGAACACGTCGATCACGTCGCCCATCTCCATTTTTGATACATCCATCTCGATGGGTAAGGCGCCCGAATCCTCCATGGTGTTGTAAAAAATCGGCGCAATTTTACTGCCAAAACAATAGCCACCATCGCGCTTATTGGGGATATGGGGAATGTCATCGCCCATTGTCCAAAGCACCGAATTGGTGGCCGATTTGCGCGACGAGCCCGTACCGACCACATCGCCAACATAGGCAACCGGATGGCCTTTTTTCTTTAACTCTTCGATCTTACCTAGCGGATCGCCGTCGACATCAAAACCCTCTCTTGGCATTTT
>CALAKU010000088.1 GCA_937922925.1 uncultured Arenicella sp. | reverse complement strand
AGTAGATTGAAATGTCTGGAATTTTCAAAATTATGCTTAAATGGGGCGTTAGCAATAACTGGGGGATTGTTCAAGCCCTGTGCAAGGAACTCTTTTGATGACTAAATTGACATTTAGATAGCTGATGTTACAGGAGTACTGTATTTAGTTGTTTCATGCATGTTCATCTATCTGAAAGCACAGTTTTAATTTTTTTCACTTTGACAAAAAGTAGGGGTGGCAGTTGTCTCATCTACCACCCTCCCCCTTTCCTACCCCAGCGACTACGGGCCTGAAAACTACACATATTTATCCAATAATAAAGTCATGTTCCATTTATTTAAAAACAAGAATTAAAATGATGAAGCAAATAATTATTTTTATAAAATACACTGTGTATCAAAATAATTATACCAAGAAAGGTAGAGCCTGCTAAATGACGTGCCCACGAGCCTTACGTGCCCTAAGTGCCTTACGTACCCACGTGCCCACGTGGGAAAACCACGCCGAAGGCCAGTAACCCCGGCAATAAAACAGGCGCCGGGAAGGTGCCCGATGTGTTGGCCCCAAGAGCGATGCTAAGCGGGATCAAAGCCAAGCTACAAACCCACAAAAAAGCAGAGTACCCATCGCGGCGTTGCGTAAAAAGTTTGGGGGCCTGCGTTTGAACCAGACCGTAGATGATGATCCAGCTGGCCATAAAGGCACCAACCTGTGTGTGCGACCATTGGTATTGCGTGCTGAAATAGACGGGCAAAGCCACCACAAACCAGATATCTCGAGCGGCAAATAAAAATAGTCGAGCTAAAGACAATCGATTAATGGCGCTGCTTTTAGAAAACATCGCATTGAATTTTGGTTTATCGCTTGAGCGGCCAAGTTCCTTTTTAAGAAAAATAAGGCTCGCCACAAAAACCACAGTTAGCCCTATCAGCAAGGCCAGAACCGCACCTTGAAAACCAAGCGTTGTTAGGAGAACACCACCAAGAAAAAAACCGAAACCTTTGAGCGTATTCTTTGAGCCTGTGAGCAAAGCAACCCATTTAAACAAAGTGCTGTTATGGCCCTCGGGCACCAATAATTTGATCGCGCTTTTAGCGCTCATCTTGTTTAGGTCTTTGGCAATGCCCGACAAGGCTTGCGCGCCCATAACCCACATCACCGATAAAAAGACGCTAGGCACCGCGAGCATGGCTAAGGCAAAGAGTTGCAATCCTAAGCCTATGTTCATGGTTTGATTGAGGCCTAATCTCGCACCAAGCCAGCCGCCCACTAAATTAGTGATCACGCCAAAGGCTTCATAAAACAGAAATAAGAAGGCGATCTGTAACGGCGTGTAACCAAGCTGATAAAAATACAACACCACCAACATTCGCAGCGCGCCGTCGGTGAGGGTAAAGGCCCAATAGTTTGCGGTGATCAGCAAATACTGTTTTACATCATGCGAGAGCCTAGAAAACATTTGGGTTCAACGGGCGCTGCTTAAGCCAGTGGCAACTTTGTGGATTAGTTCTGCCGTTCGATTGGCGTAACCCCATTCGTTGTCGTACCACAAGTAGAGCTTTAACTGCGTGCCGTTGACCACCATAGTTGATAGCGCATCGACAATCGCTGAGCGTGGGTCACTGCGATAATCAATCGAAACCAGTGGCCGCTCTTCATAGCCGAGTATGCCCTTTAGAGCGCCTTCGGCGGCTTCGTTTAAAGCCGCATTAACCTCAGCCGCAGTAACGTTTTGTTTTAGCTCAAAGACGCAATCTGTCAATGAGGCATTGGCAAGCGGAACCCGAATCGCGTGACCATTGATGCGGCCTTCTAGCTCGGGAAATATTTGTGTGATGGCGGTAGCCGAGCCGGTTGTGGTTGGAATAAGGCTCATCCCGCAGGCGCGGGCGCGGCGCAAGTCTTTGTGTGGGGCGTCTAAAATGGTTTGGGTATTAGTGAGGTCGTGAATAGTTGTAATCGAGCCATGCTCAATGCCGAAATTATCAAGTATGACTTTAACTGCGGGCGCGATACAGTTGGTGGTGCATGACGCCGCGGTAACGAGAGTTTGTGAGCCGTCGTACAAGTGATCGTTTACGCCCATCACGATATTCAAAACGCCGGGCTCTTTAACCGGGGCGCTGACGACGACTTTTTTCACGCCTTGTTCAAAATAGGCGCTTAGAGTTTCTTGGCTTCTAAAGCGGCCGCTGGATTCCAACACCACATCACAGCCTGACCAATCGGTGTCTTGAATTGCTGACTGGTGGCTAAGGGTAATGCGATGGTCATTAATGATTACTTGGCTTTGATCCGCTTTAGCCTCGTATCGACACCGCCCGTGCACGGAATCAAAGTTAAGTAAGTGCGCGGCGGCTTCCGGCGTGCAGTGAGGGTCGTTGATATGAGTGACCTCTACTCCGTGGTCGCCAGGCCAATCCAAGATGGCTCGCAAAGCCAAACGACCAATTCGGCCAAAGCCATTGATTCCAACGTTTATCGTCATCGCTGCGATTACCTCATGAGCTGAACGGCCTCATTATAGGCTTAGGCAAGCCACTTGTATGACAGTTTGGTTACAGCGAAAGACACGCAATTTGTGAGGGTTCCATTGCTATTGGCGCTACCGTTATTGCCGTTGAAGTTGCTCAAGTGCGAGCTGAATATAACCCGGCGCAGAATCTTCTAAAAAATCACCAGTGGGGCTGGATTCACCTAGCCGCACAACCACCATATTATGTTCTGGCACTACAATAATGTATTGCCCTAAATGGCCGCTATACAAGTAATGGGCGGGTTGTTTGTGCATACCGAGCCAAGTAGACAAGCCGTAAAACTGTTTGCCCTCAGGAGTAATCATGCGCTCGATGAAATCGCTGGGCACTAATTGCTGGCCTTGCCATTGGCCTTTATTGAGCATTAATAGCCCTAGCTTTGCGAAGTTACGCGCATTGGTATTAACACAGCAATACACCAACTCCATGCCGTTGTTATCTGTATGCCATAAAGCATCGTCGTTCATTTGCATGGGTTGCCAAAGAGTTTGGCTTAAGTAGTCGCTCAAGTTATCGGCCACTCCCGCCGCTTTCAAAGCGCGCAATAAAGCGATGCCCAGCAATTGCGTCGATGCACTTGAGTATTCCCAAAAGCTACCCGGTTTGGCACTGAATTCGCGGTTCAGTAAAAAGTCGATAACGTCATCACCATAGTAGAGCTCGACGGTTGGGCTAAAGGGAGTGTAGTAGTGCTCTGTCCATTCGTAGCCTGAGTTCATCCACGACAATTGGCCGATGGTTGATTTAGTTCCAATGGGGTCGTTTTTAAATTCGGGTAAGAAGTCGGTTAGGGGTTGGTCGAGGCTTTTGATATGACCTTGCTCGATAGCAATGCCGAGCATCAAAGTGAGCACGGTTTTTGCCATCGAAAACGAGTTAGTCTGGCTGCGGTCATCGTAACCCTTAAAGTAATTCTCGATCACAACCTCGCCATCTTTGATCACCATAAAAGCAATGGCGCCATCGTTTTCAAGGGCCTGTTTTTGTGACTCCGATAGGGCGTACCGATTTGAGTTAGCCGCGGTCGCTAACGCCTCGGGGTTGGCAGTCTTTATTACTCTGGTTTTAAATTCCTGCTGGTCATTGATGTTGGCGGTTGGATGCCCAGCCAAATAGGTGCGCTGAATCGCCGTGAAAACATAAGCATGGCCACTCAGATACAGCCCTGCGGTGGCGATGATTAAAATCGCTAGTAGTAAGATCAACCCTTTTTTAATCATGCTTTCTTAGTCAGTATCAGTGTTGGTGAGTAACGATTTGTTATATAGGCAAATGATGCTTGTTGATTGGCTGGCGCAAGACAAAACTGGTATGAACTCCAGACACGCCATCAAGCTTGGTTAGCCGCCTGAGCAATAAGTCTTCGTAGTGTCGCATATCTCGAACGCAAACTTTGATCAAAAAATCGGCGTCTTGGCCAGTGACAACATAGCACTCAATGACCTCGGGCAAGCTTTGAACCGCTTTTTCAAAACTGTCGAAACGGTCGGCAGTGTGCTTGTCCATAGTAACACCGATCATTGCGGT
>CALAKU010000087.1 GCA_937922925.1 uncultured Arenicella sp. | reverse complement strand
GGTTCATAGTTCACTCCGAGAATGATGTTTATTGTTAAATGAGTGCTTAACGCAAGGATGACCACGAGGGTTCTCGCACATCGCCTTTAACGTTGGTTAGTCGTGTTCTTATTCTGCCGTCTGCTGATGCTACCACCAGCGCCGGTTCAAAGCCCTGTTCGGTTTTGTACAATACCATGTCTCCATTCGGAGAAAAACTAGGGCTTTCGTCATATTTTGCGTTAGTTAGCCACGTAAGGCGACTATTTTCTTCATTCATGACCACAATTTGGCCGCCTTCATGCACCATTGTAAGGTTTTTTCCATCAAAATCGTATGAGGCGTTGGCGCTTTCAGTGCCTTCAAAGGTCATACGAGCAACGCTTTCGTCGGCAAAACTATAGCTGTAAATTTGTGGTTTGCCTGCGCGGTTAGAGGTAAACAACAAGCTGCGCCCATCCGGCGACCAAGCGGGTTCGGTATCAATACCATAGTGCGTATTAATGCGTTGATGCTGACGAGTCACGGTGTCATAAACAAAGATGTCGGGGCTGCCGTGGCGAGATGCTGAGTACGCCAATTTAGAACCATCTGGAGACCATGCTGGGGCCGCATTCACGCCCTTAAAAGAGGCAATGGTGTCAACATCACCGGATTGCAGATCAATCACTCGAACAATCGGCCCACTGTTAGCAAAAGCCACAAACGCGATCTTGCTCCGATCGGGCGACCAGCTTGGTGAGAGCAAGGGCTTCCAAGACCCGTAAACCTCGCGCGCCCCATAGCCATCCCAATCGGCGACCATTAACTTATAGCGATAGCGTTGATACTCGATCTCTTGGCGCTGCACATAGGCGATATTAGATTGAAAAGCGCCCGGGCGCCCTGTGTAGGTGTTGTAAACCGCGTCGGCGATCACGTGGCCAGCGGTGCGCAAATCGCGCTGACTCAAGCCTGTAATTCGCTTGCCAGAACCGACTTCTTGTTCTCGAGCTACATCAAAAATTCGAAATTGCACTTCGTATTTGCCGCTGCCCAAATTCCAGACTTCGCCCATCACCATTACTTCGGCGTCTATAAAGCGCCAATCTTTGGCTCTAAATTCTTCAGGGCGCGACGGGAAGGCTAAAAATTTATCTGTACCAATCGATTCAAACTTACCGGTCGCGTCTAAGTCGAAGGCAATTATTTGATGTATTTGATGATCCACGGCTTGGCCATCTAAGACTTTAAACGGCACCACTGCGATAGGAATACCGCGCACTTTGGCACCACTTACATTAATCTCGACTTGCGCTTGGGCGGTGCCCAAAAGTATGGCCGCAAGCAGTGCAAATATTCGAATAAAATTGCTCATGCTAGTTCTTCAAATCAATGTTTAGATTAATGTTCTGCAACTCACGATGTGCCGTTGAATCCTCATCGGCAGACGGAAGCGGCAGCGGGCTGGCCTTATAAATAGCCGTTTCTACGCTCTTGTCAAAAGCCGGTAAGCCGCTCGAGTTTACGATACGCACTGACTCAACCTCACCAAGTGGCGTAAGTTTAATATTCACTTTTGCAACCCGCCAGCGCTCAGTACCGGGGTCTACTCGCCATGCGGCTTTGATCGCTTTTTTAATGCGATCTGCATAAATACTCATGATACTCGCCGTACGCTCTTTGGCGCGACGATCGGCTTCTTGCTGCAATCGAGCTTGGCGTTCGGCTTCTTCTTGAGCGAGCAACTCTCTAACGCGCTGAGCTTGCTTTAAGGTTTCGTTTTCTTCTTCGATGCGCTTTCGATCGGCTTCAAGCTTTTCGATGCGCTCTTGCTCTAGGCGCTCTTTTTTCTTGCGCTCTTGTTCGCGTTTCTTACGTTCGGCTTCTTCTTTTTCGGCTTTCTCGAGATCTTTTTTCTTTTTTAAAGCAATGGCCTTACGTTCGGCTTCAAGCTGCTTGGCTTTCTTTTCTTCTTCGATTTGCTTTTTTTCTAGATCACGAATTTTTTTCTCTTCTTGCGCTTTTTTGCGCTTGAGGTCTTCCAGGCGTTTTTGTTCGCGCCTTTTTTCTGCTTGTTTTTGGCGTTCTATTTCTTGAAGCTTTTGTTGTTGATCTTTAACGTCAGATTCGTCAATCACACTGGCTTTGACAGTATCGACTTTCTCGGCCTCAAAGGCATCAACACTTTCGTGATCGCTGGCAAAATTGACCAGCAACACGGCTAAAATCAATGCGTGCAGCAGCCCAGCGGCTACCCAAGCTACTGTTCGGTTTACACTACCGGCTTTACGTCGTCTCTCACTCATTTTTATTCTTTTGGCGGCTCGGTAATCAGGCTAACTGTCTCAATGCCTGCTTGCTTTAGTAGCACCATGGCTTGTAAGACATTGTCGTAACGCGTGTTTTTATCACCGCGTACTAAAAAGTCGGTTTGCGGCTTCTCTCTATAAAGAGCCGTGGCGTAAATTAACACCTCTTGCTCATTGCGCGCTAAGTCGTCGATGTACAGCTGGCCCTCGGCGTCGACCGTTAATATAAATGGCTCTGGTGCTTCTGGGTTGGCTTCGACCGGATTCGCTTTGGTTTGCGGCAAATCAATTTTTACGCCTTCGGTTAACAACGGCGCTGTCACCATAAAAATAATGAGCAACACCAACATGACATCAATGTAGGGCACCACATTGATCTCGGCAATGGGTTTACGTTTACGGTCGCGATAGCGGCTCATGGCTTACTTCTCGCCCACCACAAGCTGACGATTTACGATGGAGATGAATTCCTCCATAAAGATTTCGTATTGGCCGACCAAACGTTCAACATGATGCGAAAAACGGTTGTAGGCGATTACCGCAGGAATTGCTGCGAATAAGCCCATGGCGGTGGCAATCAAGGCTTCGGCAATACCCGGAGCGACGCTTGCCACGGTGGCTTGCTGAGTTGATGCGCCCAAGGCAATAAAAGAGTTCATGATGCCCCAAACGGTGCCGAACAAACCAATGTAAGGGCTGGTTGAGCCGACCGTTGCAAGAAATGGAATTTGCGCTTCTAGATGATCAATCTCGCGGCTAAGTTCAACGCGCATGGCGCGCTGCACTGCGTCGAGTAGATCATTATTGTTGGCGTAACCGCGCTCGCTCAAACGCTGATACTCACGATAGCCTGAGATGAAAATCTCACTCATGCCTGAGGCGTTGCTAGTTTCAGCACCCCACTGATTGTAAAGCGCCTGCATTGAACCACCGGCCCAAAACTCTTTTTCAAACTTCGCAGTTAACTTGCGCTCTTTGCGCAGCATTTGAAATTTGGAAAAGATGATCATCCACGAGACGATAGATGCCAGTAATAAGATCAACATTACCAACTGCACCGTAAGGCTGGCTTCGGTAATTAAATGCAATATGGACATTTGATCGGCTTGTGCCAATGGCTCGCTTAGACTCGGTGTTAACGACTCTGCCTGCACCCCTTGATTCTCGTCGGGCATAAAACGCTCTCTTTCGTTATTGTTCGCTGGACTAAACCCACGCAAAAAGCTTGCTAACCCAGCTATTTTCTTTGCTGTGCCATGGCCTCTATTAAGTCGGCCGGCATGGGCGCTAATTTATACGAACTGCCTTGCAAAGTCGCCAGTTTTATCTGCGCTTTGCATAATAAGTGGCTTTGATTATAGATATTTTGACTCAGTAGCAAACGAACCTTACCCACTTGCAATACCTCAAGATTGACAGTGAGTTCATCAAATAAGCGTGCGGGATGCACATATTCTAGGTTTACCGAGCGAACCACAAACAAAACGTCTTGCCCTTCTTGCAAATCGAGTACGTTAAAACCCATGCTCTCAAGCCATCGGCAACGACATCGTTCCATGAATTTTAGGTAATTGGCGTGATAGACAATACCGCCCGCATCGGTGTCTTCGTAGAACACCCGCTCGTTACATGAAAACATAAATTAGCCTTCGTCAAACAAGGTGTTTTGGGAGCTAGCGTCGTCGATATTTTCGGGCTTTAAACCGAAGTGCTGCCAGCTGCGTTTGGTGACAACACGCCCGCGCGGCGTGCGCATCATAAACCCTTGTTGAATCAGGTAAGGCTCAATCACATCTTCAATCGTTCCGCGCTCTTCGCCAACGGCGGCGGCTAAACTATCGATGCCCACTGGGCCACCATCGAATTTTTGCATAATTGAGGTAAGCAATTGGCGGTCCATAAAATCCAAACCATGCGGATCAACTTCTAACATATCGAGCGCGGCTCCGGCCATATCGCCAGTGAGAGTACCGGTGCCTTTCACTTCGGCATAGTCGCGCGCTCGGCGTAACAAACGATTGGCAATTCTGGGCGTTCCGCGCGAGCGATGTGCGATGGTGTGCACGCCCTCGTCTTCGGTCGGCACGCCCAAAAGGTTTGAGGAACGCTGCACGATGCGGCTCAAGTCTTCAGTATTGTAGTACTCCAAACGCTGAACAATGCCAAAACGATCGCGTAATGGTGAAGTGAGAAGGCCTGCTCTGGTCGTTGCACCTACTAAAGTAAACGGCGGCAGCGACAGTTTTACGGTACGCGCGGCTGGGCCTTCGCCAATCACAATATCAAGTTCAAAGTCTTCCATGGCCGGATAGAGAATCTCTTCGACCACAGGGCTTAAGCGATGTATTTCATCGATAAACAAGACATCATTGGGCTCAAGATTTGTTAACACCGCCGCTAAATCACCAGCGCGCTCAAGCACTGGGCCAGAGGTTTGACGAATCTTGGCTTGCAGTTCCCGCGCAATAATATTTGAGAGCGTAGTTTTGCCCAGTCCCGGCGGGCCAAACAACAGAACATGGTCTAAAGACTCGCCCCGAGAACGCGCCGCTTGAATAAAAATCGACAACTGTTCTTTGATCTTGGGTTGGCCAACAAAGTCGGACAGATACTCTGGGCGTAAAGCGCGATCAACCACATCGTCGTCGCCCGATTGAATCTCTGGATTTATGCTGTCGTTGATCATGTTGAAGCCGGGCGTTTTATTATTTCTATAGTTTAGTTGATTACGCGGAATACTGGAATTCTAATCAGCATATCTTTACGTTAACGTAAACGTAAGCTATATTCCGACCATGAATGCTATCACTCAATTTTCTATCCGTGACCTGGCCGATGAGTTTGATGTCACTTCTCGCACCTTGCGCTTTTACGAAGAAAAAGGCTTATTGAGCCCTAAACGAGAGGGGCAAACCCGCTGGTACTCAGGCGCGGATCGCACGCGCTTGCGCCTGATTTTACGAGGTAAACGACTGGGGTTGTCTCTCGAAGAGAGCGCTGAAATCATCAATCTATATGATCCGGCGGCGGGGAATAAAAAGCAGATACAGGCCTTGTTAACGCGCATTCAAGATAAACGAGCTGAGCTGTTAGAAAAGCAGCGCGAGCTGGCGCAAGTTCTAGACGATTTGCAACTCAGTGAGCAACGATGTCTGGCCGCGCTCAAGGAAAAAACATAGTCGAGCCATTTTGCCAACCAAATCCATTATTCGATATCTTAGACCGAACAGCAAACCAATATGAGCATTCCCTACCCAAGCCTACAGTTCAACCATAGCGACGAAATTAAGATGCTGCGTGAGATGGCCTTTCAATTTGCCAGCGACGAGATCGCGCCTCGCGCGGGCGAGATCGATGAGTCCAACCAGTTCCCTATGGATTTATGGCAAAAGATGGGCGCCTTGGGCTTGCTGGGTATTACCGTAAGCGAAGAATATGGTGGCAGCGCCATGGGTTATCTAGCGCACGTGATCGCCATGGAAGAAATTAGCCGGGCCTCAGCATCGGTGGGATTGTCCTACGGAGCGCATTCTAATTTGTGCATCAATCAAATTTTCAAAAACGGCAGCAAAGCCCAAAAGAAACAGTACCTACCAAAACTTTGTTCGGGCGAACATATTGGCGCCTTGGCAATGTCGGAACCCAACGCGGGTTCCGACGTGGTGAGTATGAAACTCAGTGCGCGCAAAAATGGCGACCATTACGTGCTAAACGGCAATAAAATGTGGATTACTAATGGGCCAGACGCCGACACGTATGTTGTCTATGCCAAAACCGACCCATCTGGCGGCTCCAAAGGCATAACCGCATTTATTATCGAACGCGGTTTTGAGGGCTTTAGCCAAGCCCAGAAACTCGACAAACTGGGTATGCGCGGCTCGAATACCTGCGAGTTGGTATTCCAAGACTGCCGAGTACCGTCGGAAAATATATTGGGCTTTGAAGGTGGCGGCGTTCGGGTACTCATGTCTGGCTTAGACTTTGAACGCGCTGTTCTGTCGGGCGGGCCAGTCGGCATTATGCAAGCTTGTCTGGATGTCGTGGTGCCCTATGTTCACGAGCGCAAACAATTTGATACGCCGATTGGCCAGTTCCAGTTGATGCAGGGCAAACTTGCTGACATGTACACCGTATTAAGTGCGAGCCGAGCGTATTTGTATGCGGTTGCAGAAGCCTGTGATCGCGGTCAAGAAAGCCGCAAAGACGCCGCAGCGGTTATTTTGTATACCGCTGAACAAGCCACGCAAATGGCCCTGCAAGCCATCCAAGTCTTAGGCGGGAATGGTTACATCAATGAATACCCCACCGGGCGTTTACTAAGAGATGCCAAGTTGTATGAGATTGGCGCAGGCACCTCGGAGATTCGGCGCATGTTAATTGGCCGCGAACTTTTTGCCGAGACCGCGTAAACCATCATGAGCATTATCCGCACAAAAATATCCTCTCGCTCGGCACAATTCATAGAGAATCAAACGCACATGCAAGCTGAGGTCGATGATCTCAAGAGCAAGCTTGAGAGCATCAAACTCGGCGGTGGCGAAGCTCGCCAGGCTAAGCACAAAGCACGCGGCAAGTTACTAGCACGAGAGCGCATTGATGCCTTGATCGATACCGACACGGCCTTTTTGGAGCTATCACAGTTAGCAGCCTACGACGTGTATGAAAATGAGTCGGTAGCCGCAGCAGGTATTATTACTGGCATTGGCCAAATCGCGGGGCAGGAGTGCATGATTGTGGCCAACGATGCCACCGTGAAGGGCGGCACATATTACCCCTTAACCGCCAAGAAACATTTGCGCGCGCAGGCCATCGCCGAGCAAAACCATTTGCCATGCGTCTACCTGGTGGATTCTGGCGGCGCGAATTTGCCTCGCCAGGACGAAGTCTTCCCAGATCGCGAACACTTTGGCCGCATCTTTTTTAATCAAGCCAATATGTCGGCGCAAAACATTCCACAAATCGCGGCGGTCATGGGCTCTTGTACAGCAGGCGGTGCCTATGTGCCTGCGATGGCGGATGAATCCATTATCGTTAAAGACCATGCCACGATTTTTCTAGCTGGCCCGCCACTAGTGAAAGCCGCAACCGGCGAAGTTGTTACCGCCCAAGAATTAGGCGGTGCCGACGTGCACTGCAAAGAGTCTGGCGTAAGCGACCATTATGCAAATAACGATCTACATGCGCTTGAGCTGGTCAGGCGTTCTGTCGCCAACTTGAATCGCGACAAGCCACAGCATCTAAAATTAGACGCCGCCCAAGACCCCTTGTACCCGGCACAAGAAATCTACGGCATTTTGCCGAAAGACATGCGCCAGCCATTTGACGTTAAAGAGATTATTGCGCGCTTGGTAGATGGTTCTCAATTCGACGAATTTAAAGCGCTTTTCGGTACTACCTTAGTGTGCGGATTCGCCAAACTCTATGGCTACCCAATCGGGATCGTCGCGAATAATGGCATCTTGTTCAGCGAGGCCGCGCAAAAAGGCGCGCACTTTATCGAACTGTGCGCGCAACGAAAAATCCCTCTGATTTTTTTGCAGAACATCACAGGCTTTATGGTGGGCAAACAATACGAAGCCGGCGGCATTGCCAAACACGGTGCAAAAATGGTGACCGCGGTCTCGAATGCGAAAGTGCCGAAGTTAACCCTCTTAATTGGCAACTCCTATGGCGCAGGTAATTACGGTATGTGTGGTCGCGCCTACGATCCAAACTTTTTATTCATGTGGCCGACGGCCCGCATCTCAGTGATGGGGGGCGAGCAGGCAGCGGGCGTTTTGGCGCAAGTTAAACGCGCGCAAAAAGAAGCCGCCGGCGAGCAATGGAGCCAAGACCAGGAAGCACAATTCAAACAACCCATTCTTGATACCTATGAGAAACAAGGTCACCCTTATTACGCGTCTGCCCGGCTCTGGGATGACGGCGTGATTGACCCGGCGGATTCGCGTTACATCTTAGGGCTGGCCTTGTCAGCCGCACTCAACAAGCCAATCGAGGAAACGCGCTTTGGCGTGTTTAGAATGTAATGAGTGTGACTTACAAAATCGATGAACGAGGCGTTGCCTTTATCACTATTGATCGCGCTGACAAACACAACGCCTTTGACGACAAAGTCATTCAAGAGTTGCTGGCGGCATTTCAAGACAGTGACAAAAACGAAACGGTTAACGCCATAGTGCTGCAATCCCAAGGTAAACATTTTTCAGCCGGCGCTGATTTGGCATGGATGCAAGGAATGGCCGACTATTCTTTTGATGAGAATGTCGAGGATGCGCAGCAACTCGCAAACATGCTGTTAAGTTTAGATCGCCTTAGCAAGCCCACCGTTGCCAGAGTGCAAGGCGCCGCTTTTGGCGGAGCCGTTGGCTTAGTCAGTTGTTGCGATATCGCGGTGGCTACAGACAATGCAAGCTTTTGTTTGAGTGAAGTTAAGCTTGGTTTGGTGCCCGCCACGATTTCTCCATTTGTGGTTGCGGCCATCGGCTCTCGAGCGGCACGACGCTATTTTCAAACGGCCGAAACGTTTGACGCTGAAACGGCGTTGCGGCTCAAGCTAGTGAGTCATGTTGTGGAGCAAGATCAACTCGATCAAAAAGTTAATGAAGTAATCGATATGTTGCTCGTAAATGGCAGCGAGGCCATGAGCGAATCCAAACGATTGATCTTTGAGCTTGATCAACGGCCAGTCGACGACGCGTTGATTAATCACACCTGCGAAGTGATCGCGCGCGCACGTGTGTCCGATGAAGGGCAGCAGCGGCTCAAGCGATTTTTAAATCAGCGGGCTAACAAAAAACAATCACATAAGAGCTAGGCATGTTCGAGAAAATACTGATTGCCAACCGCGGTGAAATTGCCTGCCGAGTCATCAAAACAGCCAAACGTTTAGGCATTAAAACGGTGGCGGTTTATTCTGATGTAGATACGCAAGCTCTGCACGTAAGAATGGCCGATCAAGCCATCCACATCGGAGCGGCCCCAGCGAGTGACTCCTACTTAAGGGCAGAGAAGATTCTAGCCGCCGCTAAAGATTCTGGCGCTCAAGCGATTCATCCTGGTTATGGTTTTTTATCGGAAAATGCCGAATTTGCACAAGCATGCACCGAGCACAACATTGTATTTATTGGCCCTCCGGCCTCTGCCATCATGGCTATGGGGTCGAAATCAGCGGCCAAATCCATTATGGAAGCGGCCGATGTTCCGTTAGTACCGGGCTATCATGGCGATGAACAAAGCCCCAGCTTTCTAAAGCAAGAAGCCGATAAGATGGGCTACCCGGTATTACTCAAAGCCACCGCGGGCGGCGGTGGCAAAGGCATGCGGCAAGTCTGGACGCCTGAGGAGTTTGATGCGGCACTCACCGAAGCTAAAAGCGAATCCAAGGCAAGCTTTGGCGACGAAGCAATGTTGGTAGAAAAGTATCTAACCTCGCCAAGGCATGTCGAGGTACAAGTGTTTTGCGATCAACACAACAACGGTGTGTACCTGTTCGAGCGAGACTGCTCGTTGCAGCGCCGCCATCAAAAAGTGATCGAAGAAGCACCAGCCCCAAATTTAAGTGACGCGCTGCGAAGGCAAATGGGCGAAACCGCCGTCAGAGCGGCGCAGGCGATCAACTACCAAGGCGCTGGAACGGTTGAATTCTTATTGGAACCCGATAATTCCTTTTACTTTATGGAGATGAATACGCGGCTTCAGGTCGAGCATCCGGTTACTGAAATGATTACCGGTTTGGATTTGGTCGAGTGGCAATTGCACGTTGCCAATGGTGAACCCTTGCCACTGGCTCAAGAGCAATTACGCATTCAGGGCCATGCAGTTGAAGCTCGCATTTATGCCGAAGACCCCGCACAAAATTTTATGCCAATGACGGGAACAATTGACTGCTTACGAAATCCTAGCCAGGCTGATAATTCGTCAGGCGTTGTACGGGTTGATACCGGCGTTGTTGAAGGCGATAGCGTTAGCGCCTATTACGACCCAATGATAGCCAAACTCATATGTTGGGGCGACAATCGCAAACAAGCTCTAGCACATTTGGCCACGGCGCTTGAAGACTACTTCATCGCCGGCTTAACAACCAACATTGAGTTTTTGCACGACCTTGTAAGTCAGCCTGATTTTATCGATGCGAAACTAAGCACTCGTTTTATTGAAGAACACGAAGACAGCCTAGCCCCGCCCACGGTTAGCCATCAAGAAGCAGCGCTCGCGTCTGTGTATCTCACCTTGTTTGAGCAAGCCAAACAGAAGCATTCGATATGGGGGCAGCATGGCGCTTGGAAAACAAACCATGCACCGCACAAGACCGTCTCATTCACTTTAGCTATGCAAGACTTTCATGCCGACGTTAAACATGAAACCATCAATTGCGCTAACACCTTTCAAGTACAGATCAATGAACGAGTTATCAATGTAGTTGTTAATGTAGTTGCCAACATTAATGACGAGTTTATAAGCGCTCAAATAGACGGAAAAACGGTTCGCGCACGCACCTATACTGGTACTCAAGACAATGCACATGCCCTGCAAGGCAACCAAGTTAAGCACACCATAAAAATCGGCCGTCGTACCTTTTCGCTGGCAAAGTTGGCCCCCAATTTTGGTGAACAAAACCGCTCTCTCGAGCATGATTTTAGAGCACCAATGAATGGTACGATCGTGGCACTATTGATCGGCGAAAACGAAACGGTAAACGAAGGCGATGCACTTATGGTGCTTGAAGCCATGAAAATGCAACACACAATTCTCGCGCCAAACAAGGGCAAGGTGACCCAGTTTTATTTTGGCATAGGAGACTTAGTAGACGGCGGAGCAACCTTGCTGGATTTTAGCCATCACAAGCAAGGCAATGATGAGGCTTAAGTCGTGAGCGACGAGGTCACGATATTCGAAGTCGGCCCTCGCGATGGCTTGCAAAATGAATCACGGCAGCTCGGCATTGAAACCAAGGTTGAGCTGATCAACTTATTGAACAAAACCGGCTTAAAGAAAATCGAAGTCGGCAGCTTTGTGTCGCCCAAATGGGTTCCGCAAATGGCTAACAGCGCAGACGTATTTGGCGCAATAGATCGCCAAGACGACATTCGATACGCGGCGCTTACCCCAAACTTAAAAGGCTTTGAAGACGCTCTAAACGCGAAGGCCGACGAAGTTGCGATATTCGCAGCCGCCTCCGAAGGTTTCTCACAGAAGAACATCAATTGCTCGATCAAGGAAAGCATTGAGCGCTTTAAGCTCGTAGCTGAACAGGCACAGCAATCCGGCTTACCTTTGCGCGGTTACGTATCGTGCATTGCAGCCTGCCCTTACGATGGGGCTACCTTGCCACGCCAAGTCGCACAGGTATGTCAGCAATTATTTGATCTTGGTTGCTACGAGGTTTCTCTGGGCGACACCATCGGCGTGGCAACACCAAAGCAAATTCGCGAGCTATTGGCAGCGCTCTTGACGGAGTTTAAACCACAGCAATTAGCATTGCATTGCCATGACACCTACGGGCAGGCCTTAGCGAATATCAATACCGGCCTTGAACTTGGTATTCGCACTTTCGATAGCTCGGTTGCTGGATTGGGCGGCTGCCCCTACGCGCAAGGCGCAAGCGGCAACGTCGCCACTGAAGATCTCATTTATCTGCTCAACGGCTTAGGCCTGCATAGTGGTATCGATTTAGATCGACTCATTGAAGCGGGTTCGTTTATCTGCCAAGCCTTAGACCGTAGTACACAATCAAAAGTGGCCCTGGCACGCTCAGGTAATCAGGCATCATAATGACAACTCCAAATACTCCTCATACATCCCATACGCCTTTGTGGACACCCTCGCCTGAGCGCCAGCAAGCTTCTCAGATACATCAATTTCAAAAGGCGGTAGAACAAAAGACGGGCCTGCGCTTTGAAAACTATACCGAGTTTCATCGTTGGTCGGTTGAGCATAGCGAGGCCTTTTGGGAGCACTGGTGGCAACACTGCGAACCAATCGCGGCTAAACTATACGACAAGGTGTTAGAGAACGGCGATGCTTTTCCGGGCGCTCGCTGGTATGTTGGTAGCGAGCTCAATTTTGCAGAGAATTTGCTGCGCTTTCGCGACCAACAAACGGCACTAATTGGCCTTGGTGAAGATGGCGTAGTGCGCACTGTTAGTTATCAGCAACTATTTGGCGAGGTAGAACAACTTGCCAGCGCTATGCGCAACCATGGTATCGAACCCGGTGACCGAATTGCGGCACTAATGCCCAACATGATCGAAACCGTGGTGGCCATGTTGGCGACCACCAGCATCGGCGCAATATGGTCATCTTGCTCGCCTGACTTTGGCGTGAACGGCGCCTGTGATCGCTTTGGGCAAATTGAGCCTAAGCTTTTATTCTGCACTGAAGCCTATCAATACAATGGCAAATGTATCGACCTTGGCGGCAAAATAACAGCCATCCAAAACCGGCTAGGCTCGCTTGAGCAAACGATAGTCGTACCAATGTTTACGCAAAACGACGACATAGAAAACAGCATTGCCTATCACGATTTTATTAGCCATGAACCGATGGCGCTTGAGTTTGCCGCTCTCCCATTTGATCACCCGCTTTACATTATGTACTCGAGCGGCACCACGGGCGCGCCTAAGTGCATTGTGCACAGTGCTGGCGGCACATTGTTGCAACACTTAAAAGAACATAAGCTGCATACTGACTTAAAACGCGACGACGTACTGTTTTATTTCACCACCTGCGGTTGGATGATGTGGAATTGGTTAGTTTCAGGCTTGGCCTGCGGCAGCACCCTAGTCTTGTATGATGGCTCTCCTTTCGCGCACGATGGCAAGGTGCTTTTAAATGCAATTGACGAGCATAAAATTAGCATTTTTGGCACCAGCGCGAAGTACATCGCCGCCTTGGAAAAACAAGGTTTTAAACCCAAAGAAACGCATTCTCTCTCGGCCTTGAAAACGATTTTATCGACCGGATCTCCTTTGAGTAGTAGCTCCTTTGATTACGTATATCGAGACTTTAAAGAAGACGTTTGCCTGTCGTCGATCAGCGGCGGCACCGACATTGTTTCGTGTTTTATGCTTGGCAACCCGGCTTTGCCAGTACACAGAGGCGAAATTCAGTGCTTGGGATTGGGTATGGCGGTTGAATTTTGGAACGACCAAGGCCAACCGTGCATCAATGAAAAAGGAGAACTCGTCTGCACCAAGCCGTTTCCATCAACTCCGATTGGTTTTTGGAATGACCCAGAGGACAAAAAATTCAAAGCCGCTTACTTTGACGACTACCCCAATATTTGGGCCCATGGCGACTATGGTGAGATAACCCAAAACAACGGAGTTATCATTCATGGGCGCAGCGATGCCGTTTTAAATCCAGGCGGCGTGCGCATCGGAACCGCTGAAATCTACCGCCAAGTAGAAAAAATTGATGCAGTCGTCGACAGTGTGGTCATCGGCCAAGAATGGCGAGACGATGTTCGTGTGGTTTTATTTGTAGTCTTACAAGACTCAGTAAAGTTGGACAGTGAGCTGACTGACAGAATAAAAACCCTAATCAAAAACAACACCACGATTCGCCACGTTCCCGCTAAAGTGATTCAAGTTGCAGATATCCCCCGAACGATTAGCGGCAAAATAGTTGAACTGGCCGTACGCAATGTTATTCACAAGCGTGCCATCAAAAACAAAGACGCCTTAGCCAACCCCGAAGCACTAGCGCTGTTTGCGAACCTAGAAGAGCTGCAAACAGCCTAATCGACTGCGTTTCCGGGTTTCCAAGTTCCTGGGTTAAGTAAGTTCCTAGGTTAAGTAAGTTCCCGGATTAATCAGTTCGCAAACAGATAAGAATTATTATGGTGTAACAGTGGCTTCTTCAACCCCAAACATATCTCTGTAGAGACTGGCGTAGGCCAAGGAAGTCAGTGGTATGGTCCAAAGCAAGCCAACAATTAGGGCTAACGCACCTACGAGATTGACAAAAATAGCAAGCAACAAAAAACCCAAGATAGCAAACCAATGACGATGAACCGCTTTGACTGATACTGTCATCGCTTGCGTAGCACTAAGGCCTTTGTCGACGGTAAGTGGAATCGCAAACGAGAGGCCTACGAATAAATAGATACCCGGGATTATCAAAAGGAGCAAACCCAAGCCAATCGCGATATAGGATAATAGGGTTACAACAAAAATAGGTATCAAATACTCTGGAAAATAGTTAAGCAGCTGACCTGGCTCAGCTCTTTTGCCAATCGAATGCCGAACAGCCAAGAAGAATATCCCAATTCCTAAGGGGCCAAAAATCAGCATTGATAATAGTTGATCTACGATCGAATAAATGACGACGAAAACCGGATTACCGCTAACAAATGACAAGGTACCTATTCCAGATGAAATCAAGCCATACGCAATAAACATCACCACGTAAATCAGACCAGCGACCCAGAATGGCGTTTTTAGCCCTTTTAGATTTTCCCAGGCACGCTTATAACGCTCCGTTGGATCAACCGTGTATTGGCCAGCAAGGGCTTTTTCGATAGAGCCGAATTCTCCTTCGATGGAATTGTGTTCGGTGAGGTCAGCGCTTGGCGCTTTGTAAACATCGGTCATGTTGTGCTCCCTTTGTATTGTTAATGATGAATCCCAGTTATTTTTCGCTGCTCATGTTAGCGGCTTACTGACTAATTTCAAGTATTAGTCTTTCAATTGGCGTACCAGCTAAACTCATTGGCTAGAGCGTTGCATGAACGACGAAAGTAACAACGCCGAAAATCTCAAAGTCGTCTTCCGGGCTTATTTTTATGTTTTGATAATGCTCATTGCGAGGTTCTAACACCAACTCTGGATTGGTCTTTAGTACTTTGACGGTGAACTCGCCATTGAGCGCTGCAACCACGATTTGGCCGTCGCGAGCACGGATTGAGCGATCAACGACCAAAATGTCTTTGTCATACACCCCGGCACCGATCATTGACTCGCCTGAAGCTCGAACATAATAGGTTGCCGTTGGATGCTGGATACAAAGGTCATTTAAATCCAGAGATTCTTCTTGATGATCTTGTGTCGGCGATGGGAAACCGGCGGGAACGTAGCTGCCGAACAAAGGTGCGCTGAATGGCCGGCTCATACTTGCACTCAATCGTTGAGCGCCAGCAAACTCGTCAAATTTTATGTGGCGTTGAAAGCTTGGCATGGAGTTTGAGTTGGCATCTTGAATTCTGTACAAATATACCACACTGCCCAAAAATGCCAATAGGCCGCCCCCATCTACCAAGTCGAAAGAGGCTAAAGCACTTTGCCTGAGAGAACTCGTAATGCTTGGCGGATCATCTCTTCGCCGGACAAATCGGCTGACAAACTTTTTACTACTCGGCTTGCCTCAGCTGGCTTGTAGCCCAGAGCAATAAGCGCTGCGATGGCGTCTTGGCGCTCATTCGGCACGCCGCGCGTCGATTGACCCGCACTCGCTGAAGCGAGATCGCCGAACTCTTTTTCAAGACGATCCTTCATTTCAACAACTAAACGCATCGCAGTTTTCTTACCGATGCCTGGCACCTTACAAAGAAGGGTCACGTCTTCATGCGCCATCGCACTCATTAGCTCTTCCCCACTTAATGTCGACAACACGGCCAAAGCCACCTTGGGCCCAACGCCATTGACCTTGATCAAGCTGCGAAATAAATCACGCTGCTGACTCGAAGCAAAGCCAAACAAAAGTTGAGCGTCTTCGCGCACAACCATGTGCACAAACAAGGTTGCCTGTTCACCAATGGCGGGTAAATCGGCAAGCGCACTCATTGGCACTTCAAGCTCGTAGCCAATTCCGCTCACATTAATGACCACTGTTGGCAAACGCCGCTCTAGCAGCTCTCCTTGAATCCAGGCAATCATGCGCGTACCACTTGGTTAATTTGTTGATGATGTGCATGGCAAACCGCAGCGGCAAGCGCGTCGGCTGCGTCAACATCGGGGGCGACTCGCAAGCTTAATAAGATGCGCATCATATGTTGCACCTGCGCTTTATCGGCTCTGCCTCGGCCAACTACCGTCTTTTTGATCTCAGTAGCGCTGTACTCGATCACTGGCAATTGGTTGTTAACTGCGGCTAGCATGGCCGCTCCACGCGCGTGACCAAGCACCAAAGCCGATTGCGGATTCTTAGCGATGAATACCTTTTCTATAGCAACTACATCGGGGCGAGTTTGTGCGATCACCGATTGCAATGCTTTATAAATCGCCGCCAAACGTATAGCCAAGTCGCCTTTGGGGAGCCTTAAAGATTCTGAATACAGGTGTTTTAAGTCGTTTCCTTGAGAATGGATAACGCCAACCCCGGTTATTTGCGAGCCGGGGTCGATGCCTAAAATCGTAATCGATGGCTTCACTCAAGAGCGCCTAGATCAACACCGATTCGGGAAAATCAGCATTGGTATAAACATCAACTACGTCGTCAAGATCTTCAAGCGCGTCAACTAATTTCATTACTTTGATCGCGTCTTCTTCACTCAGTTCAATTTCGTTTTCAGCACGTTTGGTCACTTCCGATTCCTGAACCGCCATCTCGGCCTGCTCGAGTGCTTGTATCACTGCAACGTATTCTGACGGCGGGCAAATGACTTCAACAGTGCCGTCTTCGTGGGTCACGATATCATCTGCGCCGGCGTCGAGCACCACTTCCATAACCGCCTCTTCCTCTGCGCCCTCGGCCATGATAATGCTGCCCAAAGACTGAAACATGTAAGCGACCGAGCCTGAGGTACCCATGCTGCCGTTGTATTTACTAAAGGCATGGCGCACTTCAGCCACGGTTCGGTTTTTATTATCCGAAGAGCATTCAACCATAATGGCGATACCGCCGGAGGCATAGCCCTCATAGGTCATATCTTCGTAGCTAACGCCGTCTAAATCACCGGTGCCTCGCTTGATCGCACGCTCAACGGTATCGCGAGTCATATTGACGCCAAGCGCCTTGTCGACCGCAATGCGAAGCGCAGCATTAGAAGCCGGATCACCGCCACCTTCACGCGCCGCGACGGTAATTTCACGAATATGCTTGGTAAATAATTTACCGCGCTTAGCGTCTTGCGCCGCCTTGCGGTGCTTGATATTTGCCCACTTAGAGTGACCTGCCATAAGAACTAATCAAAACCAATTGCTGATGGTGTGATTCTATCACTCGTTGCAACGTACTCCAAAATAAGGCTC
>CALAKU010000086.1 GCA_937922925.1 uncultured Arenicella sp. | reverse complement strand
CAACGGCTCTGTGCCACTCAATAACGTCGCATTCGCGCGGGTTACCGCTGGGCTTAAATCGTTATCGGTCAACGTCACTGCATTAAGGAACGTATCACCTGTGTTAGTGATCTCAAAACAGTAAGTGACGTCATCGCCGTTCGCGCCGGTGACCAATTCACCCGCCGTATCGCACGACCCACCACTGTTGTGGCCAGCGTAAACGGTTTTTTCTATAGTGATAGCTGGCTGCTGACGAACTTCAATAAAATCGTTCGAAATGTCGTTTTCACCCGGATCGACTACACCAGCGATTTGATTGTTGTCTAGCGGATTTCCTGCACCATCGTCATCGGCACCACCTTCATTTTCCGTAACATCATCGAAGCCAACTGGCTGAGTCTCAACAACGATATAACTACCTGGAATCAGGTCTTCGAAAACATAACGACCATTTTGATCAGTAATATCAGTAGGCGGGTTAGGTTGTGCCGCAATCTCTGCCGCACTAAGCACACCATCTCCGTTTGTGTCTTCAAATAGAGTAATCGTTACACCAGGTATCGCTACATTACCTTGACCATCACCCGTTGTGTCTTCGCGAACTCGGCCTCTCAAACTTCCTAACGGCTCTTCAGTCACTTCCGCTGTATCACTGTCCGTTGGATCAGCTAAACCTGGAATGTCGTTACCCGCTGGGTCTGTTGGATTACCACTGGCTGTTGCCGTGTTTACAAGATCGCCGTTCAAGCTTGTCTCAAAAAACAACACTTGACGCTCACCCGGTGCAAAGGGGGTAATATTACTAATACCACTTAGTACCGTCGCATCGGCTTGTGTAATACCTAAAGCTGGGTCATTGAAAACCAAATTAGTTAAGGATGTATCACCTGTGCTGGTGATCTCAAAACAGTAAGTTACATCGGCACCTGATGCAGCAACAACTAATTCAGACGCAGTTGGCGTATCACAGGAAGCACCACCGTTGTGGCCAAGATACACGGTCTTTTCAAGATTAATCGCTGGCGTCAGTCGTACTTCTACAAAATCATTATTAGTATCGACGTTTACAAGGTTGCCAATTTCTGGGTCAGAAGATGAAACCGTTCCAGCTATCGAATTAAGAAGATTGTTATTGGGTTGGTCGTTATCCGCCCCGCCCTCGTCCTCATTGACGTCTGAGAAACCTAATGGTTGAGTTTCTACAACGACAAAATCCCCAAACGGGACATCTGTAAATAAGTAATTACCTGCACCATTGGTTGTAGTGGTTCCTAGACTGACACCGTCACTCGGGTTTCCATCTCCGTTCGGATCAGTAAATAACTCAAGCAACACACCCGCAATTGGCACTTCGCCCAATCCATCATTGTCGGTGTCTTCACTGACATTTCCTGAGACATTACCCACCGGCAAACCAAGAATTAGTTCACCTAAGCCGCCGCTGTTATCGTAAACGATCTGTAAGGTATCAATGTCTGCTAAACCAGAAGCTAGGCCCGCGCCTGCAACAAACGAATTGACATCGCAGGACCCACCGTCTCCTAAAAGACATTGACTTCCTTGGAAGAAAGGGGAAGCCGGATTTGCTAAGTCACCCGAGGAAAATTGAACCGAATTCCCGTTTGAGTCGGTTAATATGTATTCTGTGCCCGCATCGTTATCAGCAAACGCCCACCCGAGCGACGCCAACGGCGTCTCAAAATCGATGGTAACAGTTGCGTTTACATGATCGTCGGGAACATATCCATTGCCAGGACCATCGCCATTCCCATCACCGTTAGTATTACCAGATTCTTGGGAAATGAGTAAGTTGCCCAGATTAACGGCGTTGCCATTCCCATCAAGCAAGTTTTCCAGGTCGGGATCATTACCGCCATTGTCAGTCGAATCGTAAAGCGTTAAATCACCAGTGGCGTTACTCCCTCCCGCTGTATCAACAGAAAAGCCGAAGCCAGCAGGCAACGGGCTATTGGTGTTATCCGCCCCGCCAGTTTCATACTCGCTGTCGATAATAATCGTAGTATTAGTATCGACATCAGGAGGATTGGCGGTGGTGCCGTACTCATTGAAGTCCACCGTAATGGTGGTTTGTGCAAAGGCTGGGCTACCAAGAAAAAGACCAGCCAGTACAAAAGAGGAAATTAACGCTCTTGAGGACTTCTGACTCAGACAAGCTGAGGTTTTAAAGAGCCCACACAAACGAGAACATGAGGCTAGACGAAGCCCCAAAGCAACAATGATGTTCATTTAACCAACCCGATTAGTTAAAAGTTTAGCCCAACTCTGCTTTGGCGATTTCTATGCTCGCTCTAAGCTATTGGCATACTAATATGTTTAAGTTTTGGTAGCTAAATCAGCAAAAAAGGTTCATCAACCAATATTTTAGTAGTTCAAATATCGTTCTTAAACCCTACTATCTTACCTAGCCATTCGATATACGAATCTAAAAAGCCCCTCTTATCCCCTAAACGAAAAAAATGTATTAAGGAAGCACTTTTTATAACCGAAAATAAGTTTACCCTTTTTTCTTCTTAAATTCCGTTAAATAGTGTGCCCTTTTTGATTGACAAACGCCCATCTTAATTGACTTTGGGTCGCAAATCGACGACAAAGGGCAACTTGCCAAACAGGATCACCGTATTCAAATTGGGTCAAAAGGGAGCTAACAGGATGCTGCCCTTACAATGTGTGTATCTAAAATCTCAGAAACCAAGTCAAACGAAGAATAAAACATCGAAATAAAATGGAGTAAATTTCTTAGACATAGATGTTTAGGGTGTTGGTACTTAACTGTCGCTACGTTGACTGAATGATGCACCACATCTTTATACAAACCTATGTTTGTCAACTTATGTCGCCAATTTATGGTGCCCAGGGCGGGACTTGAACCCGCACGACTCTCGCCACTGCCCCCTCAAGACAGCGTGTCTACCAATTCCACCACCTGGGCTTCTAATTTTAAAGACTTCGAACTTGCATCGAAGTGCGTCTCTAGGCAGACGCTGTCTACCACACTGCTCTCGGGCTCCTGCCCGTCGCAGCATTCGTACATCCCGTACATCATTCCACCACCTGGGCTTCTAATTTTAAAGACTTCGGACTTGCATCGAAGTCGCGCCTCTATATAACCGCTTTATAAATCTACTTTTATTGATTTAGTGAAGATTTCTGACACTTCTAGTTTTCGTCACTGATTTGAGGTTCAACAACTTCAGTTTCAGGAAGTTCTGGGATATCAGATTCCGCTGCTTGCGTTTCTAGTTCCGGCAATGAGGGTACGTCTGAACTAGAACTTGGCTGATCTATTGACTCAATCTCAAGGGTCGGCACATCGCTATTGTCTTGCAACAATGGGTCTAGAACATCGTTTTCAATATTCCGTTTGGAGTACAAATACGCTAAAGCCAAGGCGCTGACGAAAAACACTGTCACCATGATCGACGTAGTACGACTCAGAAAGTTCGCTGAACCACGGCTACCGAACATGCTTTGCGAGCCTCCGCCACCAAACGCCGACCCCATATCCCCTTTGCTTTGCTGCATCAGGGTTAGTACGACAATGGCGAGTGATGAGAACACCGTAACGATAATTAATAAGCTTGTTAAATTCATTTTATCCAATCGCTGTAGCGATTTATCTCACTTTAAGTTTTCAACTCAATGCCAGCACATGTGCGGCGTCACAGATTGCGGCGAAGCTTTCTACTTTTAGAGAAGCGCCTCCAATTAAGCCACCGTCGATATCTGGCTGGCCTAACAAGTCGGCAGCATTCTCAGCCTTCATACTGCCGCCGTACAAAATACGCAGTGCGTTGGCAACATCAGCATCGAGCTCAGCTAGCTTAGCTCTAATAAACGCGTGAACAGCCTGAGCTTGTTCAGGTGTCGCGGTTTCACCTGTGCCGATTGCCCATACAGGCTCATATGCAATCACGGCTTTACTAAAGCCGGCAATGCCGACTTTGTCGAGAACCGCGTCAATCTGCGCGGCTACAATTGTTTCGGTTTGGCCTTGTTGTCGTTGCGCTAGGGTTTCACCAACGCACAACACCGGCACCATTGAACCGTTTTCGCAGCAGGCGGCAAATTTGCTCGCGACTTCGTCGTCTGTCTCCGAAAATATTTCGCGTCGCTCAGAGTGGCCCAGTAAAACGTAGTCACAACCGAGTTCTGAGAGCATTTCAAGAGCAACTTCACCGGTGTAGGCGCCTTGCGATTTGGCATGTGCGTTTTGCGCGCCAACCCTAATTGGCTGGCTATCCGCTGCTTTGACGGCAGCAGGTATATACACGGACGGCGGACATACCAATATGTCGTAGGCCAACTCTCTTTGTTCACTCAATGTGGCAGTTTCAAGCGCGGCGCGAGCTATGCCTGATATCAAATCAGTGGTCATTTCAACGCTACCGTGCATTTTCCAGTTGCCTGCAATTAACAAACGTCTAGTCATGCTTTACCTCGAGCCATCTTGAGCGAGCGCGGATATTAGCACAGCAATTTGGCTCGCACTACCGCTTAAGCCATTTAAGTGCTTATGCCAAAGCGCGCTGCAATATGGCATTTTACGTTTCATTTATAGCTGTGCTTCAACAGCCGAGGCCATTGACTGGCAAGCCTGCTCAACTTGCTGTTGATCTTGGCCTTCGACCATGACTCGAATCACTGGTTCAGTCCCAGAGGGCCTTAATAATACACGGCCGGTATCCGCCAGAGACGTCTCTGTGGCTTTTACCGCGGCCAAGGTTTTCGACGACGAGCAAATCTCAGCGGCTTGATCTTGATTACGCAAACGCACATTGATCATGGTTTGGGGATACATTTGCATTTTGCTCGCCAGTTCATGCAGCGGTTGCTCCATAAACTGCATTTGAGACAGCACTTGCAAGGCCGAGACTAGGCCGTCACCGGTTGTGGTTTTATCTAAACAGATTATGTGCCCCGAGCTTTCACCGCCCAATGACCAATTTCGAGAGCTTAGCTCTTGCATCACATACCGGTCACCAACACGCGCTCTGACAAACGGAATGTCGCGTTGCTTGAGCGCGTTTTCCATTCCTAAATTGGTCATTAAGGTACCCACCACACCGCCTTTTAGACGACCCTGTTTCTTCAAACTGTCGGCAATCACAAACAAGAGTTGATCACCATCAACCGTATTACCCAACTGATCGACCATTAAGACTCGATCTGCGTCGCCATCAAACGCGATACCGACGTCGCATCGGTTCGCAACCACCGCCTTTTGCAGGCCTTGAATGTGGGTTGACCCGCAACCGTTATTAATATTGTAGCCATCAGGCGCATTATTAATGACATGAATGTCGGCACCAAGTTCATGAAACACGGTCGGAGCCGACTGATAAGCAGCGCCATTTGCACAATCCAGAGCCACTTTAAGACCCTTGAAATTCATGCGTCTGGGAATGGTGCCCTTACAAAATTCAACGTAGCGTCCCACCGCGTCATGCATGCGATGCGCTTTACCAAGTTCCTCAGAGTCAACAACTTGGATCTCTTGGCTCATTAAGGCTTCAATTTCGCTTTGAATTTCGTCGGAAATCTTAGTTCCTTGCGGTGAGAAAAATTTGATCCCGTTATCTGCATAATGATTGTGGCTTGCGCTAATCACCACACCGGCTAAAGCTCGAGCGGTTTGAGTCAAATACGCAATTGCAGGCGTGGGCAAAGGCCCCAACATAGTGACGTCGACGCCGGCCGATGACAGGCCCGCCTCCATAGCTGACTCCAGCAAATAGCCAGATACTCGCGTGTCTTTACCCACCAGAACCTGGCCTTTGCCGTGATGTTTGCGCATCACAGTTCCCAAGGCCCAACCCAGATGGACTATGGTTTTAGGCGTAATCGGTTCCTGCCCTACTGCGCCTCGAATTCCATCGGTACCAAAAAATTTTGTCGTCATTATTATTCTATTAAACGTGTGACTTATCGACGGCTTCAACGACACGGATCGCGTCTACCGTGGGTTTTACATCGTGTACTCGCACTATTTTAGCGCCATTAATCACAGCCTGCACCGCCAAACCAATACTGGCCGGCATGCGGTCGCCCGAGGCGCGCCCCAGCAACTTTTGAATAAGCGACTTGCGGGACACACCAATCAGCACTTCACAGCCGCTATGATGCTTTAAATCTGACACGGCGTTTAGAAGGCTCAGATTGTGGTTTAGCGTTTTCCCAAAACCAATACCGGGGTCGACAAACAAATCTGTTTTCGCAATGCCAGCTTCAACGCATTCAGCGACTCTTGAGGCCAAAAATGAACCGACCTCTTCAACCACATTTTGGTATTCAGGTTGCTGCTGCATGGTTTTGGGGCTACCTAGCATATGCATCAAACAAATGGGGACATTCAGTTTGGCGGCTGAACTAAGCGCAGATTCTGCTCTAAGACCATTGATATCATTGATCATAGTCGCGCCCGCAGCAACGGCTTCGGTCATTACCTGAGGCTTGTAAGTGTCGATGGAAATAGGCAAATCGAAATCACTCGTCAACGCTTCAATCACCGGCATAACGCGGTCTAGTTCTTGTTGTAGACTGACTTCTTGAGCCCCAGGGCGAGTCGATTCTCCGCCAATATCAATAATATCAGCACCCTCTTTGAGCATTTGCCGCGCTTGTTTTCGTGCGCTATCGACAGAATTAAACTCGCCGCCGTCAGAGAAGGAATCCGGTGTGACATTTAAAATGCCCATTACTGCGGCTTGCTCTCGCCGCAGCACACCTCGGATTCCCTCAGCCATGAATTTTAGTCGGCTTCGCCCGCAGGTTTATCTAATTGTGGCTCGATATTGGGCCGGTCTTGTTCGTCGTCACCAGAATCTTTACGCTTTGGCGTGGGCAAGTCAGATGGTGGCGTTGGCTGCTTTCCATCCATGATCTCAGCAATTTGATCGGCATCTAGAGTTTCATACTCCATCAAGGCTTGAGTCATGACTTCGACCTTGTCTCGATTTTCCTCGAGAATGGTTTTGGCTCGCTCATATTGCTCGTCCAAAATGCGAGTCACTTCTTGATCAATCAGATCAGCCGTTTTATCACTCATGCGCGGATTATTATTGCCGCCTAAACCACCTTGTTGTTCACTGCGGCCATAGATTCGCGTGCCCAAGGCATCGCTCATACCCCAACGCTCCACCATATTGTGCGCCATTTCGGTGGCACTTTCGAAGTCGCTGGATGCGCCAGTCGTCATTTGATTCATGAAAATTTCTTCGGCGATTCGCCCACCGAGAGCAACGGCGATTCTGGCAAGTAGATACACTCTATCGTAACCAAATCGATCTTCTTCAGGAAGATAAAACGTCAAACCTAAAGCTCTGCCTCGCGGAATAATCGTTACCTTGTGAACAGGATCATAAATGTCTTTTAACACCGCACCGACGACCGCATGACCGGATTCATGGTACGCCGTATTCAAACGTTCTTTCTCTGGCATGACGATGGAGCGGCGTTCAACGCCCATCATTACTTTGTCTTTAGCGAACTCGAAGTCGTCCATCTCTACCAGCTTTTTGGCAGCGCGCGCAGCGAACAGCGCGGCTTCGTTTACCAAATTGGCCAAATCCGCGCCTGAGAAGCCAGGCGTGCCGCGTGCTATCACCGCGGCATCAACGCTTTTACCAATCGGAACCTTACGCATATGAACTTTTAGAATTTGCTCGCGACCCCGAATGTCTGGCAGCGGCACGACCACTTGTCGATCAAACCGGCCAGGCCTGAGCAAGGCGGGGTCTAGCACATCGGGTCGGTTTGTTGCGGCAATGACGATAATGCCTTCGCTGCCTTCAAAACCATCCATCTCGACAAGGAGCTGGTTGAGTGTCTGCTCGCGCTCATCATTGCCACCGCCAATGCCTGCTCCACGGTGACGGCCGACCGCGTCAATTTCGTCGATGAAAATAATGCAAGGCGCGTTTTTCTTGGCTTGCTCAAACATGTCACGCACGCGAGACGCGCCGACTCCGACAAACATCTCTACGAAATCTGAACCCGAAATCGAGAAAAAAGGCACTCTGGCTTCACCGGCGATGGCTTTGGCGAGCAAGGTCTTACCGGTACCTGGGCTGCCGGTCATGAGTACCCCTGTTGGCATACGCCCACCGAGCTTTTGGAACTTGCTTGGGTCGCGCAAAAATTCCACGATTTCTTGAACTTCTTCTTTGGATTCTTCTACGCCAGCCACGTCGTCAAACGTGACTCGGTTGTTGTCTTGAGTTAACAAGCGAGCTTTGGATTTACCAAAACTCATGGCGCCACGCCCTGCTCCACCTTGCATTTGACGCATGAGGTAAATCCACACACCAATAAACAAAAGAATGGGCAACGTATTGATGAGAATGGTGGTTAAGATTGATCGTCTTTCGGGCGCTTTAACTTCAAAAGGCACATCGTATTTGATCAAAGTATCGATCAACGCCAAGTCTTGGCCGGTCATAACTGTCCAAAATGCATTTCCATTGCTGTCTTGGCCGCTGATCATGCGCTTGTCTTCGTCTAGGACCAGCGCCGATATTCGCCCTGAGGTAACCATATCGTTGAATTCAGAATATTGCACTTGTCGAGGCGCACCATTCGTTGGTGTATTTTGATCCGCTAAAAAGGCTCCTATGATTAGGAACAATAAGCCAATGATAATTATGTTAGTCAGTCTATTCACGACATCGCCTATGGTGATATTAACGGAGTGAGTTTATCAGTGATATCGGCTGTCTTGTGAGCCGATTTACACAACTGTCACTTAAGCCGAGCTTGGACTAGGCCTTGCTCGGTTTAAACCCAGTACTTAAAAAATAATATTCTCTACTTTTGGGCCGCGACGCTTTTGGTTTTCGAACCACGCCGCGTTTAAATTTTGTTTTCACTTCGCGACGATAATAATGCGCCGCACTGCCCTCAAACAACTTTACCAGCAAATTCCCGCCGGGTTTTAAGCGCGCCTCGCAAAAATCAAAAACCGAATCGAGCAGTGCTTCGTACTGCGCCTCATCAGAGCTGCGTACTCCGGTGATATTGGGGGCCATATCTGAGATTACAAGGTCAAACCGCTGCCCTTGGGCAAATTCATCAATTAAATTCAGCACGCTTTGATCTTGGAAGTCGCCCTGAATAAAGCGAACTTTATCCAGTGGATCCATTTCGAGTAAATCCACCGCGACCAATTTCACTCGGTCGCCCCATCGTCGAGCAATGTATTGCGACCAACCACCTGGCGCTGAGCCCAAATCTGCAATCAGCATGCCTGAGCGAATCAATTTATCTTGTTGCTCAATCTCTTGGAACTTATAGACCGCGCGAGAACGATATCCCTCACTAGTTGCTTTTTTTACGTAAGGGTCATTCAGATGTTGACGAGCCCACTCACCAGTTTTATTGCCTTTTCGTGCCATTTAGCGTGTATTTTTTGCTCGTTTCGGTAGAATCGCGCAACGGTAAAGTTGCCGCAAGGCTAGTAATTATCCCATTAAATGACATTAACTGGTAAACAAAAGAACTATCTTCGTGGCGTTGCCCACGGATTAAACCCTGTGGTGATGATAGGCGCAAAGGGATTAACGGATACCGTGATGGACGAAATCGAGTTAGCGCTGGAACGGCATGAACTGATTAAGATCAAATTGCCGAGCAATCAAAAGGCTGAAAAAGTGGCCTTGCTAGCGCAAATAACCGGCAAATCTAATTCTGAACCCGTGCAGCTAATTGGCCGAATTGGCGTAATTTACCGAGCTGCCTCGGAACCCAAACTCGCCCTTCCCACTATTTAGGATTGCTCTAGAATCTGAGAACCTAAATAGTTACAAACCATACTTGTCGGACATAGTTATCGACCATAGTTATAAACCACAGCCATAAACCTAAGCCTCAATCAAAATTAATCAACAAAGGTTGGCTAAGCATTGTAGTCAACATCGAGCACTTCGTAGGTCTTCTCGCCGCTAGGTGCTTGGAAAGTGAACTCATCGCCTTCGACTTTTCCTATCAAAGCTCGCCCGATTGGTGAACTAATACTGATTCGCCCCAAATCGATGTCGGCCTCAAGATCGCCTACAATTTGATAACTCACTTCATTGTCGCTGTCGACGTCGTACAACTTCACCATCGTGCCAAACACGACCTTGCCTGAAACGTTGAGTTTTGAGGGGTCAATAACCTCTGCAATACTGAGATTGGCTTCCAACTCTTTTATGCGCCCTTCGACAAAACTTTGTTGTTCGCGCGCAGCGTGATACTCGGCATTTTCAGAAAGATCTCCGTGCGCTCGCGCCTCGGCAATGGCTTCGATAATCTTTGGCCGCTGCACACTCTTTAAGTTTTTGAGCTCGGCTTGTAGGGCGTCAGCGCCCTTTTTTGTTAACAGTACTCTGTCCATTCTAAACGTCGATGGTTTTATGCAGGTCTTGCAGTTTGTTTACGCGCATTTCGCCTTGCGCCTTGTGGGCTTTGACCATAGCACGAGCCGATGCGATATTGGTAAAGTAGGTCACCTTATGCATCAAAGCTTCGCGGCGTATGGTAAAGGAGTCTTGCACCGTTCCCGTACTCGATGTGGTGTTGATAACCAAATCGGCTTGGTCGTTGATAATTAAATCTACGATGTGAGGCCGCCCTTCTTTTACTTTGTTTACGGTTTGCGCTTCCACGCCCGCTTCGTTCATGGCTTTGGCGGTGCCGCGAGTGGCGACGATACTAAAACCAGCGTCACGCAAATAGCGAGCCAATTCAATTGCTTTGGCCTTGTCGGAGTCACGCACACTGAATAGCACCGTTCCTGAGCTTGGAATATTAGAACCAGTACCTTGCTGGGATTTGTCATAGGCTTCACCAAAGTTTTGGCCAACGCCCATTACTTCTCCGGTCGATTTCATCTCAGGGCCGAGTAAGGTGTCAACGCCCGGAAATTTTACAAACGGGAATACGGCTTCTTTAACCGAGTAGTAACTTGGAATGATCTCATCGACAACGCCTTGCTCTTTAAGCGACGTTCCGGCCATGCACCGGGCGGCCACCTTGGCCAGTGCTCTAGACGTTGCCTTAGACACAAACGGCACCGTTCGTGAAGCTCTTGGGTTTACTTCCAATACATAAATAGTGTCGCCTTTGATCGCGAACTGCACATTCATCAAACCCACAACATTGAGTGCCAATGCCATTTTTTTAGTTTGATCTCGCAAAGCATCTTTGATCTCATCAGACAGGCTAAATGGGGGCAATGAGCACGCTGAGTCACCAGAGTGTATTCCGGCCTCTTCAATGTGCTCCATAATGCCGCCGATAACGACATCCGTGCCGTCACAAATTGCGTCAACATCCACTTCGATCGCGTCGTTCAAAAAGCGATCCAGCAGCACTGGCGATTCGTTAGATACTTGAATGGCCGACGCCATATAGCTTTTAAGTTGAGCTATATCATGCACGATTTCCATCGCCCGCCCGCCTAACACGTAGGAAGGCCTGACCACCAAGGGATAGCCAACTTCGCTGGCTTCGGCCAAAGCTTGCTCTTCACTTGATGCAATGCGATTGGGCGGTTGTTTTAAATCGAGTTTGTTTAGTAATGCCTGAAACTGTTCACGGTCTTCGGCATCATGAATGGCTGATGGCGACGTGCCGATGATTTTAGTGCCTTCGTTTTCCAAGGGCCGCGCGAGCTTGAGTGGTGTTTGGCCACCGTATTGCACGATCACACCATCTGGATTTTCTTTATGGACGATTTCCAAAACATCTTCAAGCGTGAGCGGCTCGAAATACAATCTATCCGACGTATCGTAGTCGGTAGAGACCGTTTCCGGATTACAGTTCACCATGATGGTTTGATAACCGTCTTCACGCAAGGCCATGGCCGCATGCACACAGCAATAATCGAACTCAATACCCTGACCAATCCGATTTGGCCCGCCGCCCAATACCATTATTTTACGCTTTGATTCGACTTGCGATTCGCACTCTTGCTCGTAACTCGAATACATATAGGCAGTCGCCGTGGCAAACTCAGCGGCGCAAGAATCGACTCGTTTGTACACCGGGCGAATACCGAGTGAATGCCGATATCTACGCAAATCGTCTTCACTGACGTCTAATAATGCCGCCAATCTCACATCAGCAAAACCTTTGCGCTTATAGGCGAACATATCGTCTGCCGTAATTGCGCCCAGTTCCTGATCGGCGACTTGCGATTCGATCAACATTAAGTCTTCGATCTCGGCTAGAAACCAAGGCTCGATGCCAGTGGCTTCATGCACTTCTTCAATGCTCATGCCTTCTCGAAACGCATCTCCGATATACCAAAGCCGTTCTGCTTTCGGAACGCGCAAGGCTTGCATCAAGCGATCACGGCGCTCATCGCCAGCTAAAGCCCCAAGTTGAGGTTCGAAGCCGTAGCTCCCAATCTCCAAACTGCGCATCGCTTTTTGCAACGATTCTTGAAAGGTTCGGCCAATCGCCATGGCTTCACCAACCGATTTCATTTGCGTGGTGAGTGTGTCATCGGCTTGTGGAAACTTCACAAAGTCAAAACGCGGTATTTTGGTGACGACATAATCAATACTGGGTTCGAACGACGCCGGTGTAAGGCCGCCAGTAATGTCGTTACGAAGCTCATCGAGGGTATAGCCAACCGCCAACTTTGCCGCCACTTTCGCAATCGGAAAGCCGGTTGCTTTAGACGCCAAAGCCGATGACCGAGATACCCTTGGGTTCATTTCGATGATAATCATGCGGCCATCTGCCGGATTAACCGCAAACTGCACGTTTGAGCCGCCGGTATCAACGCCGATCTCACGCAGCACCGCCAACGAGGCGTCGCGCATAATTTGGTATTCTTTATCGGTCAAGGTTTGCGCAGGCGCAACGGTAATTGAATCGCCGGTGTGTACGCCCATGGCATCAAAGTTCTCAATCGCACACACAATGATGCAATTGTCTTCTCTGTCGCGCACCACTTCCATTTCGTACTCTTTCCAGCCAAAGATGCACTCTTCGATGAGCAACTCATCGGTCGGAGAGGCATCTAAACCGCGCTCACAAATCTCGACAAATTCGGCTTTGTTATAGGCGATGCCGCCGCCCGTTCCGCCCATCGTGAACGAGGGGCGAATGATGACCGGCAAACCAAGATCGCCAAGAATTTCAAAAGCTTGATCCATGCTGTGGGCGATATCACCGCGAACCGTCTCAAGGCCAATCTCGGTCATGGCCTTTTTGAATTTTTCGCGATCTTCGGCTTTGTCGATGGCTTCCTTTTTTGCCCCGATCATTTCCACATCGTATTTGGCGAGTACGCCTTCGCGCTCAAGATCAAGTGCACAATTGAGTGCAGTTTGGCCGCCCATCGTTGGCAACAAAACGTCCGGGCGCTCGACCTCAATGATTTTTTCAACGGCTTGCCAGCTTATCGGCTCGATATAGGTGGCGTCAGCAAAGCCGGGATCGGTCATTATTGTGGCTGGGTTTGAGTTAACCAATACCACTCGATACCCTTCTTCTTTGAGTGCTTTACACGCTTGAACACCGGAATAGTCAAATTCACACGCTTGGCCGATGATGATTGGGCCTGCGCCGATGATCAGTACGGTTTGAATGTCGTTACGTTTAGGCATGACTACTTCGCCTCCTGCATGAGCTTAATGAAGTGGTCAAAGAGAGGCGCCACATCTCGCGGCCCCGGGCTTGCTTCAGGATGGCCTTGAAATGAAAATGCCTTAGCGTCGGTGCGTTGAATGCCTTGGATTGTGCCATCAAATAGCGAACGGTGAGTTACGGTTACATTGTCTGGCAAATTATCTTCTTTAACGGCAAAGCCATGATTTTGGCTAGTGATCATTACTTTTTTGCTCGCCAAATCTTGCACCGGATGGTTGGCACCGTGATGACCAAATTTCATCTTCTCTGTCTTGGCTCCAGAAGCCAGAGCTAATATCTGATGCCCCAAACAGATTCCAAAAACAGGAATATCGGCATCAATAATAGTCTGGGTTGCGTTGATTGCGTAGTCACACGGTTCTGGGTCGCCCGGCCCATTTGACAAAAACACGCCATCGGGTTTCTCTGCCAACACGGTCTCTGCTGAGGTTTGCGCAGGCACAACGATAACCTCGCATCCACGTTCAACCAACATGCGCAAAATATTGTGTTTCACCCCAAAGTCGAAGGCGACTACTTTAAACTTTGAAGCATTAGGCTGGCCGTAGCCACTTCCTAAACGCCATTCACCTTGCTCCCATTGATACGGCTCACCGGTAGTGACTTCGCGAGCCAAATCCATGCCCTTTAAACCGGGAAAGTCTTTAGCAGACGCTATGGCTTTTTCGGCATCAATGTTATCGCCGGCAACCAAACAGGCGTTTTGTGCGCCTTTCTCGCGCAACAACCTAGTGAGTTGGCGGGTATCAATATCAGCAATAGCGACAACCTTATTTTCTTGGAGATAAGCATCAAGGTTTTGCGTATTTCGCCAATTGTTGGCGAGGCGTGGTAAGTCTCGAATAATCATGCCTGCGGCGAACACCTGACGCGACTCGATGTCTTCTTCGTTGGTGCCGGTATTGCCGATGTGCGGATAAGTAAACGTCACCATTTGTTGAGCGTAGGATGGGTCGGTTAAGATTTCCTGGTAGCCTGTCATCGACGTATTAAAAACCACCTCTCCCACCGATTCGCCATGCGCGCCGATTGAAGTTCCCCAAAAAAGGCTGCCGTCTTCCAGCGCCAATAGTGCCGTGTGTTTCACGTGTATATGCTTCGCCTTATAGTTAATTTTGTTCTGAAAAAGCAGCCAACTTAAACAGAGAATGGCAAATACCTAAACCAAGTCTGTCAAGTTAGTGGCGGTAAGCGCACTTACTAATAAACGCCTTAGGCGCGCCAACCCACTGCGTAAAGCGCACCTAAAAAAAGGGAGAAGCCGATAGAGGCTTCTCCCTTTAGGAATTTTAACGCTTGTTTAGCGGCTTTTTCATCGGGGCGTATTCTAAGCGAAAGCCTTAAGCTTCTGCAATGATGCCAGCGAGACTTTCGATGAATAATTCACCATTTAGAACCCAAACTGTAACAGTTGTGGAAATTTTAACGTAAACCGAGCACATCTTGCATGTCGTAAAGCCCAGCAGGTTGCTTTGAGAGCCACTTAGCTGCTCTTACTGCACCTCGAGCAAACGTCATTCGAGAGGATGCTTTGTGTGTTAGCTCTACCCTTTCGCCCTCGCTGGCAAAAAGTACTGTGTGGTCACCAACAACATCGCCACCACGAATCGTGGCAAAACCAATCGTTTCGCGATTTCTAGGTTCACCTATCCCCTGGCGGCCATAGACAGCACATTCGTTCAAATCTCGGCCCAAGCTGTCGGCAATTTCTTCACCGAGGCGCACGGCAGTGCCGGACGGGGAATCAATCTTATGCCGATGATGGGTTTCAATAATTTCAATATCGGCATCTTCCGCTAAAACTCGGGCCATTTGCCCAGCGAGATGAAAACACAGGTTCATTCCGACACTGGTGTTGGCAGCCAACACAATCGGGATATCCTTTGCGGCGGCACGAATTTGTTCACGCTGACGTTCATCAAAGCCTGTTGTGCCGATTACCATTGCCTTGCCTTTAGCCTGACAGTAATCAACATTCGTCAAACTGGCTCCTATTTTGGTGAAATCGATTAATAGATCAAAATCTGCCTGAGAGAGTGACGGTTCGACATGTAACCCCAGACGGCCAAGACCCGCTAATTCGCCGGCATCTGACCCAAGCAATGTGCTGCCAGGGCGATGTATTGCGGCGGTTAATGCAAGTTGATTGCTTTGTTCTTGAGACGCGGCATACACCGCTTCAACAAGACACCGCCCCATTCGCCCAGCGGCACCAGTTACACCAATATTCAACACAAGACACTAACCGTTAGTTTATCGAAACACTTCTTTTATTTTACCTAACATTCCTTCTTCAACGGCCTCTTTCTTTGTTAAGCCCTTGGCGATGAGTTCTTCTTCGCTTACCAGCAAGCCCGCCTCATGGCAGGCGTTTATGAGGCCATACACCACGCTTCGGCTGTAGCCCGTCTTTTGCATCAAACTATGAGGGCTTTCTGGGCCGATGAATAACATGGTGCAGAGTTTTAACAGCATGTTGTCGAGCTCCAGCAAATCGAAATGCGGCCATCGTTCGAGCATGTACATGCCATTGACATCAATATCGTCCATCAAGGCTTTGTAGCCATTGGCAATTGTATTGGCCCAAACCAAGCGTGAGATAGGATACGCGTTCAGGCCTTCAGACGGTACCCAGCCGCTTTGTAACGGTAATTTAGTGATTTGTTTGCTTCTCAGAGCAGCACTCCATTTGGCAGGCTCTTTCGCACTTAAGACGGAATCTTTATTCGCCTGAATAAACAACAACTCTTCGGTTTCGGAATAAATCTCACCATCGCTTTCCCAAAATACGTCGCCTGAGTTGATTATTGTGCCAGCCTTGAGCTTTTGGAGCACTTGCGCCTCTTTGCGCTTATCTACTTCATCGACTTCGGCATCCACCTCTTGTTCTTCAACAAGAGCAGCTTCTTCCTCAGCCATTTCGTCAAAATCCCATGCTTCCATGGAATCGGTCTCGATAACTAATACGCTATTGCTCGACGTGCTCTCATCATCTGTAACGAGAATAATCGCCTGAGAAACTCCGGTGTCGTAGTCCTCATCTTTGTCTTCTTTAAACCCTTTAACGTCGTCGACTACCTTGACGTAATCACTGTTGGTAATAGAGTGATAATCAACACTCATACTACCTAGTTCATAATCATACTCGTCTAGTTGATCTGTTGACTGATCGCTTTGCGTTTCGATTACGGTGGTTTTCTCATCCATGTCCGCGATCACGAACTTCATTTTGTCGGGCAAAAGGCGATCTTGTTCAGACTCCTCTGGTTCGCTATCTGGCGTAAATGTCAGCTTTGATAACTCGTCTTTAAAGTCACTCCACTGAACCGGGCGGCTAATATACCCTGGGCGCTCCTCGGCGAAATCAGAGCCAACAATAATTGAGGGAAGCTGTTCGTAGCTCTGTTCCTGGTCATCGAATTCGAAGTTGGCATCAACGATTAATAGATCGGGCTCAGTCGATTGTTCGCCGTCTTGTCGAGCTTCCCCTGTCAGAATGACAACTTGATACTCAAGCTCATTTTTTGCGAGATTTAGGTACGATTTAAAAAGAATCTGCTCTTTCTTATCGATTCCTTTGAAATCCAGATATTTGACTTTGCTATGCACAGTTCGAAGGGGCAATTAGAGGCGCCAGGTTAACAATACTTTGGATGTGAAACATTCTATAAAGCATTGAAGTTAATACGTAATACTATTTAACATTTCCCCCATAGCCCCCGCGGCAAGTGTTACAGACCCCGCCCATAATTGCAATGCTATCAACCCCATTCCTCTGGGTCGCAATCAAAGTAAAACATGCAAATGCCGAGCCTAAATGGCGTGGCTACAGCTCTGTAGACACCATGTTAATCGTCGCATTTATTTTGTAACAAATTGTCAATCGGCGGCTCAAGCGCAAGATCTATACCGGCGTGCCATTGATGTCGGCGAGGCATAAGCTCCTTCACTGAACTGTCGGCACTCGCAACTAAACGACTCTTGTCTGCCCCCTCTCTATTAACTTGACTACTCATCGAGCCATAACTTGAACAATAAGTCGATGCCTTCAAAAAACTGCCATGCAAACAAGTAGATCGATTTGTATTCTGCTGCCTTTCTTATTGACGCGAGAGCCATCGACGATGAGCAACGCAAGGCCAACAAAAAAGCCAGCAAAAGTGCTGGCTGGATTAACTGAGTTCAAAATATTCGCGATTAGGGTGCTGATGCTGCACCAGTAAAAATCAGCATCGCCTGCAAATTCGGCGTAGACCTCTTTAGATTGAGGTCGGGAAGCTAACTTTCGCTGCTTAATTCCTTAGTCACTGACGCAGCTCGCAAGCCTTCAACTTCTTTTTCTATTTTTGCGAGGCTACGTTTTGCACTACTAAACTGCAATTTACTGCGAACTAGAGAGAAAGATAAAAGTAATGCGCCCAGTACCACGCCGATGATAAATGGAATCATTATCACCAAAAATAGACCAACTTCGCGCTCTATCCCAAAATAATATTTGAGAGTGATCGAACCCGGATTTTGCCAACTTAAGGTGAATGCAAATACTGCAATCACGAGAAATAAACAAAAGGTGAATAGTCGCTTCATAGTGTTTTGATCAATGATCTACTTCGAGAAAAACAGAGAATTTTGAGGATTTTGGTTTACTGAATCGACTCGCTCTTTAAGCTCTTTACCCGGCTTGAAATGCGGTGAAAACTTATCTTCAACAGATACCGATTCCCCGGTTTTAGGGTTTCGGCCGACCCTTGCTGGCCGATAGTGCAGCGAGAAACTGCCAAAGCCCCGTATCTCGATACGGTCACCATGTTCGAACGCATTGCCCATGCGCTCCAACACAGTTTTAACCGCGAGCTCGACGTCTCGGTGTTCTAAATGCGGTTGTTTATCAACCAGCATGTCGATCAATTCTGACCGAGTCATTGTTGGTGTTTTTGTCATTATTTATTACCCCCGATACAAGCGCTCAGTATCAACCCACATCTGCGCACATCGTCCAACTTTTTTTACCCATTCTTACGTGTTGAGTTCATTGAATTCTCAACACTTGTATTATTTTTGATCGTATAAGCAAGGCCATCATAGACACGGACTTAGAGCTTAATAGCGGCTCACAAAATGTCGAATACTCGAAACTCTGATTCGGGCCGAAGAACAAAGCAGTATAGGTTGCGACGTGGTTGCACGCAAGAATTGAAGGTAATTAAATTGGCTAAGTTACTGATATTGTTTCAATAATGTGGTCAATGTGCCGCTTTTTGAAAAATCACAGGCGTGCTTGATCGATACTAAGAATCCAAAAAAAAGCCTCGGCACAACAATGCCGAGGCTAATTCATACGCAAATGCCGCAGATACTAGAGCTGATAACTCAACTCGCAGCGCTCCGCAAATTGCTTACTTATTAAGTTGTTGTTTTAACTTCTCCGCCAATAGGCTGCTACCAGACTCTTCGTTAGAGCGGCCGTATTCTTGAACGGCTTCGCTTTCATGCTGAGCTTCTAAGGCTTTAATTGACAATGAGATGCGTCGTGACTTTCTATCGATCGCAGTAATCTTCGATTCGACGTCATCACCAACTTTGAATAGGGCCGACGCGTCGCTTACGTGATCACGAGAAATCTCGGCTGCACGTAAATAACCCTCGATGCCATCAGCGATGGTGATCGTCACACCACGTGCATCTGCTTCTTTGACCACGCCATTAACCACAGCACCTTTGCCATTTGCAGCAACGAAGTCACTGAAAGGGTCACCTTCGACTTGTTTTACCCCAAGAGAGATACGCTCACGATCTGGATCTACCGCTAAAACAACGGCTTCAAGTTCATCGCCTTTAGAATAGTTGCGAATCACGTCATCGCCTTCTTCGTTCCAAGACAAGTCGCTCAAGTGAATCAAGCCATCGATATTCCCTTCCAAGCCAATAAATACACCGAAATCGGTGATTGATTTAATTTTACCAACCACTTTGTCGCCCTTGTTATGGGTTGCAGCAAAGCTCTCCCAAGGGTTGGCTCGGCATTGTTTCATACCAAGAGAAATACGGCGACGCTCAGGATCGATTTCTAAAATCACGACTTCGACGTCGTCATTGACTTGGCTAACTTTACTTGGATGGATATTTTTATTAGTCCAGTCCATTTCAGATACGTGTACTAGGCCTTCAACACCGTCCTCTAGCTCTACGAAAGCACCGTAGTCGGTAATGTTTGTGACCTTACCGAAGTGGCGTGACTCCACCGTAAAGCGGCGAGCCAAATCTTGCCATGGGTCATCGCCCATTTGCTTGATACCCAACGATACACGGGCTTTTTCTTTGTCGAACTTCAAGACTTTGGCTTCAATATCTTGGCCGACTTCCAAAATTTCAGACGGATGCTTAACGCGTTTCCACGCCATGTCAGTGATGTGGAGCAAGCCGTCGATGCCGCCTAAGTTGATGAAGGCGCCGTAATCGGTCAAGTTTTTCACGATACCGCGTACAATTTGGCCTTCTTCGATGGTCTTGAGAAGCTCTTCACGCTCCGCGCCAAGCTCGTTCTCAACAACTGCGCGGCGAGAAACAACCACGTTGTTACGGGCTTTGTCGATCTTGATTACTTTAAGCTCAAGATCGCGATTTTCTAGATAAGCTGAATCTTTAACCGGGCGCACATCGACCAATGAACCAGGCAAGAAAGCCCGAACATTTTGCAACGAAACAGTAAAACCGCCTTTAACCTTGCCAGTGATTTGACCGACAACGATGTCTTCGTTTTCGTGTGCTTTCTCAAGCTCAGCCCAAACACGAACGCGACGCGCCTTGTCGTGGGATAACTTGGTTCGACCATAGCCGTCTTCGACGCTCTCGATTGCAACTTCTACTAAGTCGCCAATATGAACATCGTGTTCGCCTTCTACTTTGGCGAATTGTGACAATGGGATTTCGGCTTCAGATTTTAGGCCTGCGGTTACCGTGACGTAATCGCCATCGACAGAAACTACTTCAGCTTTAATGACCTCGCCCACCGTCATTACGGTGTCTTTGAGGCTCTCTTCAAACATTTCAGCGAATGATTCGCTCATAACTTTACCTTGAAACGCACAGCCGCCTTGCACGGTTGTGTGGGGTTAGCTCGACTCCCCGTCCGTCGGGGGCTTGCGTTAACGTATAAGATCCAAGATTCGCGAAACGACTTCGTCTATTGTGAGGTCTGAAGTATCCAAAACAGTGGCGTCGGAAGCCGGTTTAAGTGGCGACGTTGCTCTGTTTGAATCTCGGACATCTCGCGCTTGGATCGACTCTAACAGGCGCGCGAGATTAACATCGAAGCCCTTGGCTTTCAACTGCTCGAAACGTCTTTGTGCTCTTATTTCGGCGCTAGCTGTCAAAAACACCTTAAATTGCGCGTCGGGAAACACAACTGTGCCCATATCTCGGCCATCAGCCACTAACCCTGGAGCACGACGAGTGCGTCGCTGCATTTGCAGCAAAGCCTCACGCACGGCTGGATTCGGAGCAATTTGGCTGGCAATTTCGCCCGTTTCTTCGGTTCGCAAAGCGTCAGTGACGAGCTCGCCATTGATCTCAATTTGAGCTGAATCTTGGGGCTGAATATGGCAAATCAACTGCATTTCTTGAGCTAATTTTACTAATTCGTCTGTGTCATCCGCCGCAACGGATTGATCCTGAGCCAGCCAAGCTAAGCCTCGGTATATAGCGCCGCTGTCAAGATAATGCCAAGCCAGCTCAAGGGCGACTGATTGCCCTACAGTGCCTTTGCCAGAACCTGATGGGCCGTCCACAGCCAAGACCGGCGGCAGAGGCTCTTTAGGCATCGATATTCAATCCAACTTGGTTGGCCAAGTCGACAAAATTAGGAAAGGAGGTCGCCACTGTTTCTGCTCCGCTGATAATAACCGGCTCGCTGGCCACCGCGCCGGCAATCGCAAATGACATGGCGATTCGATGATCGTGGTGGCTTTGGATTTCACCACCGCCCAGAGCGCCGCCAGTGACTACCATGCCATCTTTATGTTCTTGCACCTCGGCGCCAAGTGCGCGCAAACCCTCTACCATCACGGCAATACGATCACTTTCTTTGTGACGAAGCTCTTCAGCCCCACTGATTGTAGTAACCCCGTCAGCACAAGCTGCGGCAACACAGAGAATGGGGAATTCATCGATCGCTAAGGGAACGAGCTTTGGATCAATTTCACAACCTTTGAGCCCGACATACTTAATCTCAAAATCAGCAACGGGCTCGCCGCCAATCGCTCGCGGATTAGTCATGCGTATGTCTGCGCCCATAGCCTTTAAAATATCAACAATGCCGGTGCGCGTAGGATTTACACAAACATGCTCTAGCTTAAGATTTGACCCCGGAACAATGGACGCCGCGACCATAAAAAACGCGGCTGAGGAAATATCGGCAGGCACATCAATATCAGTGGCGGTCAGCTTGCCGCCGCCTCGCAACCGAATGGTGGTGACTTGATCACTGATCTTCTCAACCTCACACTCGTAGCCATAGGCTCTGAGCATACGTTCGGTATGATCGCGGGTTGGCGCGGGTTCGGTGACCGAGGTTTCGCCATCGGCGTACATCGCCGCCAATAACACCGCAGATTTGACCTGCGCGCTGGCCATTGGCAGTTTGTAATCAATGGGTTCTAAACTGTCGACAGCGCGAATATGAATCGGTGGGCAGCCATTTTCGTCGGTAGCGGTTCGCGCGCCCATCGACGTTAATGGAACCGTTACGCGGCGCATAGGCCGTTTTGAGAGCGATTCATCACCAACCAGCTTAGAAGCAAATTGTTGCGCGGCCAAAATACCGCACATCAATCGCATCGCAGTACCCGAATTACCCATATCCAAATCGGTTTCTGGGGCTATTAGCCCACGCATTCCAACCCCTTTAATTGTGAGCTCACCATTGCTAGGGCCGTCGGCTTCAACGCCCATGGCGCGAAATGCCGCCAAGGTTGCCATCACATCTTCGCCCTCAAGCAAACCACGAATGTGGCTAGTGCCTTCGGCTAAAGAGGAGAACATCACCGACCTATGTGAGATCGATTTATCACCTGGCACTCGTATAACGCCTTTTAAACCGCTGGCGGCTTTAGCGCTACTCAAGCTTTGCTTTAATGGATTTTGGGTACTCATAAACGTTGTGGGTAGTTAGGGCTGCGAGATTATAAATCAGGCCTTGTTTGCTTTCATAGCTTCTGCTTTATTTAATAAGCCGTCGTCACGCGCTTTTTTGGCCTGACCAAAGGATTCTAGGATGCCGTTTTGATCAGTCGCAGCGATTCTTTGGCGAATATCCCCAAGTTGGTTAATAAAGCCATCCAAGGCACCGAGTACTTGTTCTTGGTTCGTCACGCAGATGTCTCGCCACATTTCAGCGTCGCTCGATGCAATTCGAGTAAAGTCGTAGAACCCGGCTGCGGCCAACTCAAACAAGCGCGATCTATCCGCTTGGCCACTCAAATAGTTTACGAGAGAAAACGCGATTACGTGAGGTAAATGGCTGGTTTTGGCAAAAATAGCGTCGTGCTCTTGTAAGCTCATGCGCATAACACTGGCGCCCAATTGCTGCCACAACTCAACCACCTTGGAGGTATTGCTCGCCTGCGCCTCCGGCGTATTGGTAACGATCACATGCTTGTTCTCGAACAAGCCCAATCGAGAAGCACTTACGCCTGAGTTTTCACCACCGGCGATGGGATGAGCCAAAACAAATTGGGGCAACAATTCTGGGACTGACGCTTTGAGCATCGAGTATAAATCCGTTTTGACACTGCCAACATCGGTCAAAATAGCCGACGATGGCACATGGGCTTTTATTTGTTCTAACACCGGCGTCATTGCCTGCATCGGAGTCGCGATAACAATCAAGTCAGCCCTGGAGACCGCTTCAATGGCGGGGTTTATCTCATCGACAACTCCTAACGCCAGCGCTTGCTCTGCGGTAGCGGATGATCGACATACTCCGATAATCCGTTCGCACAAGCCTAATCGCTTTAAATCTCGGGCCAGTGAGCCACCGAGTAGACCCGTGCCAATAATACAAACGGTATTGAACATGCTTAAAGTACGCCAATTGGGTAGGAACCAATCAGCTTGAAATACGCTGATTTTGATTCAAGGCTTGCAAGCGCTTTTGACACTTTAGGGTCATCTACGTGGCCAATTAGATCGATAAAAAACACGTACTCCCAGTTAGTTTGGCGACTTGGGCGTGATTCAATCCGGCTCATATCTACCCCGGCGTCGTACAAGGGCTTTAGTAATTCAAACAAACTGCCCACCTTATTTGGGGCACTCACCATAATGGTTGTTTTGTCTTCGCCACTAGAGGCGTAGCTGTCTCTGCCGATGATCAAGAAACGCGTGGTGTTATTACGCTCGTCTTCAATCCCCGAGGCCAAGATAGGGATATCATAGAGCTTGGCAGCAATATCGCTGGCGATGGCGGCCGAGCTTTGATTCTTAGACGCAATAATGGCTGCCTCGGCATTGCTGTTTGCCGTATGCACCTCAGCATCGGGCAGGTATCGCTCCAACCAATCCCGACATTGGGCAAGCGCTTGAGGATGTGCATACACCTTCTCGACCGCTGTTAGGCCGTCGGCATGGCTTAATAACTGGTGATTAATAGGGAGTTGAACCTCACCACACACTTTTAGATCAGACGATGCAAAACAATCTAACGTATGGGTAATAACGCCCTCGGTGGAGTTTTCTACTGGGACAACGCCAAAATGAGCTTTACCTTGCTCTACGACTCGAAACACATCGGCAATGGTTTTTACATCTACATTATTAACCGCTTGGCCAAAGTGCTTGAGCACGGCTCCTTGGGTATAGGTGCCTTCGGGGCCTAAATAGGCAACGGTCATTGGCATTTCAGCGGCCAATGACGTCGACATGATTTCGCGCATCAGCCTCACCATGTCATCATCGGAAACCAAACCGCTGAGCTCTTCTCGCAGCAATTGATTTCTTTGTCTTACCTTTCGTAAAACCTGCGCTTCGCGCTCAGGTCGATAGAACGAAGCGTCAACATCAACCGCCAATTTTGCCTTAGCGATATCAGCAGCAACTAAGACCCGCTCTTGGATAAGTTTTATTATTTTGCGATCACAGGCATCGATGCGTTTGCGCAGTTCAATGAGTTCTGGTGAATCCGGCTGTGGGGCATCACTCATACTTTCTGAGTTGTTATTTTGCGTGAATTGCTCGTGCTAGCATGATGCCATTCAATGAGCGAATTGTCTCTACTACACTGCGTGGAATTTCACTGTCGACGTCAACCATGGTGTAGGCAATCTCACCACGCGATTGATTGATCATGTCGTTAATATTGAGATTCGCATCGGCCATAATGGTCGATATTTGCCCTACCATGTTCGGTACATTTTGATTGCACACTACTAATCGATTTGACGTGCCGCGCGGTAATGACACGTTAGGGAAGTTCACCGAGTTTTTAATGTTGCCTTTTTCGAGATAGTCGCGCACTTGATCGGCAACCATAATGGCGCAATTTTCTTCGGCTTCAAGCGTTGAAGCACCTAGATGAGGAAGGCCAATCACCTTTGGGGTTTTCTTGGTTCGGTTGTTCGGAAAATCAGTAACATACGAGCCGAGCTTATCGGCATCCAAGGCAGCGCAAACCGCCTCGTCGTTAACGATTCCGCCACGCGCCAAATTGATTACCACGGCCGACGACTTCATTTTTTTGACGTTGTCGGCGTTAATTAGATCTCGTGTCGCGTCGATCAAAGGCACATGTACGGTCAAGAAATCCACCGCGCCCAAAATCTCATCAACACTGTTCGCTCGCGTCACTCGAGACGATAAATGCCATGCACCGTCTACCGTTAGACCAGGGTCAAAACCGATAACGCGCATACCAAGATCTACACAAGCATTTGCAACCATGCGGCCAATGGCACCAAGGCCGACCACGCCGATTGTTTTACCCGGCAACTCATAGCCTGCGTACTTTTTCTTACCCGCTTCGACTAATTTGGAAACTTCGGCGTCTTCACCACTGAGCGATTCGGTATAGGCGATGGCTTGGCTTAAATTACGTGAGGCCAAAAACAAAGAGGCCAACACCAATTCTTTGACCGCGTTTGCATTCGCGCCCGGCGCATTAAACACAGGGATACCCAGCGATGTCATTTTATCAACTGGAATATTATTAACTCCCGCGCCGGCACGCCCCACCGCCTTCAACGAGGCAGGAATCTCATAATCGTGCATTTTGTAGGAGCGCAGGATAATCGCATCTGGGTCTGCAATGGAGTCTGATACAGAATAGTTAGCGTCACGCAAACGATCCAAACCGGCGTCAGAAATATTGTTTAGAGTAAGAATGTTGTACATGGCCAGCGTTATCCGTGTTGTGTTTTAAACGTTTGCATAAAATCTATCAGTGCGTGAACACCTTCAATAGGCATCGCGTTGTAAATACTCGCCCGCATTCCGCCCACTGAGCGATGCCCTTTTAGCGCATGCAAGCCTGCTTTATGTGATTGCTCCAAAAATAAGGCGTCTAAACCAGAATTTGCTAGGATGAATGGCACATTCATGCGTGAGCGATTCTCTTTGCTAACTGGATTGGTGTAAAACCCATCACTCGCATCAACGTAATCATAGAGCGCGCTTGCCTTAGCAATGTTAGCTTGCTCGATCGCAGACACGCCGCCTTGTGCTTTCAACCAAGTGAAGACTTTGCCCGCCAAATACCACGCAAACGTCGGCGGCGTATTATTCATACTGTCGCTGTCGGCCATCACTGAATAATCCAATAGTCTTGGCCCATTTTCAGGAAAGTGACCAACCAAATCGTCGCGCACAATCACGATAGTCAGCCCAGCTGGCCCGATGTTTTTCTGTGCTCCGGCGTAGATAACACCGTAATCGGCAACATTGATTTCGCGCGATAAAATGGTTGAACTCATGTCGGCGCAAATAGGTTTGTCGGTCTTCGGAAGCCAAGCAAACTCAACGCCAGCAATCGTTTCATTAGGCGTAATGTGCACATAAGCGCTATCGTCAGACAAGCTCCATTCATCTTCATGCGGCACGTGTTGGTAAGCAGAGGCGGATGTATCACACGCCAGGTTTACCTCGATAAAACGCTCAGCATCCGCTATCGCTTTTTTACCCCAATGCCCAGTGTGAGCATAATCTGCTTTGCTGCCCAAAAACCCGAGGTTCAAGGGTATCGCTGAGAACTGCATCGTAGCACCGCCTTGCAAAAATAAGACCTTGTAGTTCTCTGGTATGGAAAGCAAGTCTCTAAGATCTTGCTCCGCTTGAGCGGCGTATTCCATAAACGGTTTGCCACGGTGCGATACTTCCATCACGGATGCTCCAACACCGTTCCATTCTAGTAATTCTTCACGAACATTGGCTAAAACAGCCTCGGGCAGTGCGGCGGGCCCCGCGCTGAAATTAAATATGCGACTCATATCTGGCTTGTACGGAAATTAGAGTGTCTTTCTATGAAAGTTAGAAATTTTGAGGGTTCTGAGTGTTAAACCTTGCGCGTCAAACCAATATAGATACAAAGTGTAAACCGGCTCTAGGAACAGATAATTTGCGTGATTTAGACGTAACTGCAAGAACGTTGGATTTTACACGGTATACCCGATATTCCTACTATTTTTAGTAAAAACAGGTCGCTTTTGAAAAACTCATTCTAATTGCAAACAAAAGCCTTAGCTACGCCCCATCAATAGCAATAAATCCAGCATTGGAACAATAAACGCAGGAACCGAAGGCTCTGGTTCTGGCTCGGGTTGAGGCTCCGTCTCTGGGTCAGGTTCCGATTCATCTGGAGGAGCGTCGGCCGCGGAGGGCATTGAAAGAAAGGGGGTATTTTCCGCGAAATACTCATAGGCATTCGCCGCCCGAATTGCACTATTTGGCTGAGATGACGCCAATTGACGAATGCCTTGTTGATTCGGTCGAAAGTCGTCGGTATTTGCAACAATATTGAAATGGCTAACCTCGTGAACAATCGTACCGGAACGTGAGTCAGTACCCAACAAACGGGCGCGCCAAAATGCCCCGCACAAGGTCATATTAAAGGCATCGCTGGGGAATACAAACGCGAAGGTAAAGTTCGGATCAATACCTTGCTGGCCAGTACAATCGCAATCAAAGCCGATGCGTTGGTTCGACAAAGCGCTCGCAATACTGGTCATGCGATTAGTCACAGTTTGATACCGACCTGCATCAAACTGGCCAAACCATTCTCGATATCGACGTGCATTGGGTCTCAACGACTGCGGCGCATTGTTTAAGTCGTTCCGCGCAGTGCCAGCAATGCGCGCGGCCTGGCCTAACGCTTGGTTGATTTGCGACTGCTGAGAGGCCGAACAATTCTCAAAAATTGCTGGCTGTTTGGCTAAAATAATCGGGCGTTCTTCGGTTAGCTCGATCGTTAATGGCTGCGATTTCGCCGATGGCGCTTCTCCATGAGATCGCTCATAGAATATTTCATAGACCCCCTTCTGAGTCAGTTTATACCCTTGTGATATATCAACCGTTACCGTTTGTGAGGCGCCCGCCAACAAAGTGACAAAGTGTTGAGGCTGGGGAGCGGTGCGCTTTGCATGAATACCCGAGTAAGGAATTCGCACACCGTCAATCTCGATGTTTAGAAAGTTCTCAGTTATGCCTCCTTCTAAACCGGTACCCCATTTCAAAAAACGCACCGATTCGCTACCCGAATTAGTATAGGTGAGTTGAAGGCTTAGAGCATCGTCGGCCTCCAATTGGCTTTTCGGCATAGCCATACCAACAGAAACCTGCGATGGCAGGTCTGCACTGGCCTGCCCAATTAGTAAGATAGAGCACAGCAATACGCTGGCTAATATGCGCAATATTTTTTTGATTTTCATTGTTGTTGCACTATTTTTACTAGGGTTTTTGCTGCCACTTTTTTATGCCAATGTTGTTAAACAGGAGGTTTGCATCGCTACCAATTTAGAACACAGTTTTGCTCGGCAGTTTAACGATCAAGCGGTTTAGCTATCGAGCAGCTTAACTGTGGAAGTAGCTCCGCAGCGCATTCAGAGCTAAAACGCAACAATTGCTGGGTTAACTTGCTCGCTCTGTTTTGTAAAATCTACAGAGCCGAATTAGTCTGTCGATCGCCGGCGCTGAGCCGCCAATACAAACAATTCAGTTAGCTTTACTTGTGCTCAGGATTTACACTCTGGAAAAGACGGGCCGGTTTCAAACGTCACCATCGCCGCTCTTGTGTCCAAAGGCTCCCATTCAAAATTGAGAATTGAGCCGACAAACTCCAGTTTATAACGTTTTGATCGGCAAAAATTGTAGCCTTTTGTTACATTCTGTTTATTGTTTAGAGAGCCTCCGGCTTCTAAACGACGAAAATCCTTTGGTTGCGGAGGCGAACGTTTCACCATAAGGCCAACGTACTCTAACTCAGATTGAGCGCCTTCTTCTAAGCTGTAAACCTTGAAGTGCCCGCCTAACAACCCCGCTTCAAATGGTGTATTCCAAGTTAAAAACTCAATAGCGCTATTGGAGCGATTAGTTATTCTGGCATTTAACACCACCTCAGCATCAGCTAAGGCGCCTTGATCTATCTCAAGCTCAATCTCGAAGCCACTAAAACCATCACCAGCGGAATTGGCGCAACCGACGGGGATAACGCAGAAACTCGCTAAAAAAATAGCCAGGGCCAAAGACCTCAAGCGAGTGGAACTTGTTTTAGTCAAAGCCAAGCTAAAAGACTTCATGATTATTGTACGTTTACCCAGCTTTTATAATGCTGGCGTTTACGCAAGCGCAAACTAAGGTGTGTCTTCCTCAACTTCTTCATCGTCGCTGTCAGCCACCTTTTCAACCGAAATCAATTGCTCGCCTTCAGAAACACCGATGACTTTCACGCCTTGCGTGTTTCGCCCAACAACCGAGACCTCTGCGACTCGCGTTCGTACCAAGGTACCGCCGTTTGTAATGAGCATAGCTTGGTCGTCTTCTTCAACTAAGATCGCGCCCACGGCATTACCATTTCGGTCGGTCGTTTGAATCGATATAACGCCCTGCCCGCCACGGCCTTGAGTATTGTACTCAGACAACATAGTTCGTTTTCCGAAGCCGTTCTCTGTAAGCGTTAAAACGGCGGAATCTTGATCTTGCGCTTCGCAGATAATCATTGAATTAACTTTGTGCCCCTTGCCGAGTTTGATTCCTCGAACTCCACGTGCAGTGCGGCCCATCATGCGTACGTCTGATTCAGCAAATCGAATAGCCTTGCCCGAGCTGGCAAACAACATGACCTCTTGGGCACCATTAGTTAAACCAACGCCTACCAATTCATTGCCTTCGACTAAATCTAAAGCGATGATGCCATTCGCTCTTGGGCGTGAGAAATCCATTAGGGACGTCTTCTTAACGGTGCCGTCGCTGGTCGCCATAAATACGTGCTGGCCTTCGGTAAATTCCTTAACCGCCAATATCGCGGTAATGTGCTCCTCAGAATCCAGTGGCAGTAGGTTAACAATTGGCTTACCACGCGCATTTCGCCCGGCTTGAGGTAGCTCGTAGACTTTCAGCCAATAAACCTTGCCTTTGTCTGAAAAGCACAAGACGGTATCGTGTGTATTGGCGACAAACATGCGCTCGACAAAATCTTCGTCTTTGGTTTTAGTCGCACTTTTGCCTTTGCCGCCGCGCCGCTGGGCTCGGTAATCGCTCAATGGTTGCGACTTTGCATACCCCTCGTGGGAGAGCGTAACCACCAAATCTTCTTCGGCGATCATGTCTTCAAGCGTTAAATCAAGCTTTTGATCAATAATCTCGGTTCTGCGCTCGTCACCGTATTCTTCTTTGATTGCCAGCAACTCTTCGCGAATCACTTCCATCAATCGATCTGTGTTCTCGAGAACATGAATATACTCAGCGATTCGCTCAAGAACCTCCGCGTACTCATCTCGAATTTTGTCTTGTTCTAAGCCAGTTAAACGCTGTAATTGCAAATCCAAAATGGCTTTCGCTTGTTTCTCCGACAGCCTATATTCGTCTCCGTGCAAGCCCAACTCAGGGCTTAAGCCAACCGGCTTGCAAGACACATCCCCAGCCCGCGCAATCATTTCGGCAACAACGCCAGGCTCCCAACTGCGCTCCAATAACTGCTCTCGAGCCTGCGCTGGGCTGGCCGAATTACGAATAAGCTCAATCATTGGATCGATGTTGCTCAGCGCAATCGCCAAGCCTTCTAATATGTGAGCCCTGGCTCTGGCTTTACGAAGATTGAAAATCGTTCGGCGAGTAACCACTTCTCGACGATGCTTAATAAATTCTTCGAGCAATTCTCGAAGATTAAAAAGCCGTGGCTGATTGTCGATCAAGGCGACCGTGTTAATGCCAAAAACGGTTTGCAATTGCGTTTGCTGAAACAACTGATTTAAGATGACCTCGGCCACTTCACCACGGCGAATCGCAATAAACATGCGCATGCCAGACTTGTCTGACTCGTCTCTAAGCTCAGTAATGCCGTCTACTTTTTTAGACTTAACCAGCTCAGCAATTTTTTCCATCAAGCGAGCCTTATTCACCATATATGGCAATTCGGTGACGATGATGGATTGGCGCCCATTCGACTCATTGGTCTCAATGTGAGTTCGGGCGCGCATGTAGATTTTACCGCGACCCGTTTTATAAGCTTCCTTAATACCCTTAGCGCCGTTAATAAACCCAGAGGTTGGAAAATCCGGCCCCGGAATGTACTCCATTAACTCATCGACCGAGATATGTTCGTTGTCGATCATGGCGATACAGCCATTGATGACCTCGGTGATATTATGCGGCGGAATATTGGTCGCCATCCCTACCGCGATACCAGAAGAACCATTCACCAGCAGCGCTGGAATCTTCGTCGGCAACACAGTCGG
>CALAKU010000085.1 GCA_937922925.1 uncultured Arenicella sp. | reverse complement strand
TAATGCGTCGCGCCCTACCTTAATAATTCGATTATGCGACTGATTAATGGTGTAGTAATTGCGGTCGGAGTTGCACTCAGTGTAGCTCCGACTTTTTCGTCTGTGCGGGCGCAAGAATCCGGTTTTAACTCGGGCACTATCACGCAGCTCCAAGCCATGCAGCAAGAAATGGCGGAGTTACGCGATATGATCGAACGGCAAAATTTCACCATCCGCCGTCTGCAAAGGCGTTTAGATCAGATCGAAGGCCCATCGGCAAACCAAGCGCAAGGCCCTGTGGGTGCTGCTGGTGTAGGTGCCGGTGGCGGTGTGAGTGCCGGTGGCGGTGTGAGAGTTCAGCCAAATCAAGCACCACTCGCCAGCGTGCCCAATGCCTTACCCGGTGCAATCGAACCGCAAAGCCCGCAGTCTGATCAAAGCTTGGAGCCGTTTGCTAGCCAACCTCCAGTTGAAACCCAGAACACGGGCGTTGGTGTAAGTCAGCCAACCACTGGTGAAGTTGTAAGCGGTGATTTTTATCGCCCATTTGAATCGAGTAATGCACCAGTAAACGATCAGGTCGCCTCAGCTAATCAAGCGCCCATTGGCCAAGTGCCTGTCGGGTCAAATAATCCGACTCAGCAAAATAGTGGTGCTGTAGAAGAACGGGTTATTAGCGCTCCCTCGCTAAACCAAAATCAAGATCAATCACAAGACGGTTTTCCGCCGGTGATTGATCGGAGTATTGGCCGCTCACCGACTCCGAGCGTCAGCGGGCCAGATGGCCAAATAGTTCCTCAAGCCTCGGTGCCTAGCTCAGCGCCCACTGTGCAAGTCTTAGAACAGACCCCCAATCCTTCTGTAACTGCAGGAGCAAATTCTACTGTTGGCGCGCAAGCGAATACGCAAACACTCGAACCATTTAATGCGCCAGCTGCCTTGCCAACTAATCCCGCAGGCCAAGGTGTGGTTGCGATTCCGTCATTGCCAGACAATGCAGCCTCAGATGCGCCATCAAATTCTCCTGCCAATGCAGTGGCTGCCAATGCAGTAGATCCATCTCTAAGCAATCAGCAGACAGCTGCTGCGGCCAGCAGCGTGGTGCCGACAACACAGCTCTCAGAACAAGAGATGTATGACCAAGGTTTTGAGTTGCTAAAGCAGTCGCGCTTTAAAGAAGCCAGCGATTCGTTTACTAAGCAGATAGCGGTGTATCCTGATGGCGATTTTGCTGATGATGCGCATTACTGGATTTCAGAAGCGATGACGGTAACTGGCGATACTGAAGTTGCCCGTCAAAACTTAAAGGCGATTGTCGAAAAATACCCACAGAGCTCGCGCGTTCCCGATGCCAAACTGCGTTTAGCCTATATCGAAGAGCGCAAGGGCAACTTAATTGAAGCACGTATCTTGCTTCAAGAAATCGTGACCAGTTTCCCGCAGTCGAATGCAGCCATTGCAGCGAAAAACCGCCTAAGCTCCTTACAGTAATTTACCCTGCCGCTCAGGCTGACCATGGCCTTACGTCTCACTGAAATTTTTTACTCCATCCAAGGAGAGTCTGCGACCACTGGGCAGCCGACGGTTTTTGTGCGCCTAACTGGTTGCCCAATGCGATGCACTTATTGCGATACCGCCTACGCGTTCCATGGCGGGCAAAAGCACGGCTTAGACGATATTGTTGAGCAAATAGGCCAATACCAGACTCAATACGTCACCGTCACAGGCGGCGAACCATTGGCGCAACCCGAGTGCATAGATCTGTTGACCAAGCTTTGTGATTTAGGCTACTCAGTGTCATTGGAAACTGGTGGCGCGATCGATATATCCACAGTTGACCCACGGGTGTACATTGTCTTAGATGTAAAAACGCCGGCGTCAGGTGAAGAGCACAACAACACTTATGAGAATCTCGATTTAGTCAAAGCCAGTGATTGCCTAAAGTTTGTCATTTGTGATCGTTCAGATTACGAGTGGTCGCGTGATCAAGTGCTTTCCCAAAACTTAAACCAACGCTGCGAAGTGTTTTTTTCGCCTTCATCTGAACAGCTTAAGGCGCGCGAATTAGCTGAATGGATATTGGCTGATCAGCTGCCGGTGAGGTTTCAAATGCAATTGCATAAACTGCTTTGGGACGACGCACGCGGTAAGTAAATTTTCATGAGCTCAAATACTTTCTCAAAACCCAACTCAGTGGTCTTGGTTTCAGGCGGCTTAGATTCGGCAACCGTATTGGCGATTGCCAAGAGTCAAGGCTATCAGTGTTACGCCCTGAGCATGGACTATGGCCAGCGACATCGAGTGGAATTACAACGCGCTCAGTTGGTCGCCGAAGCCAACGGCGCAGTCGAACATCGAATTGTGCGCATCGACATCGGCAATTTTGGTGGATCGGCCTTAACCGATAACGCGCTCGATGTACCAACCGAAGCCAGCGACGACATTCCCATCACCTACGTGCCTGCGCGCAATACCGTGTTTTTATCGGTCGCCCTAGGATGGGCTGAAGTGCTCAATGCCAGTGCCATTTTTATTGGTGCTAATGCCGTGGACTACTCAGGTTACCCCGATTGTCGACCTGAATACATTGAGTCATTTCAAACCATGGCGAATCTTGCCACTAAACAAGGTGTGCAAGGCAATACGATTGAGATCAAGGCACCGATCATCGACTTAACTAAAAGCGACATCATAAAACTCGGCCTCTCGTTAGGTGTCGACTATGGCCAAACCCTGTCTTGTTACAACCCGAGCGAGCAAGGGCAAGTGTGCCACGTTTGTGATTCCTGTCGCATTCGAGCGGCTGGCTTCGCCGAGGCGGATGCCGAGGACCCGGCTCTGGTTTAAGCAATGTGCGGCTCAGGCCTCTTGATTAATTGCGTGCCTAAAATCGAAAGCAAGCAATAAGCCGTGAAATAATAATATCCAGAATGAAGCGTGGCCGAGATCGCGTCATTAGATTTAGACGCCAAAAAAGCCATAAAAATACTCACCACAAACACATCCGCCATCGACCATTTACCAATCGCGGAAACGAAATTCAGCAAGCCTCGGTTGAGCGAGTGATGAGAGGTAAGCAACACCACCAAAAGTAAAAGCACTTTTGTGACCGGCACCACGACACTGAATATCAATATCAGCCATGCTACGAGATGATTATCATCCTCAAACAGCGTTTCAATGGTTTGTAAGATACTCTGAGTGGCTTCGTATAGATCGAATTGGCCGAGTATGGGCAGCTCTTTGCTAACTTTGATGGTCAACATGTCGAAAAATAGGCCAGGGTACAGGCAAGCAAGCGATGCCAAAATAAGCACAAGAGCAATAACATTTCGAGCAGACATAGCGAGTTCCAAAAGAGCCGAGTTTAGTTCTGCATTCTCAGTGTAAAAGCGAAGACAATCAATACGGCTTTGTAAAACGAGCGCGCGTTCACGCAGAAGCAACTATAATAAAGACGGTTATTTTTCGGCGATACCGTGGTGTTCCAAGACGCTTGTTTTTCTAAAAATAAGCATCAAAAAAGGTTGACCCTCTAAAGCCAAGCAAAGATAATCACGCCTCATTTCGCCCACCTGCGTTCGCAGCCAAGGCAATTGAGATAAATTTTGAAGAAAGGGCCGTTAGCTCAGTTGGTAGAGCATCTGACTTTTAATCAGGTGGTCGCGCGTTCGAATCGCGCACGGCCCACCATTCAAATAAAAAAGCCCGCCAAGCGCGGGCATTTTTATTTGAATTCTGGATCGTGCCGAAAGAACGCAACC
>CALAKU010000084.1 GCA_937922925.1 uncultured Arenicella sp. | reverse complement strand
GCTCTTTGTTCTAGCTGAAGGCTCTTTGTTCTAGCTGAAGGCTCTTTGTTCTAGCTGAAGGCTCTTTGTTCTAGCTGAAGGCTCTTTGTTCTAGCTGAAGGCTCTTTGTTCAAGCTGAGGGCTCTTCATCAAAGAACATTAACAAAGGCGGCAAGATAAGAAAATCGAAAATCAGAGCAATCATGATAGTGATGGCGGTCAAAGAACCAGCCATCGCATTCACCGCGAAGTCAGACGTTGCCAGAACCGCGAAACCAATACACAAAACAAAAGTCGTGATGATTAATGCGGCGCCGACGTGATCAAAGGCATAACGAATACTGTCCTCTGGGCTCAGGCCTTTGATCGTGCGAGCACGCCGGTACTTAGTAATAAAATGAACCGTATCGTCGACAAGAATCCCCAGAGAAATACTAAACACCAGCGCGACCGCCATATTGACCGTACCGACTAAAACTCCCCACACCCCAAAAGCCATAAACGCAGGGATTGCGTTAGGTATCATGGAGATAGCGGCATAGCGGAAGCTGCGCAGCGCAATTAAGATTGTAAGCGTCACACCGATAATGGCGTAGATGGCACCAACCAGCATAGAGCGGATGTTTTTCTCGCCAATGTGCGAGAACATCAGGTTTACCCCGGACGGCGGGTTGGCGGTGCCATTATAATTTTGATCTAACCAACCTTGAGCGCGATCAGCAACATCGATCAACTCTGAACTGGTGACACGCTCAACTAAAATCGTAAACTTTGTCGCTGACTTATCAAGGTTTAGCTGATTATTTAAGTCAAGCCCAAACGGCAGAGACATTTCGTATATTAAATTGTATTGAGCGGCCATTTCGGCACTTTCAGGCACACGGTAAAATGCCGGCTGATCTGCATTCATAGAGCGATTAAGCCGCTTGACCACATCAGCGTAAGAGCTGACTTGCACGACTTCAGGTTGACTCAAGGCCCACTCTTGAAATTGATTCAGCATCTCTAAGAAGTCAGGTTTCGAAACGCAAGAAGGCTCGCCGCAGTCAATAGACAAATTAATATCATTGATGCCAGGCAAGTTATCGGCGGCAAAATCCATGGCCGCTCGGTACTCAATCCCCGGTTTAAAATACGTAATGGGGTCATCGTTGATGGTATTCAGTGGGATCATGCTCATCAACCCGATGGCCACCACTAAGGAACCCCAAAACGCTTGTTTTCTGTGCCCGATGACCCAATCGGCATAACGCAGCAAAGCGCTCTTGTCTTGACCAGCGGGTTTACGTTTGCGAACAAGCAGCATTCCTAATGCCGGCAACAGAGTGAAGGTCATCAACATCGCCCACAACACGCCAAACGCCGTCATGTTTCCAAGCTCTGCAAACGGCGGCGAGGTCGCGAAATTTAGCGTCAAAAAACCAACCGCGGTGGTGATACTCGTTAGCACAATTGGTTGAAGGTTAAGCCGCAAAGCTTCTCGCATGGCCTCAAAACGATCCATATCTCGAGCCAGACTACGAAGGTATATAGAAAGCAAATGCACCGCATCGCACACGGCTATCGTTAAGACGATCGTTGGTGTTGTGATGTTGACGGTATTCAATGGGTATCCGATCCAACCGGCTATACCCACTGACGCCACACTGGCTGAGGCAATCACAACTAAGGTAGATAAGACGCCGCCAAATGATCTTAAGAAAAACACCAGTGCGATCAAAATGATCAAATACATTAACGGCACTAGGGTCTGCGCATCGCGTTGCCCGATCTCGTTAAAGGCATTATTGATCACCGTAAGACCATTTAAGTGCATCTGTAAATCGGGATGCTCTGCCTGTACGGCTTTAATAAGCTCCCGACCAAAATTGGTGACTTCTACGTGTGATGCATCTCTGAGCTGGCGTTGTTGCGCCTGCGCCGCTTCATCGGCCAAGGGGTCGACTTCAGGTGGCAGTTGAAGGGTTATGTTAATAAGTGCAGTGCGGCCATTTTTAGAAATCAAACGTCGATACAGCTGTTTTTCATTTAAAACAATGTCACGGATCTCGCCCAGCTTTTTTTGTGAAACAGGCCCAGGCTCGAGTAGTATGTCTTCCACTAATAAGTCATCACCATCGGCTTTGGTGTGCTGAAAGTTGGTGATCGAATCAACGCGCATCGCGTGTGGCGCTTGCCATCCCTGCTCGGTGATGTCGTAGATTACATTGAGTACCCGCTCATTAAATAAGTCGCCTTCGTCAGCACGCAACATAATCGCGAGATTATCTGAATTGGTATAGGTATCTTCCACCAATTCGTGCTGCACTAACTGCGGGTCGTCGGCTTGAAAGTAAATCTTGTAATCCGTTTCAAGATATAAATTTTGCCCTCCCATCGCGACCAATGCCGTCAACACCAAACTTAAAAGTGCGAGAGGGTTGCGATAACGAATCAAGAAGTCGATGAGGTTTTGTTCCACAAGCAAAGTCCAAGCGGTTTAACGATCACTGTATATGACCGAAAATAACACAATCAGTTCGTTTCTTTACGCCCAAGCTCGCACTTTTTATTGCATAATTGTTCCGCAAACAAGTTATCTATGATTTGACTATGGAAAACGCTTACAAAACCATTATTGAAGAGTGCGGCGAAAACATTGAGCGCCCCGGGCTAGTTGATACCCCAAAACGCGCCGCTAAAGCCATGAAGTTTTTAACTCAAGGCTATACACAAGACTTAGATACCGTCATCAATAATGCGCTTTTCCCTTCTGACTCACGCGAGATGGTTATCGTTAAAGACATCGAACTGTATTCGATGTGCGAACATCATTTATTGCCCTTTATAGGTAAGGCGCATGTCGCTTATATCCCTAATGGGCGTGTGTTGGGTTTATCTAAAGTCGCTCGAATTGTCGACATGTTTGCGCGTCGCTTCCAAATTCAAGAACAACTGACCACCGAAGTAGCCGAAACCATTCGTTCGGTCACCGGCGCCGAAGGCGTTGGCGTTGTTATTGAGGCCAAACATATGTGCATGATGATGCGAGGCGTACAAAAACAAAATTCCATAATGAAAACCTCGTCGATGCTGGGTACGTTTCGCAGCAATCAGTCTACCCGCAATGAATTTTTATCTCTGGTTAGTAGCTAAGCACCCTGCTTCTCTCAAGAGCGATTCTTTCAAGACTGACTGAACCCTAAACGCCGGGCGGTTTTACAATCGCTGGCGCACCGCTTCAAATAAACAAATGCCGGTGGCGACCGATACGTTGAGGCTAGAGACAATTTGGCCCGCCATTGGCAACTTGACTAAACTATCGCATTTTTTCTCGGTAAGTGGCCGCAAGCCTTTACCTTCAGCGCCCATAACAATCGCGACTGAGCCGCTTAAATCTTGATTAAAAATAGACTCTGTTGCTTTGTCAGAGGTGCCAACTACCCAAATGCCCTCCTGTTGTATCGCGTCGATGGCGCGAGCCAAATTGCTAACCCGAAAAATCGCGAGCGTTTCCGCCGCACCGCTCGCTACCTTTTGCACCACTGGGGTAATTGGGCTGGCGTTGTCTTTGGCGACAATCACGGCATCGACCCCTGCTGCATCGGCACTGCGCAAGCAAGCACCAAAATTATGCGGGTCTTGAACTTGATCCAGAATCAAGACTAAAGCCGGGCCAGATACACCTTGCAGGTGGGCAACTAAATCCTTTTCATTGCCCTCTTGGCGCGGGCGTACCATCAAGGCCACTCCTTGATGTTGATCATAGGAACACATGCGCGCGAGTTTGGTCTTATCAGTGTGTTGCACCGATACACCACGGCGGCGTGCCTGATTGATGAGCTCGCGCTGATTCGCGTTACGTTCGTTGTGCACAACCCAACATTCGAGAGCCCGTTCTGGGCTCAATTCTAATACGGCTTGCACTGCGTGATAGCCTACAACCCAAGCTGATTTCATCGTTTGTGTTTACGTTTTGATTGGTGGTTTCGAGTCTTCTTAGTCGTACTCGATTTAGTCGTACTCGACGTCTTCGAATTTTGCGGTGGTTTACTTTTTGCTGATTTATGTTTCGATGATGACTTTCGCTGTGCGGCATTTCCCGGCAGATCAAAATCGATGCGACCTTGTTCAATATCAACCCGACTCACTTGCACTTTAAGGCGATCACCGGTCTTGTACTCGCGCCCTGAATGCTCACCGATCAAACGTCTGCGTTCGGCATCAAAGCGATAGTAGTCATCACCTAAACCGGTGATGTGTACCAAACCGTCGATATAGAATTCATCCAGCTCGACGAATAAGCCAAAATCAGTGACGCTCACAACCACGCCATTAAAAACATCGCCGACTCGATGGCTCATAAATTCGCACTTAAGCCACTGAGTGACCTCGCGAGTTGCCGCCTCGGCCCGCCGTTCAGTCAGTGAGGCTTGCTCGGCGGATTGTTCAAAACGAAGTTTGGTTTGGTCATCGTCGTTTACATCTGGGTTCGCGAGTATGCGCCTGATTTGGCGGTGAACCATCAAATCAGAGTAGCGTCGTATTGGCGAGGTAAAGTGCGTATAAGAGTCAAAATTTAAGGCGAAATGCCCTTCGTTTTCAATCGCATAGCGCGCTTGTTTCATGCTTCTTAGTAAAGCGGTTTGCACGATTTTTGCAGTTAGCGGGTCTTTAACTTGCTGAATTACTTTGGCGAAATCCAATGCGCCGGGATTATCGCTTCCCGGCAACAGCAATTTGAACTGTCTTAAAAATTGGCGCACGTCGTCAATTTTTTCCGGTTCTGGTTGCTCATGAACTCGATATACGCCCACCGCATCGGAATCATCCAACATAAGGGATGCACAGATATTCGCCGCCAGCATACATTCTTCGATCAAACGATGAGCTTGGTTTCGTTCACGCGCGATCACTTTCTCGATCTTTCGATTCTCATCGAAAACGATTAACGGCTCAGGAATATCAAATTCAATGGCACCTGATAGACGGCGGCGACGCCCAAACAACAGCGCGACTTGATTAAGGTCGTTTATGGCTTGATGCAAATTCGGATCAATATTGGCTTTATCCGGATCGCCATCTAATAAGCTAGCTACTTGTGTATAGGTCAATCGTGCCTTTGAATGCATGACCGCCGGATAAAAATCGTAGCTCTGAATTTCACCATGTTGGTCGATCAGCATGTCACAGGCAAAACAATATCGGTCTACCAATGGGTTAAGAGAGCACAAACCGTTGGACAACACCTCTGGCAGCATCGGAATGACATTGTTAGGAAAGTACACCGAGGTACCCCGTTGCCATGCTTCTTGATCTAAGGCCGAAGCGTCTCTGACGTAATGTGAAACATCGGCTATGGCGACAATGAGCCGGTAACTGCCATTTTCTTTGGGTTCGCAAAATACGGCATCGTCGAAGTCTCTCGCGTCTTCTCCATCAATCGTAACTAAGGCTAAATCTCGCAAGTCTGTGCGGTTTGAAATGTCGCTCGTATCAATTTGAGCGGCATATGCCTCTACTTGTTTTAGTACCGCCGAAGGCCATTCATTAGGTAACTGATGCTTGCGTAAGGCAATCTCGATCTCCATACCTGGAGCCAGATAATCGCCTAGCACTTCGGTTATTTTGCCAACCGGTTGAAAGTGTTTTGTTGCGTGTTTTGTGATTTCAACGCTCACTACCTGGCCTGCTTCGGCCCCGGCTGTGTCCTGTGCCATGATGAAAATGTCTTGGCTTATGCGTTGATCTTCTGGCACCACAAAATGCAGTTGGCTTTCGCTGTAATATCGCCCGACCACAACTTCGTTGCCGCGCTCTATCACCTCCAGAATTTGACCAAATAACTTTTGGCGACGATCTCGGCCGGTGATGCGCACCATCACGGTGTCGTTATGAAGCGCCTCACGCATGTCATGAGAACGCAAATGCACTTTCTCTTTAGTGTCGTCGGTAAGCACATAACCATGCCCATCAACGTGGCCAACAACTCGGCCTCGATGCTCCTTGATTGCGTGCTTCATTCCCCAGCGATGCTTACTTAACTGCTGTACCTTGCCTTGGTCTCGCAGTGCTTCAAGTATTTCAAAGGTTTCCTGCCGGCCTTCCTTGCCAATGCGGCCCAGCGTTTCTGCAATGCTTTTGGTATTCGCTGGTTCGCTTCTTTGTGATAAATACTTAAGTACAATATCGGTACTCAAGCGCTTTTGTTTTCTTATTGGTTTATTCTTTTTTTTCTTAGACTTAGTCAAATTTTGTTTAGCATTCTGCTAGGAATACAAATCCCTCAATATAATGGTTTCTTCGCGATCGGGCCCGGTAGACACTATGTCTATCGATACACCAATCAGTTCTTGTAGCCGCGCAATATAGTTTTGCGCCGCCAGCGGCAGTTCTTCTAATTTTTGGATACCTTGAGTGCTCTCTTGCCAACCCGGCATGGTTTCGTACACTGGCTCACAAGCCTCGAGCGCATCTGCACCAATGGGCGCGACTGACCACTCTTTGCCCTTATAACGATAGCCGTTACAAATTTTCAGCTCATCTAGACCATCTAGCACATCAAGTTTGGTCAAACACAAGGACGTTAAGCCATTGACTTGCCTTGATCGGCGCATCAAAACGGCGTCGAACCAACCGCAGCGTCGACTTCGGCCCGTGGTCGCACCAAATTCATGCCCTTTCTCACCGAGGTGTTGACCTACCTCGCAGGCGAGCTCAGTTGGAAACGGCCCGGCCCCAACGCGAGTTGTATACGCTTTTACGATACCCAACACTTCATCAAAACTGGTTGGCCCAACGCCACTGCCACTGGCAGCTGACCCGGCAGAGGTATTCGACGAGGTGACAAAGGGATAGGTGCCGTGATCGATATCGAGCATCATGCCTTGTGCGCCTTCAAACATCATCGGCTGCTCTTCACGGCTTAGATCATCAAGCAACTGGGTCACGTCAACCGTTAACGCACTCAAGCGTTCTTTGTGCTTCATACACAAATCTAAAGATTCTTGATAATCCACGGTTGGCGCTCGATAGTAATGCTCGAGTGCAAAGTTATGGTATTCAATATTGTGCGCTAATTTTTCAGAAAAATTATTGTCGTAAACTAAATCGCCTAAACGAATCCCTCTGCGCGCGACCTTATCTTCATAGGCAGGCCCTATGCCGCGACCTGTCGTGCCTATCGCATTTTTGCCGCGTTTAATTTCGCGAGCTAGATCTAAGGCAATATGACAAGGAAGAATCAATGGGCAAGCTTCACTGATCGCTAAACGTTCACTGACGGGCACGCCATTGGCCTCTAATTTGTCTATCTCTTCAAACAGCGCATCGGGAGCGAGAACAACGCCATTGCCAATAAGGCAGCGAACGTCGTCTCTCAAAATACCCGATGGGATCAAATGCAAGACCGTTTTCTTGCCCTTGATAACCAAGGTATGGCCCGCATTATGACCACCTTGAAAACGCACCACGACCTTGGCTGTATCCGTTAACAGGTCAACAATCTTACCCTTGCCTTCATCGCCCCACTGTGTGCCGACGACAATTACTTTTTTTGACATTTACTTTTCTTATTTAAATTAGGAGGCAGCTAAATGTTTTAGCTTAACCAGTGTTTTCAAATCGGCGCTAAAGCCTGTGGCTGCGCGAGCGCGACCAAATTCTTGCCCAATGCGATCGTAGCGGCCGCCTTGCGCAACGCTTCGGCCTCGGCCATTGACGTAGGCGGTGTACATAAGCCCGGTATGGTAGCGATAGCCGGTGACATCAGCTAGGTCGATGTGCAAACTGGTAGTGGCTTGCTCGCGCAAACGAGCGACCACCTCAGAAAGCTCTTCCATTGCTTGCTCCACGCCGCTAATGTGCTTAAACGCAAGGCTCGCTTTGTCTATCACCGTTTGGTCGCCAGCCAAATTCAACAACTCAATAAACGGTTTTATATCAATTTGCTCGCCCAGCAGGTCTAAATCAGGCCGAGAACGGCGCAGTAGCACGTCTCTTAGCTCAAGTTCAAGCGAGAACGGTATCGACTGATCTTTAAGTAAGGCGCGATACACGCCAACATGCCCCAAGCTCAAGGTAACAGCCGGCGACGAAGCATGGTTTAGCGCAGCTAACATCGCATCGATTACATCGACATCAGCGGCGACCTCGGCATCACCGAACACTTCGGCACCAATTTGCAATAACTCTCTTTGCTCGCCCATACGAGCAGGCTGGGTTCGTAACACCGTTCCGGCGTAGCACAGGCGATTCACTTGTGAGTCATCTAAATAGTGGGCGTCGATGCGAGCGACTTGCGGAGTGATATCTGCTCGAATACCTAGCATACGTTGGGTATGCTGATCCATGAACTTATAGGTTTGCGTGTCGAGCTCTTCGCCAGTACCGGTTAATAGTGAATCGACAAAATCCATCACTGGTGGCATAACCAAAAGAAAGCCTCGTTCTGCTAAATCGTCAAGGATAGTACGACGCAGCAACTCCAGTTGCTGCGCCTCGTCTGGCAGTATTTCTTCAACGCCTTCTGGAAGTACCCAGCGCGCGTTTTTAACCATGGCAAGAGCTCATCGGTTGCGAACTTATCAACGCTCTGATTATACGTGCAAGCTCGAGCCGATAATAGATGCTCTACTGCCCGTCTTGCTTAAAGTATTGAAAAAATTCTGAATCGGGTTCAATCACCAATAGATCGCTGCCACTACTAAACGTCTTCCGATAAGCTTCTAAGCTTCTGTACAGTGAATAGAACTCAGTATCTTGGCCGAAGGCCTCAGCGTATATACGAGTTGCTTCTGCTTCACCTTGACCTCGAAGGATATTCGACTCGCGCTCGGCATCGGCAAGAGTAACAACCGCTGTCGCGTCGGCTTTAGCGCGGATTTCTTCGGCTTCTTTTTTACCTGTTGACTCTTTTTGTTGAACCAATACATTTCGTTCAGATTCCATATCGCGGAAAACTGAATCACGAATTTCGTCTGAGTAGTCTACGCGTTTTAGGCGCACGTCGATTACCTCAACGCCAAATTTGGTCGATTCCGCCGCGATGGCCTTCTGCACAACATCCATGATCACCGCACGATCACCTGCTACTACTTCGGAGATGCTGCGTTTACCGACTTCGCTACGCAAACTCGAATTCACCTGTTGCGCTAAGCGCGTTTCGGCGACCTGTGCTCTACCAGAAACCGAGATATAGTATTGCTTCAGATCGCTTATTCGCCATTTAACAAAACTGTCTATCACCAGCTCTTGGTTGTTCTTGGTTAGAAAGCCCTCTGGATCGGAATCCATGGTCTGAATACGCATGTCAAACGACTGCACGGTATTCAAAACTGGGATTTTCCAATTCAACCCCGGGCCAATTTCATCACCATCGAACTCACCGAATTTGAACTTAACGGCTCGTTCGTATTCTTTGACCGTAAACAGAGTTGAATAGGCAGCGACAAAAACTAAAGCCACCAAGGCAACAAGGAACATGCTAAAACGATTTTCCATTTTATCGGCCTCCTCGTGTGCGTGTTGACGTCGACGACGACGAGCTTTGGCTCTGCGAGCGCGGCTCAGGCAAATTATTGACTGACGAACCGCCTTTGTTGGAGTTTTTAAGTATCTGATCCAATGGCAAGTACATCATGTTATTACCGCCCTCTTGGTCTATTAGAATTTTATTTGAATTACTAAATACTTGCTCCATGGTCTCAAGGAACAATCGTTTGCGAGTAACTTCCGGGGCTTTTTGGTACTCAGTGAGAACTTGAGAAAACCGTCCGGTCTCACCAGAGGCTTGAGCGATGACGGCCTTTTTATAACCTTCGGCCTCGGCTAACAGACGTGCCGCATTACCTTGAGCTTCCAGCACCACTTTTTCTTCGTAGGCCTTGGATTCTTTGATCAATTGTTCTTCAAGTTGGTCAGCCTTGTTCACATTATCAAATGCTTCACGTACTTCGGTTGGCGGCAATGCCGCCTGCATTTCCACTGCTATGACGTTTATGCCTGTTTCGTATCGATTCAAAATCGTTTGCAAAAGGTCTTTGGTGCGAGTTTCAACGATGGCTCGCCCTTGGTTAAACAAATCGTCCATCGTTGTGCTGCCGACAACCTCTCTCAGTGCGCTTTCAGTAGCGCCTCGAACGACTGAATCGACGACTTGATCTTGGAAACGGTTGACGCCAACATCTGCGACTTTGAACACCAAATTTTCGACATTTGAGATATTGTATTGCACCGCCAAACTCACATCGGCGATGTTCTCGTCGGTGGTTAACATTTGCGCTTCTTCTCTAACCGAACGTTGGGCGCCAGTGTCTTTACGGAAACCAACTTCCATGGTGCGAATGTTTTTCGAGTTGATAATCATGTTTTGCTCGATTGGCCAAAACACAAAATTTAAACCCGCACCAACCGTCTCATGGTACTTGCCAAAGCGTAACTCAACGCTTTCAAAGCCCTCTTGCACTGTGTAAAAAGAGCGAAACGCCCACGCAGCGACCAATAGCACTAGAATTAGGGCAATCGATGGAAAAGCACCACCACGACCACTACTATTTGAGCCGCCGCCTCCGCCGCCAAATCGACGGCGCACGTTCTCAATAATCTGATCGATATCGGGGCTTTGGCCACCTCGATTTCGGTTGCCGTTACCCCAAGGGTCTCGGTTTCCGGAATTACCTGATCCAGGTTCGTTCCAAGGCATTCATGTACTCCTATGAGACAATATTAATATGTTTTTACGACGCCGTTAGTGTAGCAAAGAAGCTGTGACAACAGTGAATATCAAAACCGTTTAAAAGCGGCATTATAACTGCGTAATCGATGCAACATTATGTTGCTTTTTTAACCAGCCTAGGTCGGCTGGCGACAAATCCAACCATAACTGAAACTCCCCGCCGTCACCGATTTGCTCTTCACGAACCAAGCTTTTTTGGTACAGAATCGCCCGCAATTTGCCATTGCTCGCCGGCAATACAACCGAACACTGTATATGTTGCCGCGAGAGATGCTCCGCTATGGCGTCCAAGAGCAGATCAATACCTTGACCATTGTGAGCTGAAACCCAGACAGCCTCGACCAGGCCTTCTGCATTGCGTTTTATGCGAGGCGAATTGTCGGTCAGGTCTATCTTGTTGTACACCATGATCGTTGGAATGGTAGACGCCTCGATTTCGAGCAGAACCTTGTTAACCTCACTGATGCATTGTTCACGAAAATAACTGGCGACATCAATCACATGCAATAAAAGCTGGGCATTGCTTACTTCTTCCAAGGTCGAATGGAAAGCCTGCACTAGAGAGTGTGGTAAGTCGCGAATGAAACCGACGGTATCAGACAAAATCGACGCGCCAAACTCTTCCAGCTCGACTCGGCGCATGGTGGTATCCAAGGTGGCAAAAAGCTGGTCTTCGGCATAGACATCGGCCCGCGTAATGGTATTGAACAAGGACGATTTGCCAGCGTTGGTATAACCAACCAGTGAAACGGTGGGAACCGGCACTTTGGCCCTTGATTTACGCCGCAATTGGCGCTGCGCCGATACGGTTTCCAAGCGCTTGTTTAAGGCTTTTATGCGATGACCAATCAAACGGCGGTCGGTCTCTAGCTGAGTTTCGCCAGGGCCGCGCAAGCCAATACCGCCTTTTTGCCTTTCTAGGTGAGTCCAACCACGAACCAAGCGAGTCGATAGATGTTTTAGTTGGGCAAGTTCCACTTGCAGTTTACCCTCGTGCGAACTGGCCCTTTGCGCAAAAATATCGAGGATTAAACCAGTACGATCAATGACGCGAGTTTGAATGGCTCGCTCCAAATTTCGTTCTTGGATGGGGCTTACTGAATGATTAAGAATGAGCAAATCAATTTCTTGAGATTCGACAATTCGCTTCACTTCATCAAGCTTACCTTTACCAATAAACGTCGAAGCATCCGGGCTGCGCCTAAACGCGGTAACGGTTTCAACCACAATTGCCCCAGCAGACGTAGTAAGCAGCTGAATTTCCTGAAGAATTTCGCTGTCGTCTTGCGCTGTTGATCTTTGATAAACAATCAGCGCGCGCGCATGCGCCTGGGCTTGGCGCGTTTCAGCCACCTCAAACAAGACAAACTCCCGATTCTTGGCATGAGGTCGCTAATTGCTGCAGTGACCAAACAAACATTATTGAGAAAAAGAAAATCAATACCATAGACATTGCCGACACAGGCAATGTGACGCGCGGTTAAACCGCAATACTAAATTGTAAGACGATCTGGGTCATCAAAAATGAATCAATAACTCACTGTTTTGTAAACAGCTCTGCGGCTATAAACCTGACCCTGACTCAGTAGCAAGATAGTGACAAGATCGCCACAAGATCTCAAAATAGGGTCAGCTTGGCTAAATTAGCACAGACGATTTTTAACGCCCGGCTCTTTCGGCTCGCGGCCTACGGTCGGGGCAAATCTGTTAGCAGTCGAGTTTCTTGTTACCAAGCGGTAGCTTGTATCTACGCTTCGTTTTCATCCATTTCGATACGAACGGCTTTTGACGGCACGACGGTTGATACCGCGTGCTTGTAAATCATTTGATTGACGGTATTTCTCAATACGATTACAAACTGATCGAAGGATTCAACTTGCCCTTGTAACTTGATGCCATTCACCAAATAGATTGAAACTGGAATTCGTTCCTTACGTAGTGCGTTGAGGAACGGATCTTGTAACGCTGTTCCTTTATTCTGTGCCATTTTTGTTCTTCTCTTTTTACTAATTTTGACTATGTCTTGAGAGGCACACCGACGATTTTCGCGGTCACAACCAGAGTGAGTCGCGATGGCAAATCGTTAAGCCCAGTAACGATAAGCCTATTGTTTGGTCAGCAAATCCCCCTCAGGACTTCATGGTTGAGATTATAAGACACTTATGTGATCAAAATCTTTAATTACAAGTATTTTATTTGATACAGATATTAATAAAATCGATAAGTTGATCAAATCTTCGTTGTTTCAGCCCAAAATCAACCCACCACACCACGTTTGATTGATTTCTAAGCCAAGTCAGCTGGCGTTTGGCGAGCTGTCTCGTCGCAGCAATACCTTGGGCACGCATCTCCTCGAAAGACAAATCTCGCTCTAGATGCATCAACATTTGTCGATAGCCGATCATTCGCATGGATGGGGCAGTCGGATCAGTGCCGTTCTCAAGCAAAGCTCTAACCTCATCCTCAAGGCCGTTGTTCAACATCAAATCAAATCGAGTTTCAATACGCTTATGAAGTTCGGCCCTATCTGAGAACGCCAAAGCGATCTTGATGATTGGGTTGCGTAGCGGAGGCTTTCGGGCTTGGTCGTAAGCCGCAACCGGTTTGCCGCCCGTCAAAACAATTTCAAGTGCTCTTTGAATGCGTTGCGCGTCATTTGGATCAATGCGTTCGGAACTTTTCTTATCGAGTGCGGCGAGGCGTTCGTGTTGGCGAGGCCATCCTGAGACTAGCGCCTCAGCACTTATCTCTTGGCGCAAATTCGGATCAGCTTGTGGCAAGTCGCTCAAACCATTTTCGAGTGAACTAAAATAAAAATGCGTGCCGCCAGCTAAGACTGGGAGGCGCCCGCGCTGACAAATATCATCTATGCAATGCTTGGCATCATTGTAGAAATCCGCGACTGAATAAGTGTCATTTGGCTCGCGCACATCGACTAAAGCATGTGGATAGCGTCTTAGAAAGTCGGCATCTGGCTTGGCGGTTCCTACATCCATGCCACGATAAACCAAGGAAGAATCGACGCTGACAATTTCGCCACCAAAGGCGTCGACCAAACTGGCGGCGGCGTCTGTCTTCCCCGTCGCGGTGGTGCCCATCAAGCAGATCACCGGCATGGAACTGGGCGATTTCGTATTCATCTCACGAGGCGAGCCGTTTATTGCCCGCGCTTAAACCAACCATCGAGCTGAGACAACGACATTTGTACCCAGGTGGGCCGCCCGTGGTTGCACTGACCACTGCGTTCGGTGGCTTCCATGTCTCGCAATAAAGCATTCATTTCAGTTAACGATAAAATACGATTAGCGCGCACCGATCCGTGGCAGGCCATTGAAGACAGCACTTCATGAATGGTTTCTTCGATGCGATCGCTGTGATTGTGATGGCTCAAATCAGCAAGTACATCGCGAACTAACTGCGCCACGTCGGCTCCGGCTAAAATATCAGGGACGCTGCGGACAACCAAAACCAGTTCGTCCAATTGTTCTACTTCGAGCCCTAATTCATCAAACAAAGAGGTATTTTGCTCCCACGCCTGAATTTCCGGAGCGGTTAATTGAATATTTACCGGCACCAACAAAGGTTGCTGCTGCATTAAGCGTTCGTCCATAGCCTTTTTTAGCCGCTCGTAGGTAATGCGCTCATGCGCGGCATGCATATCAACTAACACCAAACCAGCTTCGTTTTCGGCCAATATGTAAATACCCTTTAGTTGAGCTAGCGCAAAGCCCAATGGCGGAATAACCTCATTTTTGGAGTCTTGCTCACCGTCCAAGATTTGCTGGCCTCTCAATGGTGTTACAAAACCAGCCTGAATGGGGTCGCCCTGAATGGGGTCGCCCTGTACAGGGGCGGGTCGAAAAGCAGCTTCAGTAATTTGGCCATAGCCTTGCAGCTCTTCACGAACCCGCTGGGCGTTCACTTGGTTATTGGCACTATTATTGGCACTGTAGGTAAAAGCAGCCTCAGACTGATTTGCTTGAGTTTGATTTTGCTGAGCTTGGCCAGAGAGTGGAACGGGCTTTGCCATCCCCTCTTCGGCATTGAGGCCAAGACTGCCGTGTTCATCTGCGCTACCACTTAATACTGACTTTACGGTTCTGAAAATAAAACCATGAACGGCTCTGCTGTCGCGAAAGCGCACTTCGTGCTTGGTTGGATGCACATTAACATCGACCGCAGCTGGGTCCATTTCAAGATAGGTCACGTAAACTGGATGGCGCCCATGAAACAACACGTCTTGGTAGCCTAAGCGCATGGCATGCATGATGGTTTTATCTCGGATCAAGCGGCCATTGAGATAAAAATATTGCATATCCGGTTGGCTACGAGAGAAACTCGGCAAACCCAGCCAGCCACTTAGCCGAAAGCCGTTGCCTTGGTCTTCAAAGTACAAACTATTGTCTGGGATGTTTGCGCCCAACACCATTTTGATTCGTCTGGGGTCATCGGCCTCAGTGCGGGGTAGATGCAAGATCACCTTACCGTTGTGAGACAGCTTAAAAGCCACATCAAAGCGTGCCAGCGCCATGCGGCGCACAATTTGGTCCAGATGCTTGAACTCGGTGTTATCCGTGCGAAGAAACTTACGTCGAGCTGGCGTGTTGTAAAACAGATCACGGGTTTCGATGGTCGTGCCTTGTGGATGAGCAACCGGGCTAGGCTCACTGGTGACATTGTCTCCGTCGCTATTAACTTGCCACGCTTGATCCTGCCCCATAGCACGCGACTGTAAAGTCAAGCGCGTGACAGACGCGATAGACGGCAGCGCTTCGCCGCGAAAGCCCAATGTGGCTATTTGCTCCAAGTCTGTCAATGAGGCAATTTTACTGGTTGCATGGCGAGACAAGGCCATGGCCAAATCCTGTTTTAAAATACCATGCCCGTTATCACTGATTTTGAGCCGCTTAACACCTGCGTTCTCAACTTCAATTTCGATTGAGCTAGCGCCAGCATCCAGAGCATTTTCAATGAGCTCTTTGAGCATTGACGCCGGCCGTTCAATAATTTCGCCAGCAGCAATTTGATTGATTAAACGCGGATCTAGCGATTTAATTTGATTGTGACTCATAACTAGCCTGGAATTTTCAAACGCTGCCCAAGATAAACAGTTCTGGAACTCAGCTTATTTAGTTTAATAATAGCCCGCATCGACGCCCCATATCGTTCGGCGATCTCCGACAAAGTATCGCCTCGTTTAACAATATGCACCGTGTCTTTTTTTACCGGCGCTGTAGAGTTGGCTGCCGATATTGTTAACGTTTGCCCTGGGAACAATACTGACTTTTTTAGCCCATTAAGCCGCTTTAAATAGGCGATACTGATATTGTACTTCGCAGAAATTTTAGATAAGGAATCGCCGCGTTTTACCACATGAGTTTTAGGTGTGCTTACGCTGGCTGCCGAGCTTTTGGAGCTTTGAATTCTGAGCGTCTCGCCAAGCCAAAGCGTATTTCGTTTGAGTTTGTTTTCCCGCTTAATCGACGCCATGGTCGTGCCATACTTCTCGGCCAGCTCAGACAAGGTATCGCCGCGTTTCACCTTATGTTTTATTAACGAGGTTTCGCTGTTTTTACTGCGATCGTTATTGCTTACCGAGCTTACTCTGTTAGATGCAGTCACCTGCGGGCTAGCGTATTGGCCGCTATTAAAATACGGCGTTTGCGCATAAAAATCAGTAATGGCTCGATACACCGCCTCGGCGATCTTTTGTTGATAGCGCGAAGTGCGCAACTTACGTTCTTCATCTGGGTTAGTAATAAACCCCGTTTCTATGAGGATCGAGGGCATATCAGGCGATTTTAAAACCGCAAAGCCAGCTTGTTCGACCCGCTTACTGTGCAATCGACCCACCTTCGATAATTCTTTAAGGACGCGCCCGCCAAGATTGACGCTGTCGCTAATCGTTGCCGTCATTGATAGGTCAACCAATACCTTAGCCAACACCTCGTCTTTATTGGCCAAGCTCACACCGCCGATTAAGTCAGAGGCGTTTTCCTTGGCCGCCAAAGCGCTGGCCATCGCACTAGTCGCGCCGCGTTGAGACAATGCAAATACAGACAAACCATTGGCAGATCGGCGCTTAAACGCATCGGCGTGAATCGAGATAAAGATATCTGCGCCCTTTTCTCTGGCCATCTGCCTACGCTGATGTAACTTTATATAATAGTCGCCGGTGCGTACTAAAAACGCTTCCATGCGCGGGTCTTTGTCGATCACAGTTTTAAGTCGCTTGGCGATCGATAAAGTGATCTTCTTCTCTCGGCTACCTCGGTGACCAATCGCTCCAGGGTCTTCACCGCCATGCCCGGCATCGAGAGCTATCTTCAGCTTATTCTTTGCTGGCGCGATTTGCAGTCTTGTCTGAGCTTTGCGGTCCCCGTCGGTCTTTGCTTGTGGGTTAGATGCGGCAGTCTTGGGAGAGCTATTTTCAATTGCCGGCGCCGCAGACTCAGTCAACGCAACGGCACTCTTTGGTTGATTCGCTTCAATCAAATCAACCACTAAGCGATGCCCATAGAGCTCGTTTGGAGTTAACACAAACGCATTGCTTTGCATTTCGCGTTTTAGCTCGAACACAACTCGAAACACTTTTGGCTTAGGCTGGCCCGAACGCATACCTGAAATGTGTTGGTTATTCTTTAGTTTGGGTAGTTCGGCTCGCAGGCCACCATCTTCTATATCCACAACCAGTCTTCGCGGGTTATCGAGGCTAAACGTTTTGTAGCGTACGCCGGCACTGATATCGAAGACTATTCGGGTTTTGTCCGGAGAGTGCCAAAGTCGTAATGATTCGATTTGCGTCGATTGCGCATGCGCGGCGGGCGTCGTCAAGCCCAGCATCATGGCTATGACACTAATGAGAAAGCTAATCGAAACCCGCTCATACAAAAACGGCGATAACAGCACTTGAACTGGTGACGAGATTATTCTTAGACTCTTTCGCATAGCGCGCAGGCAATCCTTAGTCTTTTTAGCTCGACTGATGTGACTTCGGCTAACTTCACTTTTATTTGGAAGACAGAAAAACAAGTTATTCAAGGGATTATTCACGCGCGCATTAGAGCTGATTACATCAGCTTTTGCCGTGCAGTGCGAGCGAATTAAAAGCCGTTCATGTTTCACAGCATTAAAGCCATGAAAGGCCCGATATTCTTTTTAAATTGAGCCGCAAGAAGAAAAAAACCCGATAAGAAAGAGAATAAGCCGAGCGCAAAAAAGTGAAATAGTAAGGAAGGCCGGACCAGTTTTTGGGGGGGAGTGAACTGGCCCGACCCTTATTCAAAGAGCAGCTTGGTGCCCCAAGCTGCTCAAACCGCCTGCGAACGGGGTGAATCTCAGGCTTGGCTGATAATCCGCTAACCACACCGGATTACCAACAAAAAAAGTTTAACCATCTATGGCCATCAATACTGTTAAACAGTGTCAGCAAACCGCCAATAAAGTAAAACTCTGTTAAATGGGTTTTAAAATTGCGTTGAATCCGAATCAAGCACGCGAATAACTCTTTGATCTGATCCGATATGCTCTAACGATATGCTTTTAGTCGCGGGTATTAATCCGCTTCCGGCACGTTGAGGCCATTCAATTAGAAAAATAGAGGATTGGCTCCATAGGTCGTCGATCGCCAAAAACTCGAGTTCCTCGGGGTCATCAAGCCGATACAAATCCATGTGATAAATAACCCCGTTGGCAACCGGATATTCTTGCACCAAATTATAGGTCGGGCTGGTGACCTCTCCAGTGTAGCCAAAAGCGTGAATCAAACTCTTACACAGAGTCGTTTTACCGGCTCCCATTTCACCGCGCAAATAAACGCAATCGGGAAAACTAAGATGGCGCGCAATTTTCTGCCCTACGTCGTGGGTATCATCCTCGGATTTTGTAAGAAAGTCTGCAATCAATGCCATGGTCAAACGATAAGCTAGGCTAAAATACACATTATGACAGCGTCAAAAGACATCTCCAATCATCTTGAGCCAAGTGATGCCAACGCCCTACAAACCCATTTGGTTGACGATATTCAACGCTGGGGGCAAGAACTAGGCTTTGATGCTGTCGGTATTAGCAATACCGATCTCTCCGACCATGAGACGCACCTTATACGTTGGTTGGAAAAAGGTTTTCACGGCGCTATGGACTACATGGAACGACATGGCACCAAACGCAGCCGACCCAGCGAATTACTTGACGGCACCATCAGTGTGATCAGTGCGCGCATTGACTATGCGCCAAAAGACATCGACGAATCAGAAAGCGTATTGGGTCAAGCTCAAATAGGCTATATCTCTCGCTATGCGCTCGGCCGGGACTATCACAAAGTGCTGCGCAAAAAACTCAAAGCCTTAGCCACAAAATTGCAATCCAAAGTTGGCCCATTTGGCCATCGAGTTTTCACCGATAGCGCGCCAATTCTTGAAAAAGCCCTGGCCGAAAAAGCAGGGCTCGGTTGGATTGGCAAGCATTCCAATCTAATTGATTCTAAAACTGGGTCTTGGTTTTTTCTCGGCGAAATTTATCTCGACCTAGCCTTACCCGAGACTCAAACCGCGAGCAATCATTGCGGCTCTTGTCAACGCTGTATCGACCTCTGCCCAACCCAAGCCATTGTCGCGCCCTACCAAGTCGATGCGCGACGTTGTATCTCTTATCTAACCATCGAATTGCGCGACGCCATACCCGAAGAATTTAGACGGGCAATGGGGAACCGAATTTATGGCTGCGATGATTGCCAGCTCGTTTGTCCCTGGAATAAATTTGCGCAACACTCACGCGAAACAGACTTCACGCCGAGAGCAAAACTGCACGACCAAGACCTGTTAATTTTATTTAGCTGGAGCGAGAACGAATTTCTAAGCCACACTGAAGGAACCGCCATTCGCCGAATCGGATACGCAAGCTGGATGCGAAATATAGCCGTTGCCCTAGGTAATGCCAATTACTCTGAAAGCATCGTAAAAGCACTCAGCCAGCGTAGGAAAAAAATAAATGAGATGGTCGATGAACACATCGACTGGGCTTTAGCAGAGCAATCGATAAAGAAAGCAGTTGCCCCACAGCCTGAGTAAAAACATAAAAATCTGAGGTTTAAACCCTTAGCGCCATTAAGCCAGCTTCATCTTGATCCTCTTGTGACTGTTCGCAGCGTACTATCTAGGTTGCGTCTAAGCCGAGTTTCTTGTGCTTTAAACCACCAGTGGACAACCCCGATGATCAAAGCAGCTCTAGTTATATTTAGCCTTTTTTTCGCCAGTCAAACTGCGGCAAATCAAACAGGCTTGCCAAGCGATGTTGCCGGTCTTCGAGAATATCTTGATGTGGTCAATTTTGATCTTGAGGAGAAACCGGATGAGCGTCTTGAGCTTTTAAAAACATTAGTCGATCACTGCGAAGAATTGGTGGAGGAACAACCGCAAGATGCTGGTTTGACCATGATGGCAGGGTTCTTTAATGCGCAATACGCCGGATTCAAAGGTGGCTTAGGCGCTCTTAAATACGCCAAGGCGGCACGTGATCATTTACAAACCTCAGTCGAGGTTGACCCAAGCATTTACCAAGCATCCGGGCTTGCGGTACTGGGCTCTTTGTTCTACCAAGTGCCCGGCTGGCCGGTGGGGTTTGGCAACAAAAAGAAAGCAAAGCAATATTTAGAACAAGCTCTCGAACTTGCACCGAAAGGCATGGACAGCAATGTTACTTACGCCCAATTCATGTTTGCAGAAAAAGAGTATGAGCTCGCAAAAAAGCACTTAATCATCGCCAGCAATGCAGAGCCAAGGCCGGACCGGCCCAAGGCTGACGTGGAGGTTCGAAAAAATATCGACAAGCTCCTGGCTGAAATAAACAAAAAACTAAACGACGACTGATGTCGGCATAGTCCGACTTGCCACCTAAGGGCAAGCTCTGTAAAGCACCTGAGTAAACAAGGAGTAAACAAACAGGTCAAATGACCTATTAAAACGGCGTAGGAGTCGTAAAAGCACTCTCTTTATTAATCACTTGATAAAATCAACCGCATTTAAAAAAAGGGCTACTAAAAGTGACCTACATAGAGCACCTTAAAAACGGACACAAAAAAACCAGCTCGAAAGCTGGTTTTTTTTAGCACCGGCAGTAAAGCCAGTTGGAATTGTATTAAGCCAACTAAATTAATTATTTAATCTTAGATTCTTTGTACTCAACGTGCTTACGTACAACTGGATCGTATTTTTTGATCACCATTTTCTCAGTCATCGTACGTTTATTTTTTGTGGTCGTGTAATAGTGGCCTGTCTTTGCAGTAGACACCAATTTAATTTTATCGCGCATGATTTTCTCCTAGCTTAAACTTTAACGCCGTCGGCGCGAAGATCTTTGAGTACCGTGTCGATGCCCTTCTTGTCGATAATTCGAATGCCTCTTGACGAGACGCGCAAGCGAACCCAACGGTTTTCACTCTCTACCCAAAACTTACGATAGTGCAAATTTGGCATGAAGGTACGACGCGTACGATTCTTAGCGTGAGAAACATTGTTGCCAAACGTGGTTCCTTTACCGGTCACCTGACATATTCTGGACATGACTTAAAACCTTCTTAATTAAGTGTGAGCTTATATTAGTAAACCAACCCAATAACTGAGTTGTTACATAGCGCCCAATGTTACGTTGGCTTTCAATTTATTGGTGTAAAGGCTGTTCGCCTTTCAACAGGATTGACTGCTTTAGAGTGCAAGCAAGCCGAAAAAGAAAGCTAACTGGTTGAATTAATTGTCTTTACGACAGTAGTAAGCACGGCCACATCGTATTATATCGGCCTGCAAACCCGCTACTGCTGAATTAGGTGGCGATTTATACCAGAAAGCCGCTGCAAATAAAAGCGGATTTCCGATCTAAATAAGGGCCTTTTCCGACATGTAAAAAATCAATGCAATCAGGAGTTTAGATTAAATTTTCAAGCTCGCCGAGTTCCGCAAATGAAACCACCTCGGCATCGCCAACCACAAAGTGATCCAAAAGTTTCACTCCAACCATCCCCAAGGCTAAAAATAGAGTGCGAGTGAGAGATTTGTCCGCCCTGCTCGGCTCTGCGACGCCAGATGGATGATTGTGGGCGACGATCATCGCAGCCGCATTGTACTTTAGGGCCTCTTTGACGACCTCGCGCACTGGGACGGTTGCATTGTCGATCGTGCCGCGAAACAATTCTTGATGATGAATGACGCGATGTTTACTGTCCAAAAACATCCCAAAGAACGCTTCGTAGGGCTTATCTCGCAATTGCAAGGTTAGGTAGTCCTTACTGATTTGCGGGTTGTCGATCGCCTCGCCTTTTTGCATTTTTTCCATAAGATAACGCCTTCCTAGTTCAAGTGCCGCTTGAAGTTGCACGTATTTCGC
>CALAKU010000083.1 GCA_937922925.1 uncultured Arenicella sp. | reverse complement strand
AGCAACATTATTAGCCGCAGCGATGGCCTCCATTTGAGTTGCTTGCGCGCCAATACTATTGGCGAAAAAATCTCGGCTTGGTTGTGTGTTTTGGCGATCAATCCACCAGCCGTCGCGAGGCATAATCCAGTGAATCAAATCGGGTTCCACATGGTGTTCTAATAGCCAGAGGCAGGCGTCCAAGCCGGTTTTACCGCCGCCTACAATTACATAGGCATCGCGTGGCGTGTCTAGGCTCGGTAAATTATTGAGTGGCATGAACTCAACGCCCTTGTTGATAGTAAAGTTGGGTGTATGGGTTGATGGCACAGACGTTTTAAAATAAGTGCCGTCGACAATCTTTTTATTAACTTTGATCTCAAATTCTTGATCGCTGGTAAAAGATTTAAATCGAGCGAGCCCCGTTTGTCTCTGTCCTGAGTTTTCTTTTTGCCCTAGATAGCGAGACATCGGGTAGTAGTGAACGCGGCCACTGGGTAAAAAGCGATGTCGCATGACTTGATCAAAATAGGCCAGCACTTCTGCGCCCGAAGCCAATTCATGCAGGCCTTTATTCAGGCCAACCTCATCGCGACGACCTGAGCTGAGCTCGGTGGAGCTGACTCCATAGAATGCGCTGGGTTGATGCAGGGTGACAAACGAATACGCGTCGTTCCAATGGCCGCCGGGCTTATGGTGTTGATCGACAATGGTAATGGTGGCATCCGTTTCGCTCAGTAGCGTATCCGCAAAGGCCATACCAACAGCGCCCGCGCCAACGATCAAATAGTCCGTCTCAAGTTGCTTCATGATAAAAGTCTGAAAAAAGGTTTATACATAACATTGTTATAAAATAGAATAACACTGTTATGGAAGTCAATGCTCGTAAACCCAAATCACAACACGCGCGGCAGAAAATTTTGTCTGCGGCATCAAAATTGTTTTTGAAGGGCGGTGTCGAGGCTCTAAACGTTCGCGCTATTGCTAAACAAGCGGGGCTTTCTACGATTGGAATTTACAGCCACTTTCAAGGCAAGCAAGGTATTTTAGACACGCTGTATATCGAAGGGTTTGAGCACGTTCATACCGCCGCTAGAGTCGCTAAACCGGCGCAGCGCGAAGATGTGCTTACTGCGATTAAAGCCTATTTGCGCATTGCCGAAGAATACGAAGCTCATTATCGATTGATTTTTGGCGAAGTCGATGCGGCCTATGTGCCCTCTACGCAAGCACAGGCCGCACGCGAAAAAGCGTTTGCCAGCTTACTTGGCTTGGCCGAGGCCTATTTGCCAAACGACGCAACAGCACAAGAGAAGCGGAGCTTTGCTCTGGATATTTGGAGCTTGGTGCACGGTTACGTCAGTTTAGCGCACCACGGTTTACGCGACGATTCGCAGGTGTCTCGCTGGCAAAGGCAGGTGCTAAGAGCTGTCAACGTTTATCTTGATGGTCATGCGGCGCAGCAATCAAAGCCAGACTGAGCCGGTCGTTTTGAGAAGTTAAGATTTCTTCAAGTTGATCTTAATTCACAAGCGCCTTTATATACTAACCTTAACCCCTGACTTGACTCGACTGGCATTCGACAGTGCCGGTCTGCCATTATGATAAGAACAATAAAGGGCATCTTCCTTTCACTGCAATCGGCTGCCAATGCGGTTCGAATGAAGCTTGCTATAAGGTTTTCAAAGACGTCATTGACTGTGCGATTGATCGCTCTGGTGAAGCGTTGGTCTCTCAGGCTGGCTCTCACTACTCTTGCGGCGGGTCTTTCCTTGCAGCTAGGTTCACTCGCCCACGCATCCAGTATTCAGCAGCGGGCCATCAGCGAAGTAGCCGGGCAAGCGGCTTTGATCTTTGTCGGCGTTGTGGTTGATAAACAAGTTAAAGCGCAAGCCAATGGTACGCACACCTTAGTGACTTTCTCGATCGATGAAATTATTAAGGGCGATTATAAGCGCGATAGCTTAGTATTGGATTTTGCTGGCGGAGAGATGGGCGATCAGAGCCAGGTAATCTCTGGGTTGGTGTATCCCGAGTCCGGCGAGTCTGGTATCTATTTTGTTGAATCGCTTGATCAGCTTTTGGTCAACCCGTTGTTAGGTTGGAGCCAAGGGCATTTCAAGCTTAAAGAAGGCAAGGTTTACAGCAACGAGTTAAAGCCTGTTGTTGACCTCCAGCCCTTTGCGCCCAAGGCCCAAGCAAACCAATTAAGTGAAGGCTTTGCGAATGGCATCGAGCTTGGCGGTGAACAAGACATAGCAATGGATAAAGAGTTATTCATCCAATCTTTGCGTGTTTTGGTGAAATAGGCATGCGCGGCCTCAAGGTTCTGCTAATTGTTATTGGGCTAACCGCTTGTGGTCAATCTGCCTGGGCGTTTAATGCCAGCGACATCATTTGGCAAGACGGCCGCGTCAGCTTCAATGTCAACTTTGTTGATGCTGAGCAAAGCGTGCTCGACACGGTGCCGCAGGATGTTCCAACCAACGGTGAAACGCCAAACGCATTATTAACTCGAACCTTTGTCGAGGCCATGCAAATTTGGAATGATAATTCCACCTTTGTATTTGATGTTGATACCTCACGCGGCATCGACCCTTGCCAGGCGAACTCGGGGAATGGCGTTCGATTTTTGAACACGCTATGTGATGGAAGAGCCTTCGGCAGCTCAACCTTGGCTGTGCAAACTGCCAGTTTCTCAGGCACACAACGTTTACGTACCAACATTGTCTTTAACACCGCTTTTAGTTGGGGCGTATTTGACTCACGTTTTGGCAGTGGCGCGAATGCGGGCCGTTCTGATTTTTTTCGTGTGGCAGTGCATGAGCTCGGCCATTCCATCGGCCTAGGGCATGAAGACGTAATCACACCTGCTGTTATGCGCTCCTTTGTTGGTGCGGTTCGTGATCCGCAAGAGGATGACATCGCCGGTGTGGCGTTTATGTACGACGGTGACAATGACCAAGTAGGGCTCGCCTTAGACAATTGCGCGGGCGTCAGCAACCCCGATCAAAGTGATGTGGATGACGACGGCGACGGCGACGCTTGTGATGCGGACGACGATAACGACGGCGTGTTTGACGCCGATTTCATCGATCAACAATTCTCAGTCCAGGGAGTGAGTCGGTTTTTTACCAGCGTGGGCGGCGATGGTGGCGCCCATGCTCAAACCTTTCAACTCGAAGAGCCGGGCGATGTATTGCTTTTTGCCGTGCCCTTATCTTGCAACCCTGCAACGCAAGTGTCGGCTTCTATTCGAGGCGTAGACAGTTCAGGCTTTCCGCTCACTACCTCTTTAGCATCACTGGCTCGCCCGTTTAGTGAATTCAATCAAAATGCCGATGGGTTTATCGAATTTGATATACCCCCGCTCAGCCTCGATTTGAACACCTCGTATGCGATACACATCGATACCAATGAGGCCTGTGGTTGGTTTTTGGCGTCGTCGGGGAGTTACCCGAATGGGCGGCGTTTGTTTTTCAGCCCGGCGAATAATCGGTGGTTTGTTAGCAATAGTCGAGACTTTCCCTTCGCTATTTTACAGCGCCCGTCGCGACTTGATAATTGCCCGCTAACGCCCAACCGCGATCAACAAGACAGCGACAACAATGGCATTGGTGATGCCTGTGAGAACGAAGATCGCGACAACGATGATATCAACGACGGTATTGATAATTGCCCAGCAGTGGCCAATACCGATCAAGCTAATTTCGACAACGACGACTTTGGCAATGCGTGTGACGCCGATATCGACAATGATGGCTCGTTGAATGGAGTCGATGGTTTTGATTTCAATGCCAATCGTTGTAGGGATTCAGATAACGATCAATGCGATGATTGTTCAAGCGGCCAGTTTGACCCGAATAACGATGGAGCCGATGACGACGGCGATGGCATCTGCAACATCGGTGAACCCGATACCGACCGAGATGGCGTGATCGATGATGTGGATAATTGCCCGGCGGTGCCTAACCCCAATCAAGAAAACGTCGATGGTGATAATCAAGGCGATGCCTGTGACGACGATGATAACGACCGTGTTTTGAATGTGGTCGACAATTGCCCGGGTATCGCCAATACCGACCAAGCCAATTTTGATCAAGACAGTTTTGGCGATGCTTGCGACCCGGATATCGATAATGACAACGCCCTAAACAATTCGGACAGCGATGACTTCAACCCACAAATGTGCAGCGATACCGACAACGACTTGTGCGACGACTGCAGCAGTGGCGCGTTTGAACCAAATAACGATGGGCTCGATACCGATGACAACGGCATTTGTAATTTAGGCGAAGACGACGATGATATAGACGGCTTTAGCAATCGTCTGGATAACTGCCCCAGTATCTCTAATGCCGATCAAGTTGATACTAACGACAATGGTATTGGCGATGCTTGCGAGCAAGACCAACTCTGCTTCCCAATTGTGGTAGCGCGAGGCGCCGTAGTGATTTGCTTATAATAGTCATCGAATGTTCATTGGCGTATTTTCACTACTGGTAATACCCGTGATGATTCGCTAGAGTCTCACGACCACGCTGGTCTTTTATCAAAGTTCCAGATCAAACAACCCAAGCGCACCGCTTTTAGATTTGTGCCTTTAGATTTGTGTCTTCAGAAATTCCAGTGATTAGCATTGCCGGTCAAGAAGTAAAGCCCGGCGAATCCGCCACCATCAATATGCCGATGGTGCGCTTGTATACCGATACTGACATCAGTGTGCCCGTGCATGTAAAGCGCGGTCGTAAACCTGGCCCGACGGTGTTTGTCTCGGCCGCAGTGCATGGCGATGAAATCAACGGTATTGAAATTGTTCGGCGCTTGTTGCGATCAAAATCACTCAAGGTCGTGAGAGGCACTTTAATATTGGTGCCTATGGTCAATATTTACGGCGTATTAAATCGCAGCCGTTATATGCCAGATCGCCGTGACCTGAATCGCTGTTTCCCTGGCCATGAAAATGGCTCATTAGCCTCGATTGTTGCGCATCGATTTATTAGTGAAATCGTCGAGCAATGTGACTATGGCATCGACCTTCACACCGGCGCCATTCATCGCAGTAATCTGCCGCAGATCCGCGCCGATTTAGATGATGCGACAACGCGTGAGCTAGCCGAATCTTTTGGCGTGCCGGTACTACTTAACTCCAGCCCTAGAGATGGCACTTTGCGACAGGCTGCCAAAGAAGTTGACACCAAAGTGCTGTTGTATGAGGCGGGCGAGGCCTTGCGTTTTGATGAGTTATCCATTCGGGCAGGCGAGCGTGGCGTTAAGCGTGTGTTACATAGCCTCGAGATGATTAGCCGCAAAGGTAGTAAGCTGTCCTCGGCGCCAGTGATCGCGAATACTAGCCAGTGGGAGCGCGCGTCGCACAGCGGTATTGTGCGGTCGTTGGTAAAACTTGGTGATCACGTTCAACCGGGCGATGTCTTAGCTGAAATTGGCAGCCCATTGGGAGACGTTTTTGGTCAGGTGGTTTCGGACAAAAGCGCGATTGTGATTGGTAAGCAAAATATTCCCTTGGTGCAAAAAGGCGAAGCGATGTATCACCTAGCTTACTTCTCAGAAGACGAGCAAGAAATTGCAGTCAACATTCAAGGCATGGCGGATGTTTTATTGCCGTCGACCTAAGGAATCTTTGCAAAAATCATGATTGGAATCCTGAACCGCAAAATTCTCAACCTGATTTTTGCAGAGATTCCCTAAGAGATTATATGGTTCAAGGGCTAGTCACTGTTTGAGTTTGGCATTTGAATCAAAAGTCCTTAATTAACTCTCACATTACCTAGAATAGACCAGCCACCGATCAAGCGGTTTTGATCATCCCATTGGGCTTGAACAACGGTCATGGAATTAGCGAATTGGATATAAGTATTGCGTGCATCAAGCTTCCAAGGTTCGGCCTTAATGATGTTTGCGCCGGGTTGAATGATTCGCACGGCAACTTGATAGTTGCCGGCAGCGACGCCATTAAGATCTAATGTGCTGCTGAGTCGAAAAGAGTCGTTTGGCATGTGTTGCGTGAGATCATGCGAATCGGCATCTTGTATCAGGCGCGCGTTTGAGTTTTGTTCAAGCAAGCCAAACTGCACCTGCCAATCGTAGTACAAGGGCGCGACTCCGATATTTCGCAGGTCAACTCTCACGGG
>CALAKU010000082.1 GCA_937922925.1 uncultured Arenicella sp. | reverse complement strand
TCAAGGTCAACGCCAGCCATACGCTCAAGCGTTTCATCGTGATGTAAAACGGGTACGCGGTCGGCAGTGAGTTGTAGATCTAACTCCATATACCGAGCACCGTGCTCATAGGCCGCTTGATATGCCAATAGAGTGTTTTCAGGGTATCGACCTGAATAACCACGGTGCGCCACCAGAACTGGCGGTGACCCGTATAACAGATTGCTTTGCGTCTTTGCTTCAGCCATGATTCCCACCTGAGTCGTTAATTGGAATCGCTTAGTATGACTCGTGTTATGCTCACCTTAACACTAATAGTCTATGTGTATCTACCCCTCAATTAATGACCGATTCCACGGCCACACTTGCTTTCGCTGAGCTTTCTCCAGACCAAGTTTTAAATACCATTGAAGCCTTAGGCTACCGCTGCGACGGCCGCTTATTAGCCCTAAACAGTTTTGAAAATCGTGTGTACCGAGTCGGCGTTGAGAGCAACGACGAAGCGCAATACATCGTCGCCAAGTTTTACCGCCCAGCAAGATGGTCAGACGAGGCAATTTTAGAGGAACACCAATTCACCTTAGATTTAGCGGCCGCTGAGTTGCCTGTTGTTCCGCCGCTGATGATCAACCAGCAAACTTTGCTTGATAGCGGTAGTTTTAGGCTGGCGCTGTTTACGAATCGTGGCGGGCGAGCACTGGACTTAGAGAGTTTCGATCAGCTTGAGCAAATGGGTCGCTTTATGGGCCGCCTGCATGCACTGAGCCACACCGACGCGTTTACACATCGGCCTAGCCTAACCGTCGATACCTTTGGTTGGCAGGCGCGCCAATACATTCTCGACAATAATTTTATACCGGCTGATCTATTAGCCGCCTATGCCAGCCTTACCGAGCAATTGCTTAACGAGGCCGAACAATGTTATCAGCGCGCAGGGCAAGTAAAGCTGATTCGCTGTCACGGCGATTGTCATCCAAGCAATGTCTTGTGGACAGACGACGGCCCACATATTGTCGATTTTGACGACGCACGGATGGCGCCAGCAGTACAAGATTTGTGGATGTTTCTTGCCGGAGATCGCGCTGACCAAACCGCGGGGCTTGATGCTGTTCTCACGGGCTATACCGAATTTTGTGATTTTGATGCGCGCGAATTACATTTAGTCGAAGCCTTAAGAACTCTGCGATTAATTCACTATTACGGCTGGCTGGCAAAACGTTGGGATGACCCCGCTTTCAAACATGCCTTTCCTTGGTTTAATAGCCAACAGTGTTGGGAAGACCACATTTTGAGTTTGCGCGAACAAGCTGCTCTATTACATGAAGCGCCCTTAGTGTGGATGGGGTAGTAAAACAGATAGGCGCTTTTGCATAGTAAAGCAGGCTAAGTCAATTGGCATTGACTTGCTCTAACGGCGCACCGTCGTCGTAGGCTCGGCCCAATAAATCAAATACCCGCCCGTTGCTGGGATCAACAAAACCACCAACCCAAGGAACCGAATTTTTGATTTGCACTGGCCTAGCGCGAGTGTGTCGAATTTCCACACCGGGCACCTGTGTTGCCGCAATCAACACACATAAAATTGTCGATGGGTCGCAGACGCCTTGCTTGGAGCGCATGACCGGATCAAGGTTTTTCAGCTCAGCCCGTTGTGTCGATGCAAAGCGTGTTACCCAGACTCGCTGACCATCAAAACGGCGAAGTGCGGTTTCACCAAGCTCAACGTCATCGAAGGGCGACGCAACCGATTGAGTTAAGCTGGGGCCGCCGAGGCTGCGCAATAGCACAAACGCCAAAGCCAAAAACAAAATTAGAAACATCGTCTTGATAAGACGAACCAAAATCTGAGTTGACACCATATTTACCAAGCAATCCTAAGGGATAGCTTTTACCTCGAGCACCTCAGCGCTCCATTGAATCGCGGTGTTGGTGTCAGTGATGTTATCAAATCTCAGGCTCTCTAAGAGCGAAGTCTGTGAGCCCGCTTCGATAACAAATGGCATTTCTCGCTCCACTCGTTGAATAAGATCGCAACTGCCCGAGCTGCATTCATTGGCGAGTACTGCAAAGCGCAACCGCTTCACCGTGCCTTGAGGCGCGGTATTCGCAAAACACAATTGTAAATCGTAGGTGCTGCGATACACCGAGGTAGTCGAGATGCCACAAGACACCACCTCTGCGGTTTTAATCAAACCCACCTTGGGCCGCTTTCGGTGGTCATCAAACCACACCGCGGCAATGAATACGATCAAAATTACCACAGCGATTATGCGCCGAGGCAAGGCCGATAACTTAGAGAAAAACAGAACCCAAACAATCAGCAAAAATAGCAATATCAAGACAACACGCAACATGGTATCGGTACCCCGGCCCCTTTCAGTTTGGTAATGATTCTTCTAATCACTGGCATGATAGCACTTCATGTCATACCATCGTCAAAACGTAACACGGTATGCGCCACAGGCCCTTTGACTGTTTATAGGAATGATCGACAAACTTACGCACAAAGCCATCTTAAAAGCGATGTTCAAGGACAAGTTGATCGCGGTCGCCGAAGCTAAACGCATCGACGTTAACCTTATGGATCCTGATGGCGTTCCGCCGCATCCAATCGTAGGTATTGCGCGTAATTTGCCGACCCACCAAGGCACTGGCGACCGCATCAATCTGGAAGCACTCTGTGAGTGGTTTGCAGACAAAGTAGGCGTCGACTACTTTGTTATTGACCCACTTAAAATAGATATCGCTTCGGTCACTCAGGTAGTGGCCCCACAGTACGCTCGCCAGCATGGCTTTCTTGCGGTAAAAACCGACAAAGACAGCGTAACGCTTGCGGTTAAAAATCCACTTGATCTATCGTGGAAAGACAATCTAGAAATTCTTTTACGCAAAGAAATCCATGTTGTGTTTGCGAATCCGGCTGAAGTTGATCGTTATCAAAGCGAATTTTATACGCTGGCAAAATCGATCTCGAGCTCGTCCCTCAATGATGATCGCGGCGGCGGTTCAATACAGCAAAACCTGGAGCAGCTTGTTGAACTAGGGCGCAGCGGTCAGCTCGACGCAGAAGATCATCACATCGTGCAAGTGGTTGACTGGTTGCTCCAATATGCCTTTGAGCAACGCGCCAGTGACATTCATCTGGAACCAAGAAAAGAAATGGGCGAGATGCGGTTTCGCATTGATGGCATCTTGCATCACGCTTATCAGGTTCCACCAAACGTCATGATGGCGATCATTGGGCGGCTAAAAACCTTAGCGCGTATGGACATCGCGGAAAAACGCCGCCCATTAGACGGCCGTTTAAAAACTCGCACGCCCGACGACAAAGAAATCGAGTTACGCTTATCTACCGTGCCCACTGCCATGGGCGAAAAGATGGTGATGCGTATCTTTGACCCAGATGTACTGCAACGAAGTTTTCATGAACTGGGCCTGACCGATCGCGAGCTTGATCTGTGGAATCAACTGACTCGCCACACCAATGGTATTATCTTGGTGACCGGGCCAACCGGCTCGGGCAAGACCACGACACTGTATTCCACGCTTAAAAACTTGGCGACCAGCGAAGTCAATGTTTGCACCATTGAAGACCCGATCGAAATGGTGGAACCAAGCTTTAATCAAATTCAGGTTCACAATGCCATTGATCTGACTTTTTCGGCCGGGGTTCGATCTCTATTACGTCAAGACCCAGACATCATTATGATTGGCGAGATTCGTGATTTGGCCACCGCTGAAATGGCGATCCAAGCGGCGCTTACTGGTCATTTAGTGCTCTCGACGCTGCACACCAATGATTCACCTTCGGCGATCACTCGTTTGTTAGAACTGGGCGTGCCTGCCTATTTGATTACTGCTACCGTGCTTGGCGTTATGGCACAACGATTAGTGCGAACACTGTGCCCGCATTGCAAAGAACCCGCCGAGATAGACGACACGCTTTGGCGAGATTTCTGCCCAGACCCAAACATGAACCAAGACGAGATTTGCAAGCCAGTTGGCTGTATCGAATGTCGACAAACCGGATATTTGGGGCGGATCGGCTTATACGAAATGCTAGAGATGACCAATGATTTACAAGGCATTGTGTCACCTGAAACCGGCCTCATTGAGCTTCGTCAACAGTCAATGGAAGACGGCCTGCAAACCTTACGTTACAGCGGAGCCAAAAAAGTATCGCAAGGCTATACAACCATTGAAGAAGTATTGCGGGTAACCCCGTTTGTTAACGGATGACAGATTTACTAAGGCCAAAAAAACGACCATCCCGTCATGACCGCTCACCGCAGCGACGACCCGCGGCCAAACGGCAAGAACCTCGCCTGGACGATAGTACAAAAGCCAAGATGGTGCACAAGCAACGCAGAAGAAAGAAAAAGCGCGGCGGCTGGTTCTGGCGCTGGCTTTTTCGATTGATCGTTTTGGTGATTCTACTGTCGGCCCTGCCGATGGTCGTTTTACGATATTACAATCCGCCCACTAGCGCGTTTATCGAGCTGAATAAGCACAATCACAATACCAATATTCAACACCAGTGGGTCGACTTCGACAACATTTCACTGTACTTCCCTAACGCCATTGTTGCCTCTGAAGATCAAGATTTTCCAAATCATTTTGGCTTTGATCTAAAACAGATTAGAGCCGCCCTTGAGGAAAGCAAAGACGGCAGCCCACGAGGAGCCAGTACGATCACTCAGCAAACAGTTAAAAATCTATTTTTGTGGCCCGAACGAAGCTACGTACGCAAAGGCTTGGAAGCCTGGCTCGCCTTGTGGATGGAACTTATTATTCCCAAACAACGCATCTTAGAGCTGTATATGAACTTCGCACAATTTGGTCGATCGGTATTTGGTGTCGGCGCCGCCAGCCAATACTATTTTCAAATTGAACCAAGCCAGCTAAGCCCCGAGCAATCAGCACTTATTGCCGCCAGCCTGCCCACGCCTTCACGTTCGAACCCCGCCAAACCAAGCGACTATCTAAAAGAACGCGCCGATTTTATTCTCGATCAAATGCCTCGCATTGGCGGGCGACGCATGGTGAGGGAATTAGACAACTAGCTCATTTCCCTTTAGTCAATGTTCAGCGATTGTGTCCAGATTCGCGCAGCACTTAACTTTAACCCAAGAGTCATTCATGCGACACTTGCGCGCATGAACAGAGCCTTCCCCAATACACGCTTACGTCGCTTAAGAGCGACTGATTTTTCTCGTCGCTTAGCGCGTGAAAACGTCTTAAGCGTGGCGGATTTGATTTTGCCAGCCTTTGTGATCGAAGGCCAAAACCAGCGTGAGCCAATTGCCTCTATGCCTGGCGTTGAACGCCTGAGCATTGATCTGATGGCACAAAAAGCGCAGGCTGTTTTTGAGCTAGGCATTCCCGCAATGGCTCTTTTCCCCGTTGTTAAGTCTGAACAAAAGTCAGACAACGCCAGCGAAGCCTTTAACCCCAATGGCTTAGCTCAGCGCGCGATTCAAGCGATTAAGGAAGCCGCGCCTGAGCTTGGTGTGATCAGCGATGTAGCGCTCGATCCTTATACCTCACATGGGCAAGACGGCTTGATTGATGACAATGGCTATGTATTGAACGACGCGACCATTGAAGTATTAGTCAAACAGGCTTTGTCTCATGCTGACGCCGGCGCCGATGTAGTTGCGCCATCGGATATGATGGATGGCCGCATCGGTGCAATTCGTGATGCCTTAGAAAACGCCAACCATCCTAACGTGCAAATCATGGCCTACTCGGCCAAGTATGCGTCGGCTTTTTATGGCCCCTTTCGCGATGCCGTGGGGTCGGCGGGCAACCTAGGCACTGGCAATAAATACACCTACCAGATGGACCCAGCCAATGGCGATGAAGCACTACACGAGATGCGTATGGATATCGATGAGGGCGCCGACTATGTGATGGTTAAACCGGGTATGCCCTATTTGGATATTGTGCAACGTGTTAAAGACGAATTTAAAATGCCGACCGCGGTCTATCAAGTCAGTGGCGAATACGCCATGCTCAAAGCCGCCGCGCAAAATGGCTGGCTGGATGAACAAGCCGTTGTCATGGAATCGCTCATGGGTTTTAAGCGTGCGGGCGCCGATATGATTCTCACTTATTTTGCCGAGCAAGCCGCACAGTGGTTACTTGCTCAAAACTAATCCTTTAAAAATGAAACAACACATTCAAAGCAGTTTAGTTGAAGCCCAGCGAGCGCTGGACGCCTTGGTCAACAACGATGCTCAGCTTGCCAATATTGAACAAGCGGCCCAACTTGTAATCAAAAGCTTAGAAAACAATGGCACGATTTTCTCGTGTGGTAATGGCGGCTCGATGTGCGATGCCATGCACTTTGCAGAAGAGCTCACCGGCCGCTATCGAAAAAATCGTCGTGGCCACGCGGCGGTTGCCATCAGCGATCCGAGTCATATTTCCTGCGTAGCTAACGATTTTGGTTATGAATACATTTTTTCTCGCTACATTGAAAGCCACGCGCAAGCGGGCGATGTGTTGATTGGCATCAGCACCAGTGGCACCAGCAAGAATGTCGTTGAGGCGGCCAAAGCCGCTAAAGAGTTAGACGTCAAGGTCGTGATCTTAAGTGGGCGCTCGGCAGACGCCCTAGAATCTCTGGCGGATGTGTATGTCTGCACTGTTGGTGGCGACTTTGCAGATCGAGTACAAGAATTACATATTAAGACCTTACATATTTTTATTGAGTTGATCGAACGGCATTTTCATCCTGAAAACTATGCTTAGAGAGTTTAAGCTCAGAGACACCAAGCTAAAAGAAATTAAATTCCGACAAACCAAGCCTTAATCGTGGCACAAAAAAAATTCAACACTGGCGACTTTGCCGCTATGGAAAAGCGCCATCGTGTGCACTTTATTAATTCCCTCTCGGGTTATAAAAGCGCCAATCTTATAGGTACGATTGATCAGGAAGGTGTGACCAACTTGAGCATAGTGAGCTCTGTGATTCATCTTGGAGCCGACCCGGCATTAATTGCCTTTGTTAATCGCCCGCACTCGGTGCCGCGCAATACGCTTGATAATATCTACACCGCCGGGTGTTTTACTATTAATCATGTGGGCGCGGCTTTTGTTGAAGACGCGCACCACACCTCTGCCCGTTATGCAGCCGATATCTCGGAATTTGATCAAACCGAATTAACCGCCGAATATCATTCTCTGATTGCACCCTACGTAACACAAAGCAACATTAAAATGGGCGTCGAGTATCGCCAAAGAATCGATATTGAACTCAATGGCACAGTTCTGGTCATTGGAGAGATAGTCGAGGTCATTGTCGACGAAACCTTAATCGAAACCGATGGCAAACTGAATTTGGTTAAAGCCAAAACGGTCGCCGCCTCTGGCTTAGACGAGTATCATGTTGGTGAATCATTGGGCCGTCTAGCCTATGCAAAACCGAAATAACAACTGAGCTTTTCTATGGAATATTTACACAGTATGGTGCGCGTTCAAAACTTAGACGCTGCACTCGACTTTTTTTGTAACAAACTCGGTCTTATCGAAATGAGTCGACAAGAAAATCAAGGTGGGCGTTTTACCTTGGTGTTTCTGGCCGCCCCTAACGACGTAGCACAAGCGAGAGTGCAGCAAGCGCCGATGGTGGAGTTAACCTATAACTGGGATACCGAAGTGTACGACGGTGGGCGCAATTTTGGGCATCTGGCCTATCGCGTTGATGATATCTATGCACTCTGTCAATCTTTGATGGACAAAGGCGTGGTGATTAATCGACCACCTCGAGATGGGCATATGGCGTTTATCAAATCGCCTGATGGTATTTCAATTGAACTCTTGCAGAAAGGCGACGCGCTGCCTAAACAAGAACCGTGGGCATCGATGCAAAGCACTGGCTCTTGGTAACGAACAAAAAGATTTATTCGCCTAAGCTTGGCCTACTTTTGATATGCAAATCAGCGATTGAGTGATCAAAGTCCAACTGCAACAGATAGTCTGCTTGACCTCCAAGCTTACTTAGCGCGTGCTCCGTTAGTCGTTGATAGAACTGAATAAAACGCGCTAAATCGCGGGGCGACATGCTTGCCTGCAAACTCAAACCATCATTGTGTAAGCGTTCACGCAGCTTTTGCTCCTGCATAGAACGCCACTCATACACGCTCTCAAAACTCGGAGCCTGAAGCACGGTTAGTGCGTCAAGTTGTTGATAGACAGCTTGGTAGCGTTGTTCGATTTGTTGATTCACAAACCGTCGCCAACGCCCAGACGGATCCTCTTCTCGCTCGAGAGGATTGATCGGCGTCAGCAACTCTTGCTCAGATTGAGCGCCTACGCCCACACACCAACCTTCGAAAATAAGTAACGGTGGAGGCGACTCTAGATACAACCACTGATCCTTTGGCAATGGATTATCGGTCGCTTTGTCAAAGCGAGGTAAGGTAATCGGAGCACCCCGCTTGAAGCGATCAAACACGATTTGCATGGAATCAACATCATGTGTCCCTGGCACGCCGCGGGTTGTTAACAAAGGATGTACTTGATTCGCCAAAAGCGTGCGATGGGCGCGGCTGAAATAAAAATCATCCAAAGAAACAATGCACGCTTGTATTTCAAATTCGGTTTTTAATAGGCTCGCCAAGAATTCCGAAAACGTGCTTTTACCACTCCCTTGACAGCCTTGAACGCCCAAAATGGTCTGGATTTGACCGACTCCCTTATTTGATAAGTCTTGAGCAATTGGTAAAAAATAATCACTCACATCGCCTAAATACGATTGGGGCAACCGATGTTTGGCAACTAAGCGTCGAACTTCGTCACCACCTTGCTTGGAGATTGAATTCAATTAAAAAGCGATAACAGTACTGTGTCTGAACGCGTAAGTGTTCAATAAATACAGCGCTTATGCAAAGACTATGATCGATAAACGCATTTATTGAAATACAAGTTCGCAGCGACAAAATACACCTTGGTAGCGTCTTTTGTTTTTTCTGACTGGTTAAGATGAAGTTACCCAACTTGAAAAATGGATTTATAATACTATTTAAAGTAATTAAACAACGGAGATAACTATGTTGATATCGAATATGGAAACGGTACCAGACCGAGCAATTATCAAACAGCTCGGTTTAGTTCAGGGCAGTACCGTTCGAGCTAAGCATTTGGGGCGCGATATAATGGCCGGCTTTAAAAACATCGTTGGCGGTGAGCTGGTAGGCTATACCGAACTCATGAGCGAAGCACGTGATGAAGCAACTCAACGCATGATTAAGCAAGCTCAAAGCGTTGGTGCAAATGCTGTGCTCAACGTGCGCTTTGCGACGTCTTCGGTGGCTCAAGGCGCGGCTGAATTGTTCGCCTATGGCACTGCGGTGGTCTTAGCTGATGGTTCGATCAACGAGTAAACCCATATGGAAATTTTAATTGTTCTTGGGTTATTGGTAGTGGGTTACCTTATCGGCTCGGCGATGGAGCGCTCTCACTATAAGTCCATAGCCCAACGCGAACAGGCAATGAAGGATATTTTGATTTTTGATACAAAACTTGCCGCTGGTGAGCCTGGTAGTCATAGCCACTTGGTGCAAGGCAATGTTGTGGTATCGGTAGACTATTTTAAACGCTTTGTTGCTGGCCTTAGGATGCTAATTGGGGGTCGTTTGGGAACCTATGAGACATTGCTTGATCGCGGTAGACGCGAAGCCGTTCTGCGCATGAAAGAAGCGGCCAAAGCCGCCGGCGCAAACCATATTTTTAATGTGCGTTTCGAAACAGCGTCGATTTCCAAAGGCGCAGAGCAAACTTTGGGGTCTGTTGAAGTACTGGTCTACGGCACAGCGGTAACGCGCTAGGAAA
>CALAKU010000081.1 GCA_937922925.1 uncultured Arenicella sp. | reverse complement strand
GACGATTTGGTATACCAGCTTGAGCTCGACATTGATCGGCCAGAAGAAGACCCTCTTTGTTTTCCAGTGATCACGCAATCAGGCAGTGCCGCAATAATTTGCCTATAGATTAGTAATTTCTTATCGGTAGCGCTTTATTTGTTGGGTAATACCCGCCCATTTCACTCCTCCTGAGCGTGGGGCATTCGTTTAGAGTGCCCCTTTTTTTGTGAGCTAAGACAAGATTCTATTGAAATGAATATGGCTCTTCTAGTTTTTTTAGGGTTCGAGTGAGATAAAACCAGCTCAAGTAACACTCAATAAATGTAAGGCTGCTTTGCGTTCAAACAGGGTGCAGTAAACCAACTTTTTACGGGGTGTATATGTGTGATTTTTTAAGGCGAAACGTGCCACACGGGGCGCAACTAAGAGTATGGAGTGAGCCAGTTGATGGGGAGAGTAGAGCATATCGTGCTACAGCACGATTAAGAGATTCGAACCAAAATCTAATTTGGGATGATGAGGTTTTCACAGAATCAGATCAGTCGAATCCAATCGTGATTGAACTTCAAGGTGCCGAGACATTCTGGGGATCGATGCGAATTACGTTCGCGAGTGTCATTAAGTCAAAACTTTACAACGAAGTTTGGACCCAGAAGGGAGGGAAGTGGGTACGTCATGGTGATCGGAAGATTTGTACTTTCAGCCCTGCTGGCGCGGGCTCTGTTCTAGAGGCTTTCGTCTATATAAAAATGCAAAAGGAGGATTCATGAATTTTAAAAGTTTCATTATTATTATTTTATTTTTGCCGATACCTTCTTTCGCAAATACAGATCAATTCTCATGTTTGTTTTCGTTCTCGGACGATACAAAGCTGACCAATGAACAAGGGTTGTCGGCCAAAGGAGAGAAAGAAGCCATAAAAAACATTGGCTCTTTGCTTCGAAGCGCATTAGTAGATACTAGTAATGGTTCTCTAAGCGTCGGATCGGTATTGCAAAGCTTGGTGTCTGACTTAGAGATTTCCGGGCTCGCTATTAGCGATGAACAGGAAACGCCGGGTGAGCCTTTGACATTTACCCACAATGTAAATTTGCTAACAGATTCCGAGATAGAAGATCATAACGCGAGCATTCAATTTCGTGTTTTTAGGAATCCATTGCTCGACCCTGATCTGGCAATGATGTTAGGAGACGAAAGATCTCAAGAATTGTCGACTCGTTTCGATGAGTTCGACGATATGGAGCTCGGTTTTTCCTATAGTTGGCAAAATAGTTCAACGGGTAGAACTATCAGCGGGTATATCGACGAGTTTAATCGTTTGGTTATGCAAAACTTAGAAACTCCATTGGTTAAATCATTAATAGACCAAAGAAATTTGGCAAGAGTGAATTATGTTGAGGCTCTAGATGCCGAAGGTGTCAAAAATTGCGCCCAACCTTTGGTGCCCGACAGCTCTAGCTCTGCAGACATCAGAGCTACCTATTTAAACGCTCTTAGGTCGCATGAAGAGGTATTAGAGATATATAGCGCGTTCAATACCGTTTATCAGTCAAAAAAATTTGCTGCTTTGGTGTCAAATCAACCTCAACTAATTTTCAGTGGATTTTATAGAAATAGAAACGAGCTGCTGGGAGCCGATGAATTAGGGTTACAAGTCAGCTACGAGATGGGCTTTAGAAACATAAACGGGTTGCGCAAGTTTAGGAAAAAATCAGAGAACGCCAAGCTGAATTACTTGGAATCCTACAAAGCGTATATCGCAAAAAATGACCCAGTACTAAATAATGATAGGGTCGCTTTCTCGCTAGCGTTGTCTCAAATTGATGATTTTTCATTTGACGATGGAACCACAAGCTTTTTGAGACAAGGCGGCTCACGCTTAACTCTCAACGCTTCCTATGGTAGATCTATATTAGTAAGGAACGACACACCGATCCTAAGGGTTGATGCTGGAATAGAGGCAGTAGAGTTTCTTGGGAGTAGTGAAGGAGTTGATCGCTTAGTCGGTTCGGCAACCCTTACCTTTCGAGTCGATGACAAGCTTTCTATTCCACTTACAATTCAATACGCGAACAGAGGTGAATTCCTGAGTGATGACGTCGATTCACTTAGTGCAAATCTTGGTTTCAAGTACGATTTTGATTTCGCTAAGTAGAGAATCGTTGGTGTCTGTAAGCTAAACAGCAAACGTTGATATGTTAGAAGAACCAAAGTTGCTTGTGAGTGAAGTTACTCAGAATCCAATTAGATCTAGATTGAGTACGTTTATCTATGGCCCAACCTTGTTACTAATCATATTGATCATGATCGGCGCGATTTTCTCAGGCTTGGTTTTGATCATCTATGACACTGAAGCAAGCATATTGCCTAACTGGTTTAATCATTTAATTCGATACTTTATCGTTCCAGTCGGCAGCTTCTACAACGTCTACGAAGCTGAATCATCAAAACATTTGAATATATTTTTTGTGATGATGGTTGGTATATTTATGGCCAAGTTTGTACAACGTTGTTCAGTTAAAAATGCAAAGTTTGAGTCCTATATGGTTCGTATGTTGATTTTATTAATGGGGATTCAAATATACATAAATTCAACAATCTCGATTGAACATATTCAGGATCAAATTAAATTCGCTGACAAGGTAGTTAAATATTTGGAAATTATCATCGTTAGGAATTGCAATATAGCCGCTGTTATCATCGCAGCGGCTATCGGAGCAGCGAGCAACGAATAAAGTCTTATCAACTTTTTAGCTTAACAGGATCATCAGTATGAAAATTAATACGGGATCTAAGTTACTCAATAAGACAATAGAGAGTGCCTCCGAAGCGGTGGCGCGATCCGTTGAATCTATAAACGTGTTAGATGAGTCACAAAAAAGAGCAGTTATAGAAGCAATTGAGCAAACCAACGTGCAAGCGTTTGAAGTGCCGAATACCTTTGTGTATCGACTTGCAGTTGGGTCAATGGCTCTAGTAAGTGTTTGCGTAGTAGTAGGTGCCTTAATTCTGACGGGGTTTAGTGACAATCAAATCCCAGAGTTTTTAAAAGTAACACTAGCAACAGCATTAGGAGCTCTAGCGGGTATGGTTGTGCCGACTCAAACGGCGTAACCCGAATAAGCAATAGAAGTTAAGGTTCGTTACTTAGGTAAGCCATGCACGTTTCTTTAGTATGGTTGATCATCTCGTCTACTAATTCGTCAGTTTATCAATAAAGTGCTTATGGCCATGAGCATGCAGTTCGGTTTTGTACAAGATTCACCAGCGTAGATCAGTTTTATAGGATTTCAAGTTCGATTGCAGCTTCACCTTTTATTGTTATAATGTAACAATGTTAACTGGGTTGTTCTTTCGGCGATTTGCCTCTACAGCTATTGCGCTTCTTTTGTGGAGCCAATTCGCTGTGGCCGTTCATGCGGTTGAGCACCTGGTTCACGACCAAGTCGAGATTTGTGACGTTTTTAAGCAAGCGGAGCAATCCAGTGATGTGCCGATTCTCAATTGGCCTTTAAGTAATCTAGATTACAGAGACTGGTCGTCTTGTCTTTCTAACTCACTCCTTGAGCCTGCTCGCTACAATCAGAATCTGGCGAGAGCGCCACCATCGCAATCGTAAATACCCATGACACACTTTCAATCATGGCATGTAGTACCGAGTTGTGCTCAGTCGTGATTAGTTATTACTCTTAAATTAGGCCACTTGTCACTAGGCCTGGTGATTTACGATGAAAAGAAAAACAATACTTGTTGCTGCAGCCCTTAGCATGCCAGCGACAGCTGACGAATTAGAAGAAGTTGTTATTAATGCACATCCGCTCGCGGATTCTGGCTTTAGCCAATCCGTGAAGGTGCTTGCTGGCGATGAGTTGAATGAAAATGTCGGTGTTTCACTTGGCGAAACGCTGGCACGCTTGCCCGGTGTTCGCTCGGCCACCTTCGGTGTTGCAGCGGGCCAACCGGTGATTCATGGCCTTAGCGGGCCACGTGTCAAAACCACACAAGATCGAATAGACACCTTGGATGTGTCCGTTACCAGTACCGATCATGCGGTCACGGTTGAGCCTTTCTTGGCCGATCAAATTACCGTGCTAAAAGGGGCTAGTGTCTTGGTTTATGGCTCCGGCTCAATTGGCGGTGTGGTGGATACTAAAACAGGGCGAATTCCTACCGAGATACCTGAGCAAGCTCTGTCGGGTCGTGCCGAGGTGCGTTTTACCGACAATGCCGATACCCAAGTTGGCGCGCTTCGTTTAGATGGCGCCGCGGGCGAGCAATTCGCATGGCACCTTGATGTCTTTTCTAAAGACGGCGATGCATACGATATTCCAGTCGGTGCCGAATCGGCTGCGCAACTAGAGGCAGATGGCGAAGAGCCAGAGCCGGGTGCCAGCGTTCTTGAAAACAGTTTCTTTGACTCGCAAGGTGGCGCCATTGGATTTAGCTGGGTCGGCGAGAATGGTTTCGTTGGCGCTTCTATTAGCACTACCGAATCGGTCTACGGTTTAGTCGGTGGTCACGAAGAGGGTGAGGAAGGCGAAGAGGGCGAGGAAGCTGAATTCGAGGGCGAAGAAGAAGAGGAAGAAATGCCTTTTATCGACCTTGAGCAGACTCGATTTGACCTCGAAGCAGAACAACGTTTTGAAGGCTCGTTCATCACTAAGGTTAATTTCCGAGTCGGTATTAATGACTACAACCACACCGAATTCGAAGCGCCGGGCGAAGCTGGTACTTTGTTTGATAATCAGGCGTGGGAAGCGCGCCTTCATCTTGAGCACCAACCGACCTTTGGTTTTACTGGTACTTGGGGCTTACAACTCGGTGACCGAGACTTCAGTGCAGCGGGTGAAGAGGCTTTTGTACCGCCTGTGAATACCGAATCCATTGGTGCCTTCTGGGTTGGTGAGCGTCAATTTGGCGATCTAAGCTTGGAGCTGGGTTCACGTATTGACCGAGTTGAACATACGCCGATAGCGGGAGCCGGTGTGCCAGTATCGTTCACCAATCTAAGCAGTTCAGCTGGCTTGGTGTTCAGCGCTAACGAGTCAAACTCGCTGTCTGCTTTGCTTGATTTCACAGAGCGCGCACCGGCGCCAGAAGAGCTGTTTTCCGACGGCCCACATTTGGCAACACAAACCTTTGATATTGGTAACGCCGATCTTGAAGAAGAAGGTGTGATTGGCCTCAGTTTTGCCTGGTCATATGAATCCGAAGTCTTCGACTCCAACATTACCCTTTACTACAACGACTTCTCAGATTTTATTTTTCAAAGCGCGACTGGCTTAGAGGAAGACGGTTTGCCAGTGTTCGTATACGAACAGGCAGATGCTGAGTTTACTGGCTTAGACATTGAAGCTGGCCTGCACTTAGCTCAAATCGGTGGTGGTGATTTAGATGTCTTGTTTGCTTACGACGTGGTGTCTGCTGAATTAACCGGTGGTGAAAACTTGCCTCGTATTCCATCAGACCGAACGTCGATTGGTCTGGATTGGCACAGCGATACTTGGCAAGCAAAACTCACTTATGCACGCCAAAGCGCTCAAAATGATATTGCTGACTTTGAGCTGCCGACTCCCTCGTTTGACGATGTATCACTGCGCTTGTCGACCAAACTCAATTGGTCTGGCGGAGAGTGGAATTTGTTCCTAAACGGCCGCAACCTCACCGACGAAGAGCAGCGTGAGCACGCCTCGTTTGTTAAAGACTTTGCGCCCCAACCTGGCCGGCGGATTGAGTTAGGCGTTCAGCTTAATTTCTAGCCCGGTTCGAGCTAAACGATCGCTCTCTATTTAACGCCTAGCCGTTAAGTAGAGAGCCGTTAAGTAGAGAGCGTTATGGCTTACTTGCTAATACAAGCGCATTGCCAATCAGCACAAGAACGAAACCAACGACGGTGCTAAGGCCCCAAGTAAACCCCTCAAAAAGCGTACTTAGGGTGACAGAAACAATAGGGAATAAAACCACCACATAACTGGCTCTTTGAGCTCCGATTCTGTTCAGCAAAACGTAATAGGTTGTGAACGCCAGCACGGTACCAACACAGCTTAAATACACCAAGGACACCAAATAGCTTGGCTTGGTCGAAAAGCCAAATTCTGCCCCACTTGTTACTACGACTAGCGCCAGTAATAAAGCGCCATAGAGCATCGCCCAAGCATTTACCGCAACCACGCTCATGCTGTTGCTTGAGTTTCGGATGCTAACCATATTACCGAGTGACACAATAAAAGCGGCTGTCACGGCAAAGCCTAAACCGAGCAAAATACTGGCGCCCGTATCATTTGAGCCAAGCAAAAGGTGGTCGAGTTTGATATCCCGCCAGAATAAGGCCACCAAACCGCTTAATCCGCAAAACGCTCCAAGCCAAACTTGAAGGCGAATTGGCGTGCCAAAGAAGATGCGCGTATTGACGATATTCATCAACACCATGGTCGAAAAGGCGATTGAGGTCATTGCCGAGGTCAAATGCAATTGGCTCAAATAGATGAAAACGTAGTTGGCACTGAAATTAAACAATGCCAGTAGCCCAATAAAGCCATGTTGGCGCAGGCTAAATCGCAGATTAATACCGGTTAAAAGGCAAAAGCACCACATAATCAGCGCCGCCAATGAGAAGCGGTAGCAAATTGAGGCAAACAAATCGACCTCACCGATTTGAAACTCAATCGCCAGCCAACTCGAGCCCCACGCTAGAACAGTTATGAGATATAGCAGGGCGTTTTTCATGCGGTCAAGTCTAGTCGACTCCGCAGATCGACTCCAGAAGCTTTATTCGCCAGACAGAATTCGAGTAAAATACAACTATTGTTATATTGATCGACTGCAATACAGCGTCTTTTTTAGTGTCGGGCAAACTCTTTATTATTTCTGCGCCATCGGGTGCGGGTAAAACCAGTCTGGCACGCGCGCTGATCGCGAATGTTAGTCGATGCAAGATGTCTATTTCGCATACCACTCGGCAACGCCGAGCTGGCGAGGAAGATGGTGTAGATTATTTCTTTGTGAACAAGCAAGGCTTTCTAGAAATGGCCGACCAGGGCGTGTTTCTAGAATACGCCGAAGTTTATGGAAACTATTACGGCACGTCGCGCTTTGCTGTTGAAGAAATGCTCACCGATGGCATTAACGTGTTACTGGACATCGATTGGCAAGGCGCGCGTTTGGTTCGCGAGCAAATGCCTGAGGCGATCAGCATCGCCATCGTGCCGCCCTCGATAGAAGAACTGGAACGCAGGCTTAGGAGCCGTGGAAGCGATTCCGAAGACGTTATTGCCAGCCGAATGCAGCTGGCTTTGGCCGAAATAAGCCACTGCGACGAAGCCGATTTTATTGTGTTGAACGACCATTTTAATGAAGCCATCGACGATTTAACGCTGATACTTGACGGCGAAAGTGATAAACTCCGGCCCCTTAATTCGGAAATACAGGCGTTATTGGACGCCAGCGCCGAGGCCAGACAGCAATAAAGTGCTGAGGCTAGACATCAATCAATAGTTGGCTGTGTTACACAGTTGGCTGTGTTTTGGCATCGTAAAAGTTGACGCGCGTTTGAATAAAATAGATTCTCGCGCAAGTTTGTAAGAGGAATAAAAATGGCTCGAGTTACCGTCGAAGATTGTTTAAGTAATGTGGATAATCGCTTCCAATTGGTTTTGGTTGCTACCAAACGTGCACGCCAGATTTCATTGGGGTCTGAGGCATTTGTCGAAGAAGAAAACGATAAGCCAACTGTAATCGCCTTGCGTGAGATAGCCGAGGGTTTAGTGACTCGTGACATTCTTAATGAAGTCGAAGAAGAAGTACTTGAGTTTATTGATGCTGAAGAAGCCGAAGGCGGCGATAAAGAAGAAGGCTCCGACGAGTTAGATGCACTAACTGCTGCCCTTCAAGCCGAGCTGGCTGGTAACGCCGCCGAGTAAGCTCAAGGCGCTAAGCTGCTTTTGCACGCTTGTGATTCAATGGAGTTGAGGTCGCGAGCGGCAAATCCAAATCATCTACAGATGCTAAACTAGGCGCAGACTATGGTCAGTTCTGCGCTCACATCAAAACGCCCCTTTTTTACGGAATCTCCGGAAAGGGCGTTTCGTGCCTTCTTAAAAAAGAAGCTAGACTATCTTTCAGAGCACTCACGCGTCGATGTTAACCGGGCTTTTGTGTTTGCCGAACGGCATCATCGAGGGCAGTCGCGCGCATCGGGCGAAGCCTACATTTTTCATCCGCTGGAAGTTGCCGAAACCCTCGCTGAATTACAGCTCGATTCACACACCTTGATTGCGGCTTTATTGCACGATGTTGTCGAGGATACCGACGCAACTTTAGATCAGGTCAGTGATTTTTTTGGTAGTGATGTGGCTTTATTGGTCGACGGTGTTTCCAAAATCGGCCAGATCTCGTTTGAAAGCCGAGAACAAGCCGAAGCAGAAAATTTCCGCAAGATGATCATGGCCATGTCGCAAGATGTGCGTGTAATGATCGTTAAGCTGGCTGATCGGCTGCACAATATGCGTACCTTAGGCATCTTGCGGTTAGACAAACGCAAACGGATATCAAAACAAACGCTTGAAATTTACGCGCCTATTGCCGAGCGATTAGGTCTGTATCATTGGGCGCGCGAACTGCAAGATTTGTGTTTTCAGCATTTATACCCAAAGCGCCACTCGGTCTTGCGAGAAGCCATCCAAGACCGTCAAGGTAATCGAAAACGGGTGGTAGAGAAGTTAAAAAAGTCGATTCGAGAAACCTTAAATGCGACCGGTCTCGAAGGCTTTGAAGTCAAAGGGCGGCGCAAGACTGTATTTAGCATCTACAAGAAGATGCAGAAGAAAAAACGCTCATTTGAGGAGCTTCACGATATTTATGGATTTCGCATCATTGTGCGAGATTTCGACGAGTGCTACCGGGTACTGGGAATTATCCATAATACGTATAAGCCGATTCCCGGCCGGTTTTCAGATTACATCGCCATTCCCAAAGCCAATGGGTATCAGAGTTTGCATACCGTGGTTTTTGGCCCCTTGGGCAACAACATCGAAGTGCAAATACGCACCTCAGAGATGGATCATATTGCCGAAGCAGGTGTCGCCGCGCATTGGGTTTACAAAGCCGACGAACAAGTGTCGGATAACTCGAATCATTTAGCTCGCCAGTGGTTGCTGGATTTACTTGATCCTGCACATCAAACTGAAAATGCGGTGGAGTTTTTAGAGCATCTAAAAACCGATTTATACCCAGATGAGGTGTATGTGTTTACGCCCAAAGGCGACATCAAAAAGTTACCACGTGGTTCAACAGCGCTGGATTTTGCCTACGCCGTTCATACTGATGTAGGCATGCATTGCAATGGCGCGCGCATCAATTTGACCTTGGCATCACTGCCTACCGTGCTGCAAAATGGAGACAGCGTTGAAATCATCACGTCTAAAACCGCTTGGCCAACCACAGCTTGGTTGAACTATACCGTCACCGCCAAAGCGCGCACGCAGATCCGCAATTATCTTAAACAGCAAACCAGAGAAGATGCGCTTAAATTAGGTAAGCGTTTATTAGCGGGCGCGACCAAGCAGCGCTTGTTTGGCCGGCGTAAAATACCCGCATCAGTGCAGAGCCGCTTATTAAAAGAGTTTGGCTTACAAAGTTGGTCAGACTTACTTGTTGATATCGGCTTGGGAAAGCGCCTACCAGATTTAGTAGCCAGACAAGTCGCCTTATTAAGAGAAGGCAAAAATGAAATCAGCGATCTAGATGCCGAAGCGTTGGTAATCAAGGGCTCTGAAGGGTTACCACTAACGTATTCCAAATGCTGCTATCCGATACCGGGCGATTCGATTGTCGGTGCGTTTACCGCCGGGCATGGTTTAGCGGTTCACACTAGCGACTGCCCAAATTTTGCCGAGCTGTCTAAGCATCCAGAAAACTGCCTCTTGGTTGATTGGGATGACGAATTGAATCAACAGTTTACGGTCAAACTAATGGTGCGGCTAGAGAATATCACTGGAGCGTTTGCGCAAGTCGCCAGTGCCATCGCTGAGAATGATTCGAACATTAACCACGTTGATTTGCATGAAGGGTCAGACAATTACAAACAAATCGATTTTCTTGTGGAAGTCAAAGACCGTGTTCACTTAGCTCGCATAATCAAAGCCATACGTCGTTCTGGCTCGGTGGAGCGCGTTGCTCGGCAAAAAGGCTAGTCTTGTTTGTAAGGTGCTTGTTTGTCGCTTAGTAGAGTGCAAAAATAAGGCGACACTGAGGCGCTAAAAAGGCGCTAAAGAGAGGTGCTAAAGACAATGAAATCAACACGAAAAATAATCAATGCCGACAACGCACCGGCCGCGATTGGTGCGTATTCACAGGCGGTTTTGCATGGCGACACCGTCTATGTTTCTGGGCAAATTCCATTAAACCCAAAGACAATGGAAGTCGTTAGCGATGATTTCAAAAAGCAAGCTCAGCAGGTATTTGAAAACTTGAGCGCAGTCGCCGCGGCCGCCAACAGTTCATTGAACCACGCGTTAAAGCTCAACGTGTATTTAACGGATCTCGCGAACTTTACGGTATTGAACGAGGTGATGTCTGACTATTGCGCTGAGCCTTTTCCTGCGCGCGCGGCAGTGCAGGTAGCCGCTCTACCCAAAGGCGTCCAAGTTGAGATTGATGCAGTGTTGTGTTTGAGTTAGCCTCTTAAATAGCAAAAGGAGTTTGCGAATGGCGATACGTTTATCTGATCCAGTGACGGCCCTGACCGGGGTCGGGCCGCAAATGGCGGTCAAACTTGCTCGAGTTCATGTGCAGCGAGTCGAAGATGTTTTGTTTCATCTGCCCAATCGTTACGAAGACCGAACCAAGGTGACAGAGCTGGGTGCATTATTGCCTGGAATGGCCACGGTTATTATTGGGCAAATCGAAGTTGCTCAAGTTGTTTATGGGCGTCGGCGAAGCTTGCTAGTAAAGCTTAGTGACGGCACGGGCTATTTAACGATGCGCATGTTTTACTTTAATCGCGCGCAAGAAAAAGCGTTTCAACGGGGGCTATGGTTAAAAGCGTTTGGCGAAGTTCGCCAAGGGCCAAGTTCCTTTGAGATGATTCATCCTGAATATCGAATTAGCTCATCTGAACCAAGCGGCGGCATGGATAGCGTGCTAACGCCAGTTTACCCTACCACTGAAGGCGTCAGTCAGGCGTTGTGGCGCAAGTTGACCGATCAGGTTTTAAAGCAGGCATTACCTCAAGTCGTTGAGTTAATCCAGCAAGATTGCCTGCCCGACCAATACAAACTCGCCTATCAAACCAGTGGTTTACAACAGGCCTTACAAATTTTGCATCGGCCCGACGGCGATAGTTCCTTGGGTGAATTACAAGCGGCCACAGGTGCGGCTCATCAGCGGCTTATTATTGAAGAGCTGGTGGCACACCATTTTAGTTTAAGAAAATCAAAAGCCGCGCGCGAACAAGATCGGGCGCCTCGCTTAAGTGAAGACAAGAATCGGGCTTCTCGATTTATCGATTCTCTACCCTTTACTCTAACCAATGCGCAGCAGCGCGTTGCGAGAGAAGTCGCTAACGACCTTGAAACACAAAACCCCAGTTTGCGATTAATCCAAGGTGATGTCGGTTCAGGTAAAACGGTGGTCGCCGCCTTAGCGATTTTGCAGGCGGTAAGCAATAACACGCAAGCGGTATTAATGGCGCCAACAGAGCTGCTCGCAGAGCAACATTATCAAACCCTGAAAGCATGGTTTGAGCCCTTGCACATAGCCGTTGGTTGGCTCGCGAGCAAAACACCAGCCAAGCAAAAAACCTCAACACTTAATGCCTTAAAAACCGGGCAGTTGCTCCTAGCGGTAGGTACGCATGCATTAATACAAGAGGCGGTAGATTATAAAAACTTAGCTTTGGTCATTATTGATGAGCAACATCGTTTTGGTGTAGAGCAACGTTTGGCTTTGCGAGCTAAAACACCAGAGGGTGTCGCGCCGCATCAATTAGTGATGACCGCAACGCCAATTCCTCGAACCTTAGCAATGACTCTTTATGCTGATCTGGATGTATCGAGTATCGATGAGTTACCGCCGGGGCGAAAAATGGTCGAGACGGTGGTTATGCCAGCCGAGTCGCGTCGCGCCGACGTGGTTGAACGAGTCAAAACAGCTTGTGAACAGGGTCGACAAGTCTATTGGGTGTGCCCGCTAATTGATGAGTCAGAAGCGCTCGAAGCACAAGCAGCAACCGAAGTGCATGCTGAACTTAGTGGCGCACTGAGTAAGTTAAACGTGGGTTTGGTGCATGGCCGGCTAAAGCCCAAAGAAAAAGAAACCGTGATGGCACAATTCCGGGCGGGCGAGCTAGACATGCTGGTCGCTACCACTGTAATAGAAGTTGGCGTCGATGTACCTAATGCCAGTTTAATGGTGGTTGAGAATGCCGAGCGCATGGGGCTGGCTCAGCTTCATCAACTTCGAGGCCGAGTTGGGCGTGGCAGTGAACAATCGTTCTGTATTCTTTTATACAATACGCCCCTAGGCGCGATCGCAAAAAAACGCCTACAAACCCTGCGCGAAACCAACGACGGATTTTTAATCGCGGAGAAAGACTTGGAAATCAGAGGCGCAGGCGAACTTCTGGGTACCCGCCAAACTGGCAGCGTGAGTTTTAAGATCGCTGACCTAATGAGAGATCAGCATGTGCTAGCGCATGTGGCGCCTACGGCTAACAAGATTCTGCAAACTCATCCGCAAACCGTAGAGCCGCTCATTGAACGTTGGGTTGGTAGTAAAGAAGATTACGTAAACGCTTGAGGTCTTTTTTCTGAAACGATGCATGAGTACTTAGTCTACTAGACGCGATAGATTAACCATTATCGTGTCCCACACATAGATTTGAGATGCCATAGGCATGGCTTCTTTGAGAAAATTCTATTCATTAGCGAAGCCAAAAAACCAACACACTCTAGTAAACGAAGCAGTCTCGCACCGCTCGAATGATATTCCAATGCAATGTTGTTTGGCGACGACGGCGAGAAAACCCGACTTGAGGCCTGCTGGGTTCCGCGACACAATACGGTCTATCAAAAGTGGTTTAGCTGACACCATACGCCGATGCAAAAAATACTCAAAGATGTCCCTCACTATTTGGCTTTAATGCGATTTGATCGGCCGATTGGCTGGTTGCTGTTGATGTGGCCGACGCTTTGGGCTTTGTGGATAGCATACGACGGTCGGCCGCCTGCGGGGCAGGTATGGATTTTTGCAATTGCGGTTATTGTGATGCGCTCGGCGGGTTGTGTGATTAACGATTATGCTGATCGCGATATTGATCCACATGTAGAGCGAACTCAGAGCCGGCCTTTGGCGAGTGGCGCCTTAAGCGCGAATCAGGCCTTAGGCCTATTTGTTGTGTTGGGTTTGATCGCAGTTGCCTTGCTGTTGATGTTGCCTATGCGCGTCTGGCCTTGGGCTATCCCCGCTGCAGGCTTAACGATTGTCTACCCATTTATGAAGCGCTTTATCCAGGCGCCACAATTAGTGCTCGGCTTAGCATTTTCGTTTTCGATTCCAATGGTTTATGTTGCCGCTAATCATCCTTTTGACGCGGTGTTCTGGATGATGTTTATAGCCAATCTTCTTTGGGTGCTTGCCTTTGATACCGCTTACGCGATGTCAGATCGTGAAGACGATCTCAAAATCGGGGTGAAGTCATCGGCAATTTTGTTTGGCCGTTATGACGTAGCGATTGTCGCTGTTTTGCAATTGGTCTTTTTATTACTTTGGTTGTTGATCAAAGCCTCACTGGGTTTGAACAGTTCTTTTCACTTTTCTTTGGTAATTGCCCTTGGCCTATTTCTTTGGCAGTGGCACCTAATTAAAGATCGTCAGAGGTTGCCGTGTTTTCAGGCGTTTTTAAATAATGGCTGGGTTGGTGCAGTGATTTGGTTTGGCTTGCTGAGCGCATTTTAGATGTTGGTTTGGTCCAATTCGGGCTCGGGTAACACGCGTTCTGCGTCCACTACATAACGCAAAGGCCCGCCCGGTAAAAATCCATCGAATGGGTAGCAAGTGATTAGACTCAGTAAGTCGCTCTGATGTGTAACGAGGTCGTGTTTGCGAACGTCCAAAATTCGAGTGCTTATGACGCGGTACTTGATTTTGATTCCCTTGATGTTTTGAGTTTCAAGTACGTCGCCTATTTGCACTCGTTGTAGATGCTCAAAGTGAGTGTCTCTATGCCCCGCAATCATCACGTGACCCGGAGTTGAAACCCTAGCGCTGGCCATCAAATGCCCCGGGCCAAAGGCTAGTGATTCGCCTGAGTCGTCACGCATCACATACATCGACTTTCCTGAACTTTTAAATTGCAAACGAGCGATGGCTTCTGTGTCGGCCCACCACCATGGCTTTTGCGGCGTCCCTGCCGCTAAGCCGATTTCCCAGGAGGAGGAAATTAACACTTGAGCAAGCTCTGCTTTTAAATCCATATAATTTGCCTTGATAAAAAAACTTGCGCCTAAGGCCAAGCTAAGCCAACTGACTAAGCTTCGAGTCGTATTCATTTGGCTGCCCTGTTGCGCAATAGTCCGCCAAGAATCATTAATACCAAACCAAGTAGGCTGAATAAAGTAGCGGGGCTTGCCGTCTGTGGTATGGGCATGGTGTTGCCCTTGGGCATTAAATTGGCGAGATGCTTCGCTTTTGTGGCCGCGCCTTTGGGCTTGGAGACCGTATCTTCGACCGCAACAAAAGAAGCAAATTTGCTTAATATTTGATGTTCCAGGCTAAGTGGGAGAATGGCGGCCTTGGCTTGTTCCTTAGAAAGATCGCCGATTGCCATTTGATCCATAAACAGGCTGATTTTTTTGCGCGCCCAAACTGTATCTAGACCCTCACTCTGAGAATCCTGATTGTTCGCTTTATTTGATAGGCGTTGTTGCCAAGGCGTATTGAGCATGGCCCCAGTGGCAACAACATGTTGAATTTCTTTTTGTGATTTCAGCACCACCATAATAGGCTCACCTGAATACAGATCAGGGATCACTTGTGGGAATTGCTCTACCTCTTGGCCCCAATCGAGTTTGATGTCGCGCATGACTGGTCGAGTAAGAGTTTTGAATAGCTCGCCCATTTTGGTGCTCACCTCATTGAGGTTGCTAATGTAGGTATAGGTGCCGCGCCCGAATTTTGCGGCTTTGCTCATGAAGTAGGTATTCGGTGCGCTGCCTATTCCAACGGTAAATAAACGTGCGTCACCAAGCTGATCTGCGATGGTTTTAAATGTTTGATGCTCATAGCCCACCGCTCCGTCAGTGATAAAAATGATTTGTTTTAAATAACTCGGGTCGCTGGGCGTGTTCATTGCGTATTGCATGGCGCCAAGCATCTCAGTGCCGCCATCGGCCTTTAGTTTTCGAATCATGTTCTTCGCGTTTTGAATGCGATCGAGGCTTGCGGTTTGGCTACTTCGGTAAAGCGGTGTGAATCGGCTGTCAAAATCAATTACATTAAAACGATCTTGCCCCGTTAGTGAATCCAGCCCCTGCACCAAAGCTTGCTTGGCTTGTTCAATTGACGTGCCGGCCATTGAGCCTGAGGAATCAATAACAAACGTTACGTCTCGCGGCAGACTCATATTTGTATCAATGCTGGGTGGCATTAACATCATGAACGAGAAGTGTTGCTCTTCATTAGTTTCACTTTGATGGCGTTGGCTAAACAATGCAGCTTGCGGAGCAGTGCCTTTGATGGGCAGCCATGTGAGACGAAAATCGGCGTTCATTAATTCTGTTTTCTGGGCCAGGCTGATGCGAGTCGTATTGCCAGTAAATGTTTCGTTAATCGGATGGCTGGCAATGAATCGCTCAATGTCGATGCCTGCATCCACGGTCAGACTTAAGCTAAAAGAATGCGTAGTGCTTGTTTTATTTGCCTTGCGAAATGGGCTTGATAGCTCATTGCTGTCCTCAACGGGTTTGGCATTCGCCCAGTTATTATTGGTATTAATCGTAAGTTCTTGAGGCTCGCTTAACTCCTTTTTGATGGCTTGCAACTGTGCCTGGCTTAGCTGGGCACCGTCGGGTACATAACGTGGTGTAAAAGTAGTCGGCAGCTGTAATGAGAATGACTTATTGTTAAACTGAACCGTATCGATAAAAGTGAGCGAAGCATTTATCTTTTCATACGGTGCGATGTTCGCCACCGAAATGCTAAACATATTGGGCCGATGCTGTTGCAGTAGGCCTGCTTTTTTTCCGGCCTTTTTTGCTTGTTCAAACGTTCGCTTGGCTTCTTCTTTTTCTTTTACGACCCCGCGAATGATTCGCTCACCTACTTCGATTACAAGGCTGTCAATCGCAGCACCTTCGGGCAAGGGAAAGTGGTATTTGCCATTAACCCAATATTCGCTGTCATTTTGGAAGGTTTGATTTACCTGAACTCTGGCAATCAAACCAGTTACATCACCGTTGATGTGGGTATTTAGTAAAACGCTGGGTATGCGTATACCCTCTTGATTGCTTAGCTCCAGAGCACCTGTGCTGGCTTGGTCTCGTTCGAATGACTGAGAGCCACCTCTGCTATGCTCGGAGCGTTGAGCCTGTGCTTGGTAGGCAAACAAAAATAAAACGAATACTAATACGCCTATGTGCTTTTTCATCGGGTTCTCCAAATCGGCCGAAATTGTTTTAGTAAAGGTGACTCTGATCAACCTTCCATGTTGGCTACTATGCTTGGGCTATATGGCGCGAGCGTGTGGGGGCGGTGAAGTTATGTGGGGCTTGTGTGAGCAAGAAAGGGTAAATTGATGGCGAGCGCATTGCTTAACCCCCAATTGATGAGTAAATCGATTAAAGTAATAGAGAGCCACTAAGGCAATAACAATGCGTAGAAGGTCTAGTAAAAATCGAATGAATTTGTTTGGCGATAAAAAGGTCAGCGACGAAAAATTATTACGAGCATTCGCCCGCGGCAATGCAGACGCCTTCGAAGTTTTGTATCGGCGACACAAGCAAGCTGTGTATCATTTTTTGTTTCGTCAAATGGATAAACACAGTGTTTGTGAAGAGCTAGCACAAGACGCTTGGATGGCGGTCATTCGTCAGGCCGGTCAATATGAGAATTCTGCAAGGTTTAAAACGTGGCTATTTCGCATTGCACATAACAAGCTCATCGACTATTGGCGCCGCCAAAAGCATCGCAGCAAAGTCAGTGTGGTTGATGAAATTGATCAACTTGCTGTTACTCAAGACAGATCAGACGAGTCGCTGCAATTAAAAGAACTCTCAAAGCAGCTCAACGAACTTGCTCCTGAGCAATTGTCGACCCTGCTTTTAAAAATAGAAGGCTTTTCTTATAACGAAATCGCCGATATCACCGAAGCCAAAAAAGAGACGGTCAAAAGCCGGCTTCGTTATGCCACCAAGCATCTACGTTTATCGATGGAGGCTGCCCTATGAACGACCAAGATATTTTGTTTTTAAAGTCTAAGCTGGATGATTGCCCCACGGTTAAAAACTCAGAGCAACTCGACCACTTAGTACTAACAGCAAGCCGCGACCAGGCCGAGCAAATTCGGCAAAGCAGTCGAGCTAAGCCCTGGGTGCTGATTAATCGCTTTGCGGCGGTCGGCTTGGCGGTCGTTATCACACTGAGTTCCTTGGTGGTTATGAAGTTGGCTGTGCAGCCAGAGGAGCCATTAACCGCAGCGCAAGAGCCGGTGCAAAGTTTGCGCTATGTGAGTAAACCGCCCTCCATTGATTCCATCTTGAGTCAATATCGAATAGAGAAGCCAGAGCGATCGGTTGCGACCAAGCTGCCGCCGACGCAACTAGAGCGCGACATTATTCTTAAAGAACTGGGCTTGCCTGATCCTAGGGTGCTTATTGCCCAGCTAAACAGTGGTCAAGCAGATCAGGTGCGTCAAGCCGAAGCCGATATGGCGCTAGCCTTTAATGATATCGAAGCACTGATCAGTGAGGGTGAGTTAGACATTGCGCGCTCACGCTACAACAACTTACTCAGTCAATGCCAAGGTTGCGGTTTACCTTCGTCACTTGAAGCATTATTGATCGAAACAAGCCTGCAGAGTTTGGCTCGTGCTCTTCCCGGCTGAACTCACAAGCTCAGGCGACTTCTCACACCTATCTTTATTTAGATAGGTCTCCCATAAAACGAAACTGACGGAGGTCTGCATGACGCTCTCTAGATTTGCTTTGTCTTTACTAAATGCCCTTGTGGTTACCGCAGGATTATTACTCTTGATGTACAGCCTGATTGCAAGCGACGAGCCTGAATTAGAATTTGTTGAACCGCTATCATTTTCTGGCTGGGCGAAACCGCCAGAAGACATAGATGTACAACTCATCGCAGTTAAGCCAAAAGCGCCGGAATTGCTCACTGAATCGCCAAAACGATTTCAACCCAAGGTTGTGTTTGATGGTCGCGGTATAAAAACAAGCTCACTTGATATGCCTCTCACGTCGATTAAACCCACGCTTGGCGTACCGAGTGATGGCCAACTGAGTTTGGCTTTCTCTGTCCCACCAGCGTATCCAACTAGGTTGGCTAGCCGTGGAACCGAAGGCTATGTGATTGTAGGGTTTAGTGTGTCAGCCGCAGGCACTGTATTTGACCCTTACATTGTTGAGGCGTTTCCGAGTACTGGTTTTAACCGAGCGGCTTTGAATGCCATCAAGCGATTTAAATATTTACCTCGGCAAATTGCGGGTAAGGCGGTAGCGACAGACGGGCAGTTTTATAAATTTGTTTTTGAATTGGCTCAGTAAAACGAGTAGGGTGGGTTGATGGCTAAGTCTTGCTCTGCTCTTATTAACTCGATTCGCGCTTGCGAGCGGTGCGCTGATCTACCTTTAGGGCCAAAACCGATTTTACAATTTTCTAGCGAGGCAAAGATTTTAATCGCCGGCCAAGCCCCGGGCCGCATCACACACGAGAAAGGCATCCCGTTTGATGATGCCTCAGGTAAACGCCTGAGAGATTGGTTGGGCGTAGAGACACAATCTTTTTATAACCCCAATCACTTTGCTATTTTGCCGATGGCGTTCTGCTTCCCCGGTACGGGCAAGCAGGGCGACCTGCCGCCACCACCAATTTGCGCAGAACAGTGGCGACAAACCTTGTTGAATGAGCTTGTTAAGCTTCAATTGATTATTGTTTTAGGCCGCTATGCAATTGATTGGCATTGCCCAGACTTAAAAAAGAAAAGTGTCACTAGCGCAGTCGCCCAATGGAGAAATACGTGGCCAAAACTGCTTGTCTTACCGCATCCAAGCCCTAGAAATAATCGTTGGCTTAAAAACAATCCGTGGTTTGAAGCAGAGTTATTGCCTGAGCTGAAAAAGCATATTCAGTCACAGCTTGCGCCGGCCAAAAAATAGATTCAAACGTGGCACCGTTTTATCTTTTCTTGGTGCGAATCAACGAATAGCCTATGCGCCAACTAATTCGCCGGCCACTTAAGCGTCGCTAAAACACCGGAGCGAGTATTTTTTACCACGATACTGCCTTTGTGTAGCAACATGATTTGCTTAACGAAACTCAATCCGAGGCCAGTGCTTTTTGTCTGGGCAGCTTGCTCATTCGCCAACGAGAAAAAACGATCAAAGAGTTTATCTTTAGCAAAGTCCGGGATAAGCTCGCCTTCGTTCTGAACACTAAGCGAGAAGCCTCTCGCATCCTGGGTATACGTAATATTGAGTGGCGTGCCTGTAAAACCAAAGCGAATGGCATTGTCTAATAAATTTGCAATCGCTTGGCTTATTAAGACTCGATCCCCATGGCTATGACTGCCGTCTTCAATGTCGAGCGATACCGTAAGTTGCTTCTCGGCTATCATTGTTCGCCGCTCTTCGAGTAAACGCAATACCATGGCGTGGATGTCGAATTGTTCAGCGGAGATTTTATCGGCGCCTTCAAGTTTAGCGAGCGACAGCATACGCTCAACCAATCGCGACATGCGCTCATTCGAGCGCTGTATGTTCTCTAGAAAGCGAGTTCTATCACTCGCCGGCATATCGTCGTTAATCAACTCGACCGCGCCGCGAATGCTGGTAAGCGGCGTCTTCAATTCATGCGTCAAGCTGTGTATATAGTCTTCGACATAATCTTTACCATCTAATTGATGGCGCAAATTTGAAATCGACTTGGTCAAGGCTTCTAGGCGTGTGTCTTTCGAATTTGGAGGCAAGACTTGTTTGCCTGCCGCCATGTCATTTGCGTAGTCGGCAATGCGCTTTATCGAGCGTGTAAACCAAAGCGATAGCAAATAGCCTAGTAGTAAAGCCAGCGCCAAAAGGGCGAATACATAGCGTTGTAATTGTTGTGTTTCGGTAACTAAGTGGCCCTCTAAACTATCAATTGGTTTTACCAGGCTGACCACGCCAATTGTGTTGCCCTCGTACTGTATAGGCGCGGCGACAATCATCCCTTTAGGATCGTCTGGTTCGCGGCGAAGCCGATCGAGAAACGAGGTTCGTGCTCCGTATTGCCCTTCGAGCGTGAGTTTCACATCGCGCCAACGAGAAAAGTCTTTGCCTACGTCGAGGCCTGTCGAGTCGTAAACAATGATACCTTTGTGGTCGGTGACATACACTTGAGAGTCTACCGAGGTTTTAAGTACCTGATAAATCTTTGCCTCAAAATCTCTTTGTTGTACGCGCGCGAAAACTCGAGTTAACTGAGAGGTGCTTAATGCTTTGCCATTGTTGGATTGGTCTTCAATGAAACTCGCCAAGACATGAGCGCTGTCGACCAACACACTTTCGGCCGATTGACGCATGCCATCATTGAGGCGTTCAATCGCGTTGTCTAAGGTAAACCAAATTAATGCGCCCAGAATAAGAAAGTACAGGGCAAAGGCGCGCAAGCCATAGCTAATTTTCATACCGTTAAACTATAGCCAAAGCCACGGTGGGTGGTAATGAATTCTTGGTGAGGATTTTGTGTTTTTAATTTTGAACGCAGCGTCTTTATGTGGGTATCAATCGCGCGATCATCGGATGGATGATTGTTGGACCAAATCGCCTCAATTAATTGACGGCGAGAAAATACGCGCCCCGGTTGCTCCATCAAATAGGCAAGTAGAGCGTATTCGGCGCGGGTTAAATCTAATGCGATATGTTGATAAAAAATGGTTCGTTGTTCTGGGCGATGCTCGAAAATAGGTTTTATGCCTTCAGAGGTCTGTTCTGTCGGCGCTGATATTGATGCCGAGGTTGTAGCAACGCGTTTTAAAATCACCTTGACCCGAGCCACCACTTCGCGCGGGCTAAATGGCTTCACCACATAATCATCTGCGCCAATCTCCAAACCGACAATGCGGTCTATTTCTTCATTGCGAGCGGTTAAAAACAGTACCGGTATGTCACTACCACTGGCTCGAAGTTTTTTGAGTAATTCAAAGCCATTACCATCAGGCAGGCCAATGTCAAAAATACCAAAGTCGTAAGACTTTTCTGCAAGTTCTTTCAAGGCGGGTTGCGAGCGACTGAGCCAAGTCGGTTCAAAACCCTCGCTACTAAGCGCATAGATCAAGGTATCTGCGATCTCTTTTTCGTCTTCGACAATCAGGATTCGAGGTTTTTGAGTTTTGGCTTCAGGCAAGGTAATTACGGTAATAGATCGACATAGATACGACGCATTCTCTCTTTGTTTGGCAAGATTTTCAAAAAATAGTATGCTCAGTGCGATAAACACAACAAAAATAACGCTGTGAGGGCTTAGCCGATGCGCTCTATTTTGGTAGTGAACCCAAAAGGTGGCTGTGGAAAAACCACAATCGCCACTAATTTAGCCACCTATTATGCCGTGTGGGGCATGTCTACCGCATTGGTTGACCTCGATCCACAGCAATCATCGATGGATTGGGTACGCATACGCCCAGACACTGAGAATCCTGTGCAAGGCTTCAATGGTTTAAAAGGCAAGATCTTTCCGGATGAAGGAACCGAACGCGTAATCTACGATTGCCCAGCAAGAACGGACACCGCCAAAGTTGCGCGTTTAATTAAACTCGTGGACGTGGTAATTATCCCTGTGATGCCAAGCGCCATCGATATGCGAGTGGCTGCGAGTTTTATAGCCGACATAACAAGTAAGGTGCGAGCGAATAACGCCAATGCCATCATGGGAGTGGTTGCTAACAGAGTTCAAAAAAACTATCACTCATACGGCGCATTAATCAGCTTCCTACAAAAGATGGATGTCCCTTTAGTTGGTGCGATTCGCAATTCACA
>CALAKU010000080.1 GCA_937922925.1 uncultured Arenicella sp. | reverse complement strand
TCGTACACAAACGGCGGCCCATAGGCCGGTACCAGCACCATGTTATCGCCACCAATTTCAACATTGCGCTTGGGGTTTCGGGCGTGCTGTGTGAATTGTTTTTGCGCCGTAGCTTGAATGATTTCGCGACATAAACCGCGCGGAAAACGAACTCGCTCGCCGTCGATGCTGGCTCCGGCGGCTTCGAATATATCTAGGGTTTCTTGATCTTCGGTAAAATCGATACCGATTTCCTCGAGAATGGTGTCGGCGTTGTATTCGATCAAACTCAGCTGCTCGTCATTAAGCACTTCCCAATAGGGGATTTTACGCTTGATGTATGCAGGTGCGGTCGACTCGGCTGGGGCTTCGGCACGAGCTCTACGCCCGCCTCTTCTTCGCTCTCTGGCCATAATTTTATCCTCGATTTGTGGGAATAGATGCCGTTATGACGCTCTTCGGCGTCGACGCTGGCGTGTGTTTTTTTGTGCCGCAATCGGCGACACTGAAAACGTCATGCCTTGAACAAAGTATTCTTGAAAATTTGGCTCGTTGGCGCTTTCGATTTTGCGAACACGTTTTACCGCTTCGATGATTTTTTGGCGTTCATTGTTACTTAATAGCGCTTTACTAGCACCAATCCCGGCTGCATTTCCAACGGAACGGATTTGGTCTCGCGTGGCGCTCGGAATAATATCGAGGTCGGCGACAAACTCAGGGTCTAAATGCGCACCAAAAGCCCCGGCTAATAAAACATGATCAAATGCTTCACACTCAAGATAATCCATTAGCAATTGCACGCCGGCTGAAAGCGCGGCTTTAGCGAGCTGAATAGATCGAACATCGGTCTGCTCAATGTAAATTGAATGCTCGCCCTGTTCGACCAAAAGGTAGCGAACTGTGCCGTCTTCGTTTTTATCAAAGCGTTCGGGCGCTCGGCTTTGCACGAATAAACCCGTTTTATCAATTAAGCCCACCTGCGCCATCGCCACCATGACTTCAATGATGCCTGAGCCACACAAACCGATGACTCTGGGTTGGGCGGCGCTGAAGGCTTCTTCGTCTGACCATGCGTCAAGGCCAATGACTTTGTAGCGCACCGCCAAGCTTTGTTCATCGATGCGAACTCGCTCAATCGCGCCATGGGAGGCACGCACGCCTGCGCTGATTTCCGCACCTTCAAAAGCAGGGCCAGTGGGCGATGAAGTCGCATAAACCAAACCGTTTTTGGCCAGCATAATCTCTGCATTAGTGCCAATATCCACCAGCAGCGTGGTTTGCGACTGCATGGTGTCGATTTCGCTCAAATAAGCTGCGGCCGTATCTGCACCAACGTGGCCGGCGATCAATGGCAAAAAGGCCATCCGTGTGGTTGGAAACAAATCTATGCCCAACTCGCTGGCATTCATTTCCAACCAATCTCGCGTCGCCAAGGTAAACGGGGCTTGGCCCAACTCCACCGGTGATAATCCAAAAAATAAGTGGTGCATGATGGGGTTGCCCACTAACACGACTTCGAGCAAGTGCTTGTGCTCCAGCTCTAACTGTTTACATGCCTCGTGCAGCATTTCAGTCAGTTTACGATGCACGGCCGCGGTCATTTTTTGATCGCCACCTTTGTTCATCATCACATACGACACACGACTCATCAGATCTTCGCCGTATTGAATCTGAGGATTCATGGCGGAGTTTTCGTACATCAATGCGCCACTTTGCAAATCGTAGACATACAGCGCCAAAGTCGTCGAGCCAATATCAATAGCCGCACCGAGCAAGGTTGGGTTTGGCTCAGCGTACAGTGCTACCACTTCTTGATCGTCGCGCACCGCGACTGAAAAACGCCCTTTCGTCTCGGCTACTAGCGGCTGTAAACCGCGCAATAGCCGAGCATTGATTTGCGCATCGAACCCTTGTTCTTGCAAGCGCTCAATCAGGTTCTCGCTGGCCGACGGATTGGTGTCCAAAGTGGCTTCCGCTAATTCGACCGGCGCCACTTTAACGACAGGCAATAAATCGAAATCGCGCGCGACGTTCTTTTTTGAGATATAGGCCAGGTTTTCTTGACTGCGCTCAGGTACGTCGATCAGCAAATCGCCGTGAACACGCGTTCGGCACGCTAAGCGTAGCCCTTGAAACTTGGCGCTGCGCTGATAGAGGCGCTCTTCGAGTTCGGTGACTGGGGAAACATTGTCGGCCGAACTGTCGATGCCGTGTTTGCTGTGCGAGCCTTCGGAAATTTCAATCCAGCACTGGCGGCAGTTACCATTGCCACCGCATAAAGATCGAATCGCAACGCCGGTCTCTTGAGCGACTTCTAATACGCTGCTGCCGGCCTCAGCCGTGGCGGACAAGCCCGAAGGGGTAAAAACAAGGCGAACAGAAGATGAAGTATTTTCAGACATGAATTTGAACCGTTTAGCGAGCCCATTAGTATGCCCGACCAAGCGTGATTATTCGTTATTAAAAAACGTACTATCCCAACGAAAAAACTGAGCTTCGCCATCGGGAATTTGATAGTAATCACCTTTTTCTGCGCAAAAAATATGCCCGCCAGAGCGAAGCGTATTTGACGAATCAAGGCTGCCGCCGGTGACACTCAAGTAATCGTTTTTGTCGTTACGCCAAAACAGTTGCGACCCGCAATCGGGGCAAAAACCATGACGCGATGTCTCAGAGACATAGTGCCATTTCGGCTCACCGCTTATTTCGATTTTCTCTAGCTCGACCTGTGCGGCAGCCATGTAGTGCCCGGTCATGCGGCGACATTGCTGACAATGGCAGTACCAAAGCTCATTGAGCCGTTCTGCTTTATAGCGGATATTGCCGCAACAGCATCCGCCTTGATATGCCGTCTCACTCATGGCGTTTTAGCCGCGACGACGGCGGCGACGACGGCCACCTTCTTCGCCCTCTTTTGGTGGTTCGCGATAATTCGCGATCCATTGTTCGCAATCGGGATCGTTGTAGATTAGAACGTCGGCGGCACGAACCGCTTCGACGACTCCGCCGTGCAGCGGGTTCACGATTGCCGATGTCATCCCTGCCCCCATTGCCATCGGCAAAAAGGCATTGGCAATGGCATGGCGATTGGGTAATCCGAAGCTCACATTCGACGCGCCACAAGTGGTATTCACCTTAAGTTCTTCGCGTAGGCGTTTGCACAAATGGAAGACTTGATTACCAGCTTGACCAATCGCCCCAATCGGCATAACCAGCGGGTCGATGACCACATCAGCTGGCTTGATACCATAGTCTTGAGCGCGCTCAACAATGCGCTTGGCAATTTCAAAACGTACGTCCGGATCTTCCGAGATACCCGTTTCGTCATTGGAAATACCCACTACCGCAGCGTCGTATTTTTTGACCAACGGTAAAACGCGCTCCATGACTTCGTCTTCGGCGGTGGTTGAATTTACTAAAGGGCGGCCTTGATAAGCTTCCAACCCAGCTTCGAGCGCCTCAATAATCGATGAATCAATCGCGAGAGGGACATCGACCACGGCCTGAACACGCCGAATGGCTTCTGCCAAAATAGCGGGTTCATCAGCCAATGGAATGCCGGCATTCACATCCAACATTTGCGCGCCGGCTTGAACTTGTGCGATGGCATCGGACTCAACCCGCGAGTAATCGCCCTCTTTCATTTCGGCTGCTAGGATTTTGCGGCCTGTTGGATTGATTCGCTCACCAATCATAACGAATGGGCTGCCAAAGCCGATCGCAACTTCTTTGTTTGGTGAGGATAAAATGGTTTTAGTCATTACGCTTCTCGCACTTGAGGTTTTGGGTATAAAATTTTTCAGATAGTTAGTGTTGCTCTGGCGCCCAGCACAGACGACCATCAAGAACACCGGATTCTTTGACCATCTCGGCCACAAATTGTTCTTGCCGATAGGCCATTACATGTACGCCGTGAATGCCTTCGATCTCTTTGCATTGCTGCATGAGTTCAACACATATTTTTTGGCCTTCCGCTTTTTGATTTTCTGCACCTTCGAGCCGGGCGATAATCTCATCGGGGATGTGTACGCCGGGTACGTTAGCGCGTAACCAACGCGCGGTTTTAGCGGATGCCAGCGTGCCAACCCCCGCCAAAATAAAAGCGCGCTCGGTTAAGCCTTTGTCTACCGCTTGGCTCATCATTTCTTTGAGCATTGGCATATCAAAGCAATATTGCGTTTGAATGAATTCGGCCCCAGCGTTTATTTTTTTCTCTAATTGGGTAATCCGGTTATGAACCGGCGGCACAAATGGATTGATCGATGAACCAGCAAACATTTTTGGCGCACGATCTAATTTTCGCCCGCTTAGAAAACGTTGCTCATCGCGCATGGTTTTAATCGTGGTCAATAGAGATATCGAATCCAAATCAAAAACCGGCTTTGCTTCAGGATGATCGCCTGCTGAGACATCATCGCCACTGAGTGCTAAGACGTTGCATACGCCTAAGGCCGCGGCCCCTAAAATATCGCCTTGAATCGCAATGCGATTTTTATCGCGGCACGATATTTGTAAAATCGGCGAATAACCCACATGGGTTAACAAGGCACAGACCGCCACTGAGGACATATGACAATTAGCGCCAGAACCGTCGGTTGCATTGATCGCGTCACAGACGCCATCAAACAATTGGGCACGCAGATACACTTCATCGGCGTCTGAGGAATCAGGCGGTGCAATTTCACTGGTAACCGCAAAATCCCCGGCACGCAGTACGCGCTCAAACCGACCTCGAGAACGATGGCCTGCTTCTTCAGGTAGCGGCGAACCGGGATGCTCTACCGGTGGATGGATGGTGGGGTTTTCACGCCTCATGTTGCACCTCCACACCAATCCCTTGCTCGTTAGCCAACCGAATCCAAGCGCTGCTGCCTTTGTGCTGATAGTTTGGCGCAAACTGTACGGTTTCGATCTTGCTCGAGTGTTTCATCTTTTGAGAACCACTCCACGCCTCAACCCAAACGCATTTCATATCCGGTTTTACTTCGCAGTGACCGTTTTCTCTCACGCCGCCGCAGGGGCCATTACGGATGGTTTTAGGGCAGTTCATTGGGCAGGTCATGCCCGTGCTGGAAAGCACGCAATTGCCACACATCTGACAATCGAACAGCAAGCCTTTGCTGTGTTTTTCAAACCACGTAAAAACACCATCTAAGCGATTCCCAAACACTTTTTGCATCACGCGGATACCCGCCAAAATGACTGGGCTGCTGGCGTTATAAACTATTTCGTAGGCTCGCGCATGGCGCGTTGCAAAATGCCTAAGTTGGATCATATTGAACCTCGACCGCAATTTTCTGGTTTGCCAACGACTTTCCCGAGGGAAAATCAATCACCGGGTTTAACCCTTGTTTTCCAACAAAACGATACTCATAGCGTAAACCGAGTTGCTTGGCTTGTTGTTTTGCCAAGTCTTGCAACTCCGGATTTTCCGTTTGAGCCAGATAAATGAGACGAGTGTAGTGCTTAAAATACATGTCCCGCAGTTCGGGATAATCATTCAAGCCCAAGCCTTGCATGACAATACGCTCGAAAAATTGAACTAGATAGTCAGTAAGAAAAAAACTACCCAGCTCTTCGTCGAGCATAGATTCATACACTGGCGCGCCCGCAAAAAACTCGTAACAATGCGCGCCCGGTAAGCGCTGAGCATTATGCTTAGCGAGCACTTTGTCGAGATCCCCGGCTGAACCACAATCGGCATAAGCAACAAAAATGTCTTGGTACTTATGAGCATGCTCTAGCAGGAACAGATCGACTTCGCGTGCAATAAATTGAGGCGTGTTGTGTAAATGAGCGGGTAAGCAATGCAAATCGATTTTCTGTTTTAGCTCTGCGTTTTGTTGAGTTAGCTCAACCAACTCATAAACCAGAGCACCACACCCCAAAACCAAGCGCTTATCAGTGGCTACTTGACTCGAGGAAACCGGCATGACACACCCTCACTCAATTGATGCTACGCATCAGGTTACGACCAACGATGCCTTGCATGCTCGCGAGGCATCGCTTAATTTTGCATTCGTTAGGCGACCTTCGCCGCTTCTGCATAGGTTTGCGCCATTTCGGAACTGCGCGCGGCATCACGACCGTATGCATCTGCGCCAATAGCATCAGCAAATTCTTGATTCAGCGGCGCGCCACCACACATAACGTGAAAATCGTTACGCATGCCACGCTTGTCCATCTCTTCAATCACAACCCCCATATAGGGCATCGTTGTGGTTAGCAGAGCCGACATGCCCATGATTACGGGTTTGTGCTCGTCTAAAGCACCAAGGTATTCGTCAACATCGGTGTTAATACCAAGATCGATGACTTCAAAGCCTGCGCCCTCAAGCATCATACCGACTAGATTCTTACCAATGTCGTGAATGTCGCCTTTGACTGTGCCGATGACGAACTTACCGAGCGATAAATCTACCGAGCTTTGTGACAAGATAGGACGAAGTAATTCCATACCGCTTTTCATAGCGCCTGCGCTTTTAAGCACCTCAGGAACAAATAAAATGCCGTCTCTGAAATCTTCACCAACGACTTTCATACCGCCGACTAAAGCGTCACCAAGTACATTGTTGGCATCCCAATCTCGGCTTAACAAAATTTCGACGCCTTCATAGACCTCATCTTGCAAACCGTCGTACAAATCGTCTTGAATTTGCTCAACCAGCTCTTTGTCGTCTAACTCACTGAGTTCGAAATCGTCTTGGTCACTCATAACTCGCCTCTAAGCGTTTTGTTGTTCGTTATCAGCGTTTACTAATAACGTCGGTATTGTGATTTACCTAAGGTTCTTTTTTTGTCCAAATTGCGACACGCAATTGTGCCATAAAATCATCTTTTGCCATAGCGTGCGCTGTGTTCTTCATCAAAAGACCGGGGTTTTGCGAACACGGTTTCAAGAATTGGCTTAAAAAATTCAAGCCGCTCACTTTGGTAAGCCGGATCAAAACAATTTTGGTCATAGTGATGGCAAAAATCGACCGCGCTTTGATAAAACTGATGATCGCGATAGACCTCGCGAGCATGCCTATCGCCGCCACTGTAGTGAGCATAGTAATACATTTGAAAAATACCGTGATGCTTAACAACCCAATAGATTTCATCACTAACGAAAGGCCTAAGAATGGCGGCTGCCATCTCTGAATGCGAATACGGCGCCAACTCATCGCCAAGATCGTGCAGCAAGGCAGCCGCTATCCATTGCTCCGATTTACCATCTCGGTGAGCGCGTGTCGCTGCTTGCAAACAATGTTCTAAACGCGACACGCGATACCCTGAAAGTGACTGATTTAGTCGCTCAAGCGACACCAAAATGCGATCGACCAGACCCGCTTTATAATCATCCTCAAGCCGATCAAGAAACGCATATTCAGCAGCTGTACCGTCTGCCATTTGAGTAAATTGGACTGTTTTCATAAAAATATTTCCGCTCAATTACGCTAATCATAAATCCAAAAGTCGGCCTAACCAACATTAAGACTGAGGCAATACGGCTTTAAACTCTTTAAGACAGGCTTCAGCAATCAATGTTTGGGCTAGACTCACCTCATCTTTTACGGTGACCTTTTCAGTGCGGTATCTTTTAATACTTATTTGGCGGGCCACTAAAATTAGATATAGATTGGGCAAAAAAAACGGCCAACTGATTGCTGGCCGCTTTGATTAAACGTCGTCAGACTTCAACTAGCGAAAGCTATTGATACCAGGGTAAACCGCGGATTCGCCTAGTTCTTGCTCAATACGCAGCAGTTGATTGTATTTGGCGATTCGGTCAGAACGGCACAAAGAGCCGGTTTTGATTTGTCCGGCAGCGGTTGCCACCGCCAGATCAGCAATTGTGGTGTCTTCTGTCTCGCCTGAACGATGCGAAATCGTGGCTTTATAGCCCGCTTGATGAGCCATTTTAATGGCATCCATGGTTTCGCTAAGAGAGCCAATTTGATTGAATTTGATCAAAATCGAATTGGCTACGCCTTCGTCGATGCCGCGCTGCAATATCTTGGTATTAGTGACAAACAAATCATCGCCAGTAAGCTGAATTTTCTGGCCAACTCGCTCGGTGAGATCCGCCCAGCCAGCCCAATCGTCTTCGGACATGCCGTCTTCAATCGTAATAATCGGGTAGCGATTGACCCAGTCTTCGAGATACTGCGCAAATTCGGAGGAATCTAAAGATCGGCCTTCGGCAGATAAATGATAACGCCCATCCGAGTAGAATTCGGTGCTCGCGACGTCTAGGCCAATCATAATATCTTGACCGGGCGTGTAACCGGCTTTTTCAATGGCATCCATGATAATGCCCACGGCCGCTTCATTGCTCTCTAGGTTTGGCGCAAAGCCGCCTTCGTCGCCGACAGCTGTGTTCAAACCTTGTTGATGCAGCACTTTTTTGAGTGAGTGAAACACTTCTGCACCAGCTCGTAGCGCTTCGCCAAAACTCGGCAAGCCGGTCGGCAAAATCATAAACTCTTGGAAATCGATGGAGTTATCCGCATGCTCGCCACCATTGATGATATTCATTTGCGGCACCGGCATGGTGTAGCTCGAATTACCAAACAAAGCCGCATAATGTTGATACAACGGAATGCCCTGACTTGCGGCAGCGGCCTTAGAGCTTGCCAAGGATGCCGCCAAAATGGCATTGGCACCTAGATTGGATTTATTTTCAGTACCATCGAGGTCGATCATCGTTTGATCGAGTGCTCGTTGATCAATGGCTGACAACCCGGTAATCGCATCTGCAATTGCGCCATTCACATTCGCAACGGCGTTTTGAACGCCTTTTCCTAAATAACGATTAGCATCACCATCGCGCAGCTCTAGGGCTTCTAAGGTGCCGGTTGAGGCACCAGATGGCGCCATCGCTCGACCAAAAGAGCCGTCTTCGAGCACGACATCCGCTTCTATTGTGGGGTTACCGCGTGAATCTAGAATCTCACGCGCGTGTATGGATTGTATGTTTGACATTGTATATGACTAAATAGCTAAGAATGAGTTTTGCTTCTAAACGGCCCTAGAGTAAGGCACATAGATCATCGAAGATCAGAGCGCATTGTTAAAGGCCATCAACGAAACCGCCGGTTTTCGTGGAATGGTCGATTTGCTGTAAGACGATAAGTAGTTGTTTGAGTTTCTGCGTTGGCCATGCGTTTGGACCATCGCTTTTAGCTTCATCGGGATTGGGATGCGTTTCCATAAATAAGCCCGATACACCAGCCGCGACTGCTGCGCGTGCAAGTACCGGTACGAATTCTCTTTGCCCCCCGGAGCGGTCGCCTTGACCGCCAGGCAGTTGTACGGAATGGGTTGCATCGAACACAACTGGGCAGCCAGTCTCACGCATTTGCGCTAAACCACGCATATCGACCACCAAATTGTTATAACCAAATGACGCACCACGCTCACACACTGAGATGCGACCTTTGCCCCCGGCCGCCTCGGCTTTTTTGGTCACATTGACCATTTCTGGCGGCGAAAGAAACTGGCCCTTCTTGATATTGACTGGTTTACCGCAGGCTCCTGCGGCTTCGATCAGATCGGTCTGTCTACACAAAAAAGCCGGGGTTTGCAGCATATCGACATACTTCGCGGCCAACTCAATTTGCTCTGGCGTGTGTACATCGGTGAGCACAGGCATGCCGGTGGTTTCGCGCACTTCTTGCAAAATTTCCAAACCTTCTTGGATACCGGGACCGCGAAATGAGGAGCCCGAGGTTCGGTTGGCTTTATCAAAAGAAGACTTATACAGCGCGTTAATACCGAGTTCGCCGGTAATGTCCCGAATCATTTTGGACACTTCCAAAGCGTGTTTCCTTGACTCAATAACGCATGGCCCGGCAATCAAGAAAAAAGGTTTGTCTAAGCCTGCTTCAAAGTCTGCTATTTGCATAATATCGCCTTCACTTACTATTTGATTTTGCCAGCTTACGTGCAATTTCAATGTATGACGTAAACAAGGGATGCCCATCGCGCGGGCTGGAGGTAAATTCGGGATGAAACTGCACACCGACAAACCATGGATGATCAGCTATTTCTATGGTCTCAACCAAATCGTCGTCTGACACACCGCCAATGACAAGGCCCGCATCCACTAACTGCTCACGCAGTGTGTTATTGAACTCATAGCGGTGGCGATGCCGTTCAACGATATCGTCTTGAGCATAGATTTCGCGCACCTTGGTTCCCGCTTGTAAATGACAGGTTTGACCACCAAGGCGCATCGTACCACCGAGGTCAGAGTTCTCGTCGCGCTGCTGTTTTTCGCCGGATTGGTCTGTCCATTCAGATATCAAAGCAATCACGGGATACGGCGTTTGAGGGTCGAACTCTGAACTATTCGCCTTGTTCATTCCCGCTTTGCTTCGCGCATAGTCAATCACCGCCACCTGCATGCCTAGACAAATACCCAAATAGGGAATTTCGTTCTCGCGCGCGTGCTTGGCCGCCATTATCTTACCCTCGGTGCCACGATCACCAAATCCGCCGGCGACAAGAATGGCGTCGTTACCAGCCAAGACCTGTACGCCTTGTTGCTCGATATCTTCAGCTTCGATGTAATTGATGTTCACGCGGGTTAGCGTTTGAATCCCTGCGTGGATTAACGATTCTGATAACGATTTATACGATTCAGTTAGTCCAATGTATTTTCCTACAAGCGCGATATTGACTTCGCCAGTCGGGTTCGCCTTGCGCTCAACCACGCGCTCCCATTCGCTTAAATCGGCAACTGGGCAATCTAGGCGTAAATGCTTAACCACTAACTCATCGACTTTTTGATCGCGGTATAACAAGGGCACTTGGTAAATGTTATCGACGTCGACGCCGGAAATCACAGCGTCTGCAGCGACATTGGTAAACAATGCAATTTTCCGGCGCGCGTCATCGGGCAAAGTATCATTAACACGGCATAATAAAATGTCGGGCTGAATACCAATACTACGCAGTTCTTTTACCGAATGTTGAGTTGGCTTAGTCTTAATCTCGCCAGCCACCGCAATATACGGCACCAAGGTCAAGTGCATAAACAGGGTATTCTCAAAACCCTTTTCGACCCGCATTTGTCGAATCGCTTCCATAAACGGCAGTGATTCAATGTCACCGACTGTGCCGCCAATTTCGACCAAGGCTACGTCCACATCGCCCGCACCTTCTTCAATGGCTTCTTTCATGGCATTGGTGATGTGAGGGATCACTTGCACGGTGCCGCCAAGGTAATCACCACGTCGCTCGCGACGAATCACGCGCTCATAGATGCGCCCGGTCGTGAAATTATTTTTTTGAGTCAGCGTAGTTCGAATGAAGCGCTCATAATGCCCGAGGTCAAGATCGGTTTCGGCACCATCGGCCGTAACGAACACCTCGCCATGCTGGAACGGGCTCATCGTACCGGGATCAACATTAATATAAGGATCAAGTTTCATGAGCGTCACATTGAGCCCACGAGATTCGAGCAAGGTCGCTAAGGAGGCGGCCGCGATGCCTTTGCCCAGTGATGAGACAACCCCTCCGGTAATAAACACGTATTTAGTCATTGTGCCTAACGAATAACGTAAAGATTTAAGACACAGAGCGAACCCCGAAAAAGCCCATGATGCAAACAAGGGAAAGGGGAAAACGCAGTGCTCCAGAAGGTTCTACATAATACGTGAGAGGGGCTCTCGCGACAATGTGTTTTGCCCAGTGTTTTATCTAAGCAACAGAAAAATGAGCCAAAAGAAATAGCCGTCTAAGCTCTAGGCGAGCCACTTATACTGCGCAGTGAAGAGATATCCAATCGTTGTGATGATTTTGGTCTACCGGCGCTAACACCACGTTTTTGTTAGGTTCGACCAGCGTAAGAATCGGCAAAGAGCGGCGGCGCCATGGCGGCACACCAATGTCTTGCATCCATTTCTTGAGATTTAAAGAGTGCCCTTGCAAGGCCTGCGGTTGTTGAACTTGCTCACGGGCCACTAAACGCAGGGTCGCTCTTTTTTGCTGGCCAATTAATTCATGTAACTTAGGCTTCGCGCCGACCTGCAAGCGATCTGCAAATAATGCCAAGGGTTGAGCCGGATTTTGCCAATCCACTGCCTCAAAAATGGGGTCGCCTTGGGATGCTGGCATGACATACATAAAGCCTTTATAGAAGCGAAACTGAACGCCCTCTTCCTGCAATACCGCAGTTGGGCTTGGCGGGTTATCGATCGCGCCTAAAATGCTGGCGAGAAAACGTTGGCTTGGTGTATGCAATTGCAAACTATGCAACCAAAATCGAATCAAATTGGCTTGCCGTGCCGGCGACAGAAATACTAGATCATCGGTACACAAAGCATAAGACTGATCTAAAGGATGCTTGGGATGTTCCCTAACTTCGACAAGATCAGCAATAGCAACTTCGCGCATCAAACTGTTTTCGCGCTCGAGATTCGCAGCGGCACGAGCGATATTGCGAATCGCATCTTCTCGAAATGTCGATAAGGCTGGCAATATGTTTTGTCGAATATCGTTGCGAGCAAACTGTGTTTCTTTATTGCTTGGGTCTTCTACCCAACAAAGCTTTTGTTGTTTGGCATATTCCAAAACCTCTACTTGAGAAAACGACAATAAAGGCCGCGCCAAACGTGAGGAATAAAACGGCCGAACTGCCCGCAGAGATGACAAGCCTGCACTGCCTGCGCCACGCAGTAGATTAAATAGGAAAGTCTCCGCGCGGTCCTGCTGATGATGGGCTGTTAATAAGATAGAGCCGGCTTGAATTTGTTCGCTCATCCAATGGTATCGAGCCGATCGCGCTGCGGCCTCGGCATGGGTATCTAGATGAAGCTTGGTATGTAAAAAAGGGACATCGAGTTGCCGGCAAACAGACTCGCAATGCGATCGCCACTCGCTGCTCTGGTCATTCAATCCGTGATCGACATGCAGGGCATTGAGCTCGAAACCCATACGCTCTCGGAGGCTGCACATCAAATGCAGCAAGACGGTTGAGTCAACACCACCACTAAAGGCGACGTAATAACGCCCACTCTTTGGAAGCGTTAAAGCCTCAAAGATTTCGTTTGCAAATTTTTCAATATCCAACATGTCGATGACATTTTGCAGTTTCACAGCAAGTTCTTCGCAGCGTTAAACTGATTGGGCGACAGCTACGCTACTGATTGTTTTTCTAGGGCTTGATAAAGTTAGGAGGGATCAAGCCACGTTTTTAATTGCTTACATTCTACAGCCTACTGAATTGCTACTGAGTATCAAACAAGACTAAATTAGGCCGATGCCGAGTTCGTAGCCACTTCATCAATAGTTGCCAGTAATCTACTGGTCTGTGACTGCACTATTTTACTAATTTTGAGTCAACCGTTAAATCAAGCTTTGTATCGGCCCGGCTATAGCGGGCTTAACGACAAGCGAGACTAATTTAAGCTCGACGCAATTTACTCAGCAACCCCACATTCAGCCGCTTCAGTCAATGACTGTAGTAAAATTTAATCGTTTTAAAGTATACCACTAAGAAAAAAAAGATTGAAAGAGCAATAACTTAGAAAACCTTTACAAAAACTTTTTAATAAATCAGCCGTATCTGATTATGGCCCAAAATGGTATTTAATTGCTCCATCATGATCTTGCTGGGGACAATCCGCCAGTCGTGGGCGACGTCTAATTTGCAAAAACCGGCATTGGATTTAAATTCAAAACCCACACCACATTGACCATTTTCGTCGGGCGCTAGAATTTGTTTCAAGTGGGCAATTAACTGAGGATCAATTTGCGTTGCTTGTAACCTAATTTGCATATGTCGCGCCAGATGCGCTCGTGCTTGTTCGATATCAAATAGCTCGTCAGCTGATAAACGAATTCCACCGCTAAAATGGTCGTGGCTGGCTTTACCTTTAACGACGAGCACTTTGTCTTTATGAATCACATCGCGTCGTTGGTCGTACAGCTCTCCAAATACCCCAACCTCTACTCGTGCAGTTTTGTCATCTAACTGTAAGAAAGCCATACGCGAACCCGACTTGGTGTGCATGGTTCGCACGCCCACAACTAAGCCAGCCAGAGTAACTGATCGCTTGCCTTTTTCGTTACCCAAATCAATATTCTCTAGTCGACAGCTGGTGAACTGATCAAGCTCATCAATGTACATATCAATAGGATGGCCGCTCAGGTAAAGCCCTAACGTTTCCTTCTCGCGGGCGAGTAAATCTTCTTTTGTCCACGGGTCTACTTCATTGTAGGTTTGCACCGCGTCCGCCGGAGCCGAAATACCAAACATATCGTTCTGCCCCGCTGCCGCACTCTTGTGCTGCTGATTTGCGGCTTCTAAGGCCAGATCAAGGCTGGCAACCAAGCTTGCCCGATGAATGCCTAGGTCGTCTAATGCGCCAGCTCTGATCAGGGCTTCAAGAGCACGGCGATTAACTCGCTTGGTATCCACTCTTGCGCACAAATCATAAAGGTCTTTAAATTCTCCGCCGTGTTCGCGGGCTTCAATGATGTTTTCGATCACTGGCTTGCCAATGCCTTTGATCGCCCCCAAGCCATAAACAATAGTGGTGTCATCCAATGCGATGAACTGATACTGGCAATAATTGATATCTGGATGCTGAACACGCAAATCAAGCTTATTAGCTTCATTTAATAAGGTAACAACCTTGTCGGTATTTTCCATATCCGCCGACATACACGCGGCCATAAACTGCGATGGATAATGGGTTTTGAGCCACGCAGTTTGATAAGCGACCAACGCATAGGCCGCCGAATGGCTTTTGTTAAAACCATAGGCCGCGAAATATTCCATCAAGTCAAACACGTCGGCCGCAACTTGACTTGGAACCTCTCGCTCGGCCGCTCCCTGCTCAAAAATGGCTCTTTGCTTGGCCATCTCTTCGGCCTTTTTCTTGCCCATGGCACGGCGCAACAAATCGGCCCCACCTAAAGAGTAGCCTGCCATCACCTGAGCAATTTCCATCACTTGCTCCTGATACAGAATAATTCCCTGTGTGTTATTCAATATCGGCTCAAGCATGGGATGCAGATACTCGATGCGTTCCTTACCGTGCTTGCGGTCGCAATACACTTTCTCCATGCCCGCGCCCAAGGGGCCTGGGCGATACAACGCAACCAACGCCACGATGTCGTCGAACTGATCGGGCTTTAAGTTCTTGATCAGCTCCTTCATACCCGACGATTCCAGCTGGAAGATCGCCGTGGTTTGACCTAGCTTTAGTAAGTCGTAGGTCGCTTGATCATCGAGTGGCAACTTAGTGATGTCTACCGCGGATTCATCGCGGGACGCCCGATACTGGTTTACCGCTTTTACCGCCCAATCAATAATCGTGAGCGTTTTTAGCCCAAGAAAGTCGAACTTGACCAAACCAATGGTTTCAAGATCGTCTTTGTCGTATTGCGCCACGATCTGCTCGCTGCCGTGCTCGCAATACAGAGGCGTAAAATCGGTCAAATCGGTTGGTGAGATCACAACACCACCGGCGTGCTTACCGACATTTCTCGCGAGCCCTTCGAGCTTTAGGGCCATATCGATCAACTCGCTTATCTCGTCTTCTTCGTCATAACGCTCCTTGAGTTCTGGCTCTTGGTCTAGGGCTTTGGTTAAGGTGATACCCAAATCGAAAGGAATCAATTTAGCAATACCATCAACATGCCCATACGACATACCCATCACTCGGCCAACATCTCTAACCACGCCTTTTGCAGCCATGGTGCCATAAGTAATGATTTGCGATACCCGCTCGCGCCCGTACTTTTCGGCCACGTAGTTGATCACTCGCTCGCGACCTTCAATACAAAAATCGACGTCGAAATCCGGCATTGATACACGCTCTGGATTCAAAAATCGCTCGAACAGTAGAGTATGCTCAATAGGATCAAGATCGGTGATTTTGAGAGCATACGCCACTAAGGAACCCGCACCAGATCCACGGCCCGGCCCCACTGGCACGCCGTTGTCTTTCGCCCATTGAATAAAATCAGCGACGATTAAGAAATAACCGGGAAAACCCATTTCCAAAATAATCTTGAGCTCGAATTCCATGCGCTCGCGATATTCCTGCACTACCTCGGCCGTAGTGCCCTCGGGAAATCGGCGATCGAGCACCACATCAAGCCCGCGAAACGACTCATTGCGCAAATGCGATTCGATGGTTTCGCCTTCAGGCACAGGAAAATCAGGTAGAAAGTATTCGCCCATGTGCAAGGCGAAATTACAGCGCTGAGCGACGATTAATGTATTGTCAATTGCGCTTGGAAGATCCTCGAACAAATCGATCATCTCTTGCGCGCTTTTATAATACTGCTGATTAGTATGGTGCCTTACCCTTCGCGAGTCGGTTAGTACCCTGCCCTCGTTGATACAAACCCGCACCTCATGCGCCTCGAAGTCTTCTTGACGCATGAAATGAACGTCATTTGTGGCGACCAATGGGACGCCATGCCGAACACTAAGCATCGCCGCCGCGGCAATATATTCTTCTTCGTAGGCTTGGCCAACGCGCTGAATTTCAATATAGAACCGATCTCCAAACAAAGATTGATATTCGCCAATAAGTGCATCGAGAAACTTTTCTCGCCCACCTAAAATTGCGTGGCCTAATTCGCCCCGCAGACCACCAGATAAACAAATCAGACCTTCTGCGCGCTCCTGCAGCCAGGCTTTTTTAAGAATGGGTTTACCATGCGCCTGACCAACGCGAAAACCCAAAGAAATGAGTTCAGATAAATTAACGTAGCCTTTTTGATCTTGGACTAAAAGCACCAGAGACGACGGTTGGGTAACCTTGTCTGGGTTCTCTATATAGACCTCGGCGCCAATAATTGGCTTAACCCCTTGGGCCACACTTTTATTGAAAAATTTAACCGCGCCATAGAGATTTCCAATATCGGTCATTGCGACCGCGGGCATTTGGTTTGTACGAGTTTGCTCCACTAAGGCAGGCACTCGAATCATGCCGTTCACCAGCGAATATTCGGAGTGCAAATGCAAATGTACAAAGGAGCGGTGCATGGCCAAATTATAGACCGATCACACTTTTTCTGGCGGCTGATTATTGTTGTTTTTTGAGCCTAATCGATCTCTCATCATGTCTAACCACTCAAGCTTTTGATCTTTTCGATATGGGCTTGCAAAACGAAACCAAGGTTCAACGGTATCAATACCAATTGGGGCATCCATTTCGTCAAGCATGGCCAAGGCCTGCTCCCTCAGCACAGCTTGTTTGCCCCAAGCCGCAATCACACGCGGCGCTCTTTCAAGGTGGCCTCTTAATTCGGCTCGCCGCTTTGGATGCACAATACTCTCAGGATGGCTTGGATCCAGTTCAGTAATGGCTTGATGCAAGTGAGCGAATTGCTGGCTATTGCCTTGGCAAAGGTCTGACAAATTCACCAAGCGAATTCGACTCCATTCTTGCTGCAACATTAAACGCATCAATTGGTATTGCGCGGGATCTGGCTGCACATCCACCAGTTCTCGTTGATCCGCCATAGTGAATAAGCGATGGCGGCTTAGTATGGCGATTTCACTATCTTGATATAAAGGCTTTGAGGAACCCGGATTCATCATCACTACCAAAGCGTCAAGCCTCTTATCAGCTCGATTTTGGTGACCCGATTTTTGGTGACAAATTTCGAGGACAGATCGGCACAGATAACGATGACTTTTTATCCGTAATTGATAGTAATGAGCTTTGACTTTAAAGCACGATTTCAGTTCCTGCGCGTAAACAAATGTGTCACTCATTTCGCCGATCAATTCAAGTAGTAAACAAATCCCTTTTTGGCGTCTTGATCGAAACCACAGGTACGGTAAAAACCAAGAACGGCATCATCATGAACGCCTGCGAGTAACATAATTTTATAACATGAGTGACTTTTACAATATTCAACCGCATGCCTCATGAGCTTTTTACCCAGCCCCATGGCTTGGTATTCTGGGCGAACAATCACGTTCTCTATCAGCGCATAAGGTGACGCATTAGTAGTTAAATTAGGGATGATATTAATCGCTAGGCAAGCTAATAGAGAAGCCCTATTTTGGGTCTCAGGGTTGTTGATTTCTGGGCTCTCGACCGGAGAGTTTTCGATTACCAAGATTTTAAAATAGGACGATGATTGGATTTCATTGAAAGCGTCTTGATGTGCGCTATTCGTTGCTGCTTCCTTCTCATTCAAAAGACGCAACAAATCCATTATTGATTCAAAATCGGCAGACACAGCAAATCGGCAATGAATTGAGGTTGGTGGCTTAATCGACGTCATCTATTGATATCTAGCGCCGTTATTTTCATCTGTAGAATAAACAGTCATCGAAACGGCTGGGTTCACTACTCTTTAAAGTCGAGGCTTGCTTGCACCGGTGCAAAGCTGCGTCGGTGCCAAGGAGTGGCTCCGTATTTTTTTAGAGCTTCTCGGTGCTGCTTCGTGGGATAACCCTTGTTAGATGCAAAACCATAGCCAGGAAACTGAGCATCAAGTTCTATCATCATGGCATCACGAAACTGTTTGGCAATAATCGAGGCAGCGGAAATAGCTGATTCCAAACCATCGCCGCCAACAATCGCTTTGCTGGGCATATCGAAACCGGGGCTACGATTTCCATCAACCAGCACGAATTCTGGCGTCAGTTTAAGGCCTGCGACTGCTCGCTGCATGGCCAACATGGTGGCGCCAAGGATATTAAATTTATCTATTTCCTCAACGCTTGCCTGAGCAATACACCAGGCGATAGATTGCTCTTTAATTGCGATTGCCAATGACTCTCGCTTACTCGCGGATACCTTCTTAGAGTCGGTCAACCCTTCTAGTGCATAGGCCTCTGGCAAAATCACGGCGGCCGTGACAACCGGGCCTGCCAAAGGGCCTCGGCCAACCTCATCAACTCCAGCGATCAATTGCACCTCGCCATTTTGCTTATTGCTCGCTTTTTTCAACTTGCTTGGCTTTAACACTGTCGAGTAAGTCAAAAATCGCGTCGCAAGCAAGTTGCGCCGAATCGACATCCAATTGGGGGGCGATCAAAGCCAACCTGTCTTTCATTTGCTGAAAATAGGCCTTGTCATCTAATAGTTTTTGTAAGTGAGCATGAAGTTGTTCTGCGCTTGCATTGTCTTGAATAAGCTCTGGCACTGGTGGCGGCGTCAACAAATGATTGGGCATGGAAAAGTGGCTTACCTGCATGGTTCTCGCGGCGTACCATTGTTCTAATTTGGCTACTTTGTACATAACAATCATCGGCTTGGCGAACAAGCCCGCTTCTAATGCTGCAGTTCCAGAAGCAAGTACCGCTGACTCGCAAACTGCTAGGACGTCGCGCGACTGCCCTTTGAGTAAGCACACTTTAGCGCCATGCTGTGCAAGCATTGATTCTAAATAATCATAGAGTTCATCTTTGGCGGCCGGCAAAACGAATAAAACATCATCTCGTTGCTGTTGCAGCTTTTCAACGACATCGAACATGATCGGAGCCAAACGCGAGACCTCGCTCATCCGGCTGCCCGGCAGTAATGCGATAACTCTTTGATCTTTGTCGTTGTTAATCGTCTCAACAAAAGACTGGCTCAGTTGCCAGCCTTGCACCTGTTTAGCGAGAGGATGGCCAACAAATGCAACTCTTATGTTTTGCTTCTCATAATAGGTTTTTTCGAAAGGAAACAAGGTCAACATTAGGCTGACCGCGCGCCTTATCTTATGAATTCGATGGCCTCGCCAAGCCCAAACGGTGGGGCTAACGTAATGCACAGTTGGAATGCCCGCCTCTTTTAAGGCGACCTCAATGTTGAGATTTAGATCCGGCGCATCAATGCCAATAAATATGTCTGGCTTCCACGCCAGCAGGGTTTTACGGATCCGGCGGCGAGTAAGAAACAAGTAGACTACGTTCTTAAGAACTTCGGCAACTCCCATGATGCTGAACTTATCCATGTCAGCCAAGCTTTCAACGCCCTGCGCCTGCATTAGTGGCCCGGCCAATCCTTTGAACTGAGCATTTGGGTAGCGCAGTTTAATTGCCGCCACTAAATCTGAGCCCAATAAATCGCCAGATTTCTCGCCAGCAATAATACCGATTTTCACAGGGCGAACTCAGCGAATACGATTTCTAACAACATCAAAAGCCTAGCGAATCACTCCGCGTGTAGACGATTCGATAAATTGTTTGAGCTGATCGACTTCTGGGCTATGCCATTCTTGGGCGGCCAATTCAGTAAGGGCATGGGCCATCGTGTGGCCTGAACGATAAATCGTGCGATAGGCTCGCTTTAGCTCAGCTATAGTGTCTTTTTCAAAACCACGCCGCCGCAATCCTCGAATATTAATGCCATGCGTGATTGCCTTATTGCCCGCCACCAACATAAATGGAGGAACGTCTAAGGTGCAGTAAGTATTTACTCCACAAAAACTGTGCTCGCCAATTCGCACAAATTGATGAACCAATGTATAACCAGCGAGCACCACGTAATCGTCTACATGAACATGACCCGCTAAACTGGCATTGTTAGAGAACAACAAATTGGAACCAAGACGGCAATCATGGGCGATGTGTACATACGCCATAAAAAGGTTGCCGTCGCCAATTTGGGTAATCCCTTCATCATCCACGGTGCCACGGTTCACCGTGATGTTTTCTCGGAATACATTGTCGTTGCCGATGACGGTTTTTGTCGGCTCGCCCTTGTAAGAAACCGACTGTGGTTCACCGCCAATCGCAGTGTAGGAGAACACTCGATTGTTTTTTCCTAACTCAGTGTGTCCATCAATTACCACGTGCGCATCAATTCGAGTGCCATCGCCGATGATCACATTTGGGCCAATTACCGCGTATGGGCCAATAGCGACGTCACTACCAAGTTCGGCACCCTTTTCAATGACCGCGGTAGGATGAATTAAGGTGCTCATTGAATATCCTTGAAGGTGAACATGAGTTCAGCGCTGGCTGCCAGCTTTCCGTCTACCGTGGCCGTACCTTGGCACTTCCACATGTTTTTAATTTTGCGCACCAAGCTAACTTCAAAAATCAATTGATCCCCGGGTTCGACGGGTTGCTTAAAGCGTGCTTTATCAATGCCAGTGAAATAATAAATGCGGTTGGTGGTGTCGATGTCATCGCGCCCATAGCTTGCCATTAATGCCGCCGATTGAGCGAGAGCCTCAACAATTAACACACCAGGCATGACTGGGCGATTTGGAAAATGACCTTCAAAAAAAGGTTCGTTGTAAGTCACATTTTTCAGGGCTCGCAAATGTTCGCCTGGCGAACCATCAAGAACTCGATCTACCAATAAAAATGGGTAGCGATGAGGCAGTAGATTTTTTATCTCGTGAATATCAAATAAAGTCACGTTCGGGTTCCATTTTAATTGGACTACGGATTTTAGCTTACCTTAAAACAAAATCGGGCTGATGACACAAAATGCGCATCAGCCCATTTAGGAGATAAGGAACGATTACTGAGTTGCGATGCGCTCTAGAATATCTTTGGTGATATTGACTTTAGGGCCAGCGTATAAAACACCGCTGCGCAAGATTAAGTCATAACCTTCTTCTTCGGCGAGCTTGTAAATCTCTTTGTCTAACTCAGTTTGAATTTTACGCACCACGTCATTACGACGAAGCTGAATCAGGCGTTGCGTGTCTTCGGCCAATAGCTGTAGCTCGCGTCGCTTGCTTTGGTATTCAAGCGTTTTGGCTTGTCGCTGTTCCTCTGAATAAGTGACGGCATTTTTCTTGAGATCTTCTTCAAGTTTTTGCAAAGCTTTAGTTTTGTCATCGATGTCTTTTTGCTTTGGCTCGAATTCGGCCGCTAGCTTTTTCTCTTCTTTTTCTACGGAAGGCATCGCTGCCAAAATTTGACGCGCGTCATAGACACCGATTTTAAGTTCTGCTGATGCAAGCCCGGCGTACATCAAAGCCGCCATTGAGACAATCAACATTACACTGCGTTTTAACATTATCGTTCTACCTTTAATCTATTTTCGATTTTCTGATTAGTTTTTTGGTTATACCAGTTTTGCTTATAACCGCTTAGCTTAGTTTTGGACTATTGAATAAGTTGCCCAACACTGAATTGAAATTGTTCGACTTCGTCGCCCTCTTCATCATTAAGAGGCACGGCGTATGAAATTGATAAAGGCCCTACTGGTGAAATCCAGTTAAAACCTATACCGGCTGAGAAACGGATATCATCAAGCTCGACATCTTGCTCATCGGAGAATACTTGTCCACCATCAACAAAAAGCTGGAGTCGTTTATCCAGAGCACCGTCACCAACGGGCAGGAAGAGCGTAGCATTCAACAAGACTCGTTTGCTTCCGCCAAACGGATCAGGGAAATCACTGGTATCACGTGGGCCGAGTGAGCGAGCCTCGAACCCGCGCACGGTTCGGGTACCACCAGCGAAGTAGTTTCTGAAGAATGGGAGTGCTTCGGTATCGCCAAAGCCGTCGCCAAAACCCAAATCGGCACTCAATTTGAGCGCTATTTTACGCGTAAACGGATAGTAATACGCAGTTTCTAGGTTCAAACGGTAAAATTCTAAATCGCTCCCCGGAGCCGTTGCATCCAAAGACAAGCGGACATTCGCACCTGCGGTTGGGTATAACAAGCTATCTCTGGTGTCGTACGCGTAAGCCGCAGACAGGGTAAGCAAATCGTTGTTCGGGTTCGCATCAATAAATTCAACCACTTCGGGAACAGAGAACGGAGTTGACTGCAAATCAATGCGCTCAAAACCAGCCCCCAAAGAGAATGAATTGTTCTCGTTGATCGGGAACAACCAACGTGTATTCAACGCCAGGGTTTCGGTAATAAATTCAGAGGTGTTGGCACGGGCCGAATCGATACTGCGCCCACTTAGGCTGATGGTACGGCTGATGCCACTGCGAGTTGCGTAGGGCTTGGTGTACTGCAAGGAGATCGACTCGATAATATCCGAACGCTGCACACTGAAATTCAATTGGTTGCCAGTACCGAACAAATTCGATTGCGACACACTCGCCTGAATTAGGGCACCATCGTCAGCAGAAAAACCGAGCCCGAAAAGAAACTGGCCTGTTGAACGCTCTTCGACTTCGACTTGCAGATCGACTTGGTCTTCGCGACCCGCGACTGGTACGGTTTCAATTTCTACGTTGTCGAAAAAACTCAATCGCTGCAGACGAATCTTAGACCGATTTACACGGCTTGGTGAGAACGCGCCGCCCTCGGTCTGACGTAATTCGCGTCGAATCACTTGGTCGTTGGTCAACTGGTTGCCAACAATGTCGATGCGTCGCACGTACACACGCCGGCCGGGTTTTACATTGATCGAGAACGCAACGGTGTTGTCTTCGGCGTTAACATTGGGCACAGGCACCACTTCGGCATAAGAGTAGCCCTCTTCTGCCAAGCGCGCACCGATGACCTCAACCGTGGTGTCGACATCGCGCCGCGAATAAACGCCGCCTGGTTTGATAAACACCAAGGGAAGTAATTGTTCTTCAGGAACCACTAAACGACCATTCAAAACAAAGTTTGAAACCGTATAACGCTCTCCTTCGTCGACATTAATGGTTAAAAATATGCCGTCTTTTTGAGGCGATATACTGACCTGATTTGACGTAACTTCAAAATCCAAAAAGCCCTGATTTTGGTAGAAGCTGCGCAAGGTTTCCAAATCGCCGGTGACTTTCTCACGAGAGTATTGATCGGCTGAGCCCCAAAAACGCCAAAAAGGGACTGAATCCGAAGACTCAAATTCATCGAGTAACATCGCGTCGGAGAAGTATTCATTGCCGACAATATTGATTTTTTTGATCTTGGCGGTTGGGCCTTCTTTTACATGCAGTTTTACTTTGACACGATTTCGCGGAAGATCGATTACCTCAGTGCCAACTTCAGCATTATATTTACCTTGATTCAGGTACTGGCGCTTCAACTCCTGTTTTACTTGATCTAGCACATTGGGCTTAAACACTCGCCCTTCAATAAAATCATTGCCTGCGAGCGCTTCACGCAACGCTTCTTCTTTTATCAGCTTGTTACCAGCAAATTCAATTTGATTGATTGAAGGATATTCTTCGACCGAGATGACAATCGCGGTGCCTTCGGTGGTGATCTCAATATCTTCGAAAAAGCCAGTTTTGTAGAGTTCACGAATTAAGCTGGTAGAGGAAGCGGGATCAAAAGTGTCGCCGACTTTGACAGGCAGATAGTTAAAAATCGAACCGGCTGAAATTCGCTGCAAACCTTTAACACGAATATCGGTCACCAAGAATGACTCTTGGGCGATGGCAACGGCTGCAACGCAGTAGAGCGCAAGACAAACAAACAACTTTTTGATCATAAAATCCTCAGTGGCTGCAAATTTTGTTTTTATCAGCCCAATTTCATTTTCTTATACGTAACCGCGGTTGCAAACTATTGGTCGAATGCATTGATATCCAAACGCTGATATCTCCAACCCAAATATTGATACCACTTTCACACTAATACTCATATGAACCCTTAATCGCTTAAGCTCAATCGCCTACCAAAAAGGCGACTGCTTGGTTCAATGGAGTGTATTACGCATACCCCTAATTCAAATTCGACGCTCACTATGGCAAACGCCGTCAACAATCTCTCCACCATAAGCAAATAAATCGTACAGAGATTGTTCGCAACGCTGCTTTAATACAATGTAAAGCAATACAATGTAAAGCGCGCGCTATGTCATATTCAACTATCGCCCGAACTCGATTTTAATTGAATATCCTCAAAATATCATTATAAAACGCCAAGCTCATCAGGCCCGCCAACATCAATAAACCCAAGGGCTGCATTGCAATAAAGGCTCTTTGTGCAATATCTTTGCCCGCAAACACTTCAATAACATAGCTGGCTAAATGGCCTCCATCGAGCATGGGTATGGGTAGCAAATTCATCACTCCCAAACTGATGCTGATCAAGGCTAAAAAGGTGAGATACACTTCAGGGCCAATTTGAATCGCTTTACCAGCCACGTCGGCAATCATAATCGGGCCGTTAATGTTTTGATACGACACCTGCAAAGTAATCATTTTCCCCAACATACGCACGATCAAAGTCGACATTTCCCAGGTCTGGCGCACGCCATGACCGAGGGCTTCGATTGGCCCACGTGAAATGGTGACTTTTTGATCATCGGGATAAGGGATAAAGACTCGCTGCACACCCAAACGGCCTATTTCTTGTTCGCCCACTTTGACTGCTGCTGGAGTAACCCGCACTTCAAATGTTTGCCCGTCGCGTTCAACACCAAGGCTTAGCGCTTTGCCGGCAGAGGGCGATACTTTTTCGCCCAGCTCGCGCCAGCCTGATAGTGGCTCTTGATCTATTGCGACTAAACGATCGCCTGCACGAATATCAGCTTGCTCTGCGGGCGACCCGGGCTGAACAAATTCGATTTCGGTGGTGTCGGGCGGCGCTATTTCAACAAAGCCTAATAAACGCATCAGGCTTTGGGGATTAATTTTGTAGATAGGGATATCGCTGGTATCGATGGTAAGCTCGCGAACCTGCCCTTGTGATTCAACAGTCAGTTCTATGGGCGAACGCTTTAATACTTTATTAAACAAGTACAAATCGTGCTGCATTAAGGTTTGCACCTCGCGATCATCAACTTTAAGCAAGCGATCGCCGCCCTGCACGCCTAACTGGCCTACAACCGAGGCTTCGGGCACATCACCAAACACGGGTATGACTCGGTCTTGATCGAGCATGCCAATACCCATAAAAACGATGATCGCAAATAAAAAGTTAATTCCCGGCCCCGCCGCGACAATGCATGCGCGCTTCCAAATCGGCTGATTATCGAAGGCTCGATGAGCATCTTTAGCCGGAATCGGTTCATCCGTCGAACCCTCGCCGAGCATTTTGACGTAACCGCCCAGTGGAATTCGGGCAATACGGTATTCGATTTGGTCTTCGCCGGCCACCTTACTCCAAAGCGGTTTACCAAAGCCGATTGAGAACGTTAATACTTTAACGCCAAGTTTACGCGCCACCCAGAAATGGCCGAATTCATGCACAGCCACCAGAATCCCGATGGCCAATATAAACCCAAATATGCTGTATATCAGAGACACTAAAACCTCGTCACCGCTCAGTTACCGCTTCCCAACCTAGAGAGGTCAGTCTAGCGCCGACACCGCCACTTGCCGTGCTTCATTATCAATCTTTAATACCTCGTCGACGGAACTAAAATCAAGGCTTGCGAGCTGCTCTAAGGCCGTTTCAATCACTCGAGGTATTCTGGTAAACGGTATGCGGCGCTCCAAAAATGCCGCGACCGCCACTTCATTTGCCGCATTAAGTACTGCTGGCGCGGCACCTTGTTGCTCAGCCGCAGATCGAGCCAGCCGTAAACAAGGTAAGTTCGCCATATCGGGGGCCTGAAAATCTAATCGAGCGACATCGAACAGGCTCAAAGTTTGCGCGCCACTGGCTATGCGTTGCGGCCAACTCAACGCGTGTGCAATCGGTATGCGCATATCGGGCGCGCCAAGTTGTGCTAAAAAAGAACCATCCAAATACTCGACCAAGGAATGAATAATGCTTTGTGGATGCACTACGATGTCCACTTTTTGAGCAGGCATAGCGAACAGAGCTGATGCTTCGATTAGTTCAAGACCTTTATTCATCATGGTGGCTGAGTCCACCGAAATCTTCTGGCCCATGCTCCAGTTCGGATGTGCGCATGCCTGTTCAGGTGTTATCTCGCTCAAGGAATCCCAAGATCGACCTCGAAAGGGCCCGCCAGAGGCCGTCAAGTGCAGGCGCGCGACGCCGGCTTTGTTTTGATCATCAGGCAGGCTTTGAAAGATGGCGTTGTGCTCACTGTCGATGGGTAAAACCAATGCCTTGCTGGCCTCGGCCTCACGCATAAACAGCGAGCCCGTCATCACCAAGGGTTCTTTGTTAGCGATTAATACACGTTTGCCCGCTTTCACCGCTTCCAAGGTTGGCAATAAGCCAGCAGCCCCAACGATTGCCGCCATCACAGACGAACTATTAGGCGACCCTGCTACGTCTATTAGCGCAGCGTGCCCAGCGCGCACCTCAACGTCAGTCTGGCCTGCGTCCTTGAGCTGAACCGCCAACTGCTCGGCCGCAGCGTCATCGGCCATTACCGCTACGCGCGGCTTATACTGACAACATTGCTCAAATAGCGAGGCCACATCGGTGTTTGCCGTTAGTGCCTCTATCTTGAATAGATCGCGGTGTAGATCGAGCACAGCCAAGGTGCTTTTACCGACCGAACCGGTTGACCCTAAAATAGTAATGGATTGCGTCATTAGCCCAAGTAGCCCAAGAGCAATAACCCTGCCGAGAAAAACGGCGCTGCTGACAACAAACTGTCGATGCGGTCTAGCACTCCCCCATGGCCCGGCAAAATCTGACTGCTGTCTTTCAAGGCTACGTGGCGCTTTAATTTACTCTCAAACAAATCCCCGCCCACTGACACCAGTGCTGTGACGAGCACAGTTGCTAACAGCAATAGTGCGGCTGAGGCATTAAATAGAAAAAATAAAATCGGCACGAACACCAACATCACCAAAGCAAGCCCGCCAAACAGGCCTTCCACCGTTTTGCCCGGGCTGATGCTCGGGGCTAATTTGGTTTTGCCAAATCGACGACCAACAAAATAGGCGCCCACGTCGGCGGCCCATACAGATACGAAGAAACAAAGAATCCACCACGGGCCGTTTTCGAGTTTTTTAAACTCAACAATCAACCAGGATGCAGCACTCAAAATAAGTACACCAACAAGCAACTTAAGCCATCGTTGGTGCAAAAATTGGAGCCCACCACGAAGCGTAAACGTGAGCAGCAATACCCACAACACACACAAGCTCCAGATCACAAGCTCAGTTTTGAGAAGGTTGTTGTTTAAAGCCCATACGCTCGCAAAAAATACAGCAAAGGCCCCTACTTGAAAGGCAACATTCTGGATATCACAAAATTTCAGCCATTCGTAGAACCCAAGCGAGACCGCAAAAATAACAAAGGCCTGCCAGTAGACCGGGTTGGGATTAAGCAGTGCGATCAACACAAAGGCGATCAATAATATGGCCGTAATTACACGTTGCTTAAGCATGTTTAACCCCCTCTTTCGGCGCACTATCGGTTTGTGACTCGGCGATTCGGTCAGGGCTTGAGTGTTTTTCATCAAACTCATCGTGAGCGTATTGGCGCGAATGCTGTTCATCACTCTCTTGCACTTTAGCCGCGGAAGGCTTGTCCTTAGCTCCACCAAAACGTCGATCGCGATTGGTGTAGGTCAACAAAGCTTGATTGAAAGCTTGCTCATCAAAGTCAGGCCACAAGACATCACTGAAATAGAATTCCGAATAAGCCGTCTGCCAAAGCAAAAAGTTACTAACTCGGTATTCCCCACTGGTGCGAATCAATAAATCTGGGTCGGGTATATCGGCGGTCGCTAAATGTTGTTCGAAAACGGCTTCATCTATTTGGTCTGCGGCAATTTCGCCGGATACAACTTTTGCACTGATCGCCTTAGTGGCCTGCAAGATGTCCCAGCGCCCCCCATAGTTAATGGCAACGTTCAAAATCAGGCTTTGATTGTCTTGCGTAGCAGTTTGAGCTTTGCTTGCAAGTTCTTGAATTTTCTTGTTAAAGCGCGAGAGATCACCTAACAATCGCAACTGTATGCCATTCTCGTCGAGCTTTTTGGTTTGTGTATCAAGCGCGTTAGTCAAAAGCTCCATTAGAGCTTGCACTTCTGATTCAGGCCGGCCCCAGTTTTCGCTGCTGAACGCGAATAAAGACAGCACCTTAATGTCGTTTTTAATGCAATTTTTGATTAAATTTTTAACTGCATCAACGCCCCGTTTATGGCCTGCTACTCGAGTTAAACCTTTGGAATTAGCCCAACGACCATTGCCGTCCATGATCACAGCAATGTGATGGGGCTTAGGTGACAAGTCGGCTATCGAGGTGGGCGCCTGTTGACGCGACAAAATCGTCAACGCTCGCAGCTTAGCACTCCATAACTTTAGCTTGGCAACCATTGTTTTGGTAACCACGCCAAGCTAAACAGTCAGAATTTCGGCTTCTTTTTCTTTGACGATTTCGTCCACTTGAGCAACATAGGTATCGGTGAGTTTCTGCACCCGATCATTGCCCCCTTTTTCTTCGTCTTCGCTGATCTCTTTTTCTTTTTGCAAGTTCTTAAGATCATTATTGGCATCGCGGCGGATATTGCGTACCGCGATTTTGCCGTTTTCGCCTTCGCCTGATGCTACTTTGACTAACTCTTTACGACGCTCCTCTGTCAACGGCGGCATAGGAATGCGAATGACGTCGCCGGCGGTAACCGGATTTAATCCTAAATTGGCTTCAAGAATGGCTCGCTCCACCACGGGCACCATGTTTTTTTCCCATGGCTGAACCGCCAAAGTGCGGGCGTCTTGAACCGAAATATTGGCCACTTGATTGATCGGCGTCGCGTTGCCGTAATAATCGACACTCAAATGATCAATCAACGCCGGACTGGCGCGACCCGTACGAATTTTCGCAAGGTCACCGCGCATTGATTCGATGCTTTTTTGCATGCGCTGTTCAGCGTCTTTCAAGATGTCGTCAATCATATCCTGCCTTTAGCGATAGTTTTTACTTGTTATCAGATAATGCGTTTGAGTCACTACGCTTATCATTTATCTACGAACCGGTAATCAGTGTACCAATTTCTTGACCTTGTGCCATCTTTGTTAATGCACCGGGTTCTTCGATGGATAACACTCGCAGCGCCATATTATTGTCGCGGCACAGTGCAATCGCGGTTGCATCCATGACACCAAGGCGCTGTTGTAACACTTGATCGTAACTGATTTTTTCGTAGCGGGTAGCGTCGTCAAACTTAACGGGGTCTTTATCATAAACCCCATCAACCTTAGTGGCTTTAACCAAGATATCTGCATTGATTTCAGCGGCTCTAAGACTGGCTGCGGTGTCGGTAGTAAAATAAGGATTGCCGGTACCAGCAGCAAAGATCACAACTCGGCCCAAGTTCAAATGCTTGAGCGCTCTTAGGCGAACATAAGGTTCCGACACTGGTGAGATAGGAATCGCTGACTGCACACGGGCTTCCACACCGATCTGCTTGAGGCCCTGTTGAATCGCCAAAGAATTCATTACAGTGGCTAACATGCCAATGTAGTCGGCCGTGGCGCGCTCAATACCCGATTCAGAGGCTGATATGCCTCTGAAAAAGTTACCGCCTCCAATCACTACCGCGAGCTGAGTTCCAGCATTTACAACGCCCGCTATTTCGCCACAAACGTCGTCAAGCACTTTAGCGTCGATACCAAAACGGCTGTCGCCGGAGTTACCGGCAAGCGCCTCGCCACTGAGTTTCAAAAGAATTCGTCGATACGTATTGGTTGAACTCGGTGGCGTCATAAAGGGCTCCGCGGCGGGTTATGGTTAATTTCTTATCGACTGGTATTTAATGCCTTTAGTTAAGACTTGCCTGCTTGTTCCATGACTTCTTTAACGAAATCATCTTCTTTTTTCTCAATACCCTCACCGACCTCATAGCGCACAAACTCACTTACGCTGGCATTGGCCGAGCTTAGTAACTTCTCGACCGTTTGATCTGGGTCTTTGACAAAGGCTTGGCCAAGCAAGGTTACTTCATTTAAGTATTTACGGATTCGGCCTTCAACCATTTTTTCCATAATCTCCGCAGGCTTGCCACTTTCAGCCGCTTGAGCCGCGTAAATTTCGCGCTCTTTGGCAAGTAAATCACTTGGCACTTGATCTGATGAAACACACACCGGCTTACTGGCTGCTACATGCATAGCAATGTCTTTGGCCAAGGCTTCATCACCGCCAGCAAGACGAGTGACCACGGAAATTTTGTTGCCATGTTGATACGCGCCCAAGGTGTCACCATCGGCCGCGGTTATCACTTGGAAACGGCGTACGGTGATGTTTTCACCGATCTCTTGAATCAAAGCCTGACGCGCCGTTTCAACGCTTTGGCCATCGGCTAAGTTGGTTTCTGCCAACGCAGCCACATCGGCTGGTTGGTTTTCCAATACCGCAGCAGCTACCGCGTTAGCGAAGTTTACAAAACCGTCGTTCTTGGCGGAAAAATCCGTTTCTGAGTTCACTTCGACCGCAACACCAACATTGCCCTCAACCAAAGTTACGATGGTGCCTTCGGCCGCGATTCGACCGGCTTTTTTATCGGCTTGAGCCGCGCCTTTTTTGCGCAGCTCTTCGATTGCGGCATCGATGTCACCATTTGTTTCGGTCAACATCTTTTTGCATTCCATCATGCCAGCGCCGGTGCGCTCGCGCAGTTCTTTAACTAAAGCGGCTGTAATTGCCATTTCATCACCTATAAATAATGTCTTAGTTCTGTTGGGATTGGCGACCTTCTTGGTGCTCCGAAGCCGTGCTTTAAATCGCGGCAACCGCTAGCAAAGCCAGCTCGGGCTGTAGCTCGCTATCCTCTCAAGTAACGGCCGACCGCCTTAAACGAGTCAGCCATCTGAGCAACGGATAAATATGAATTAAATTTTGGCTTTCGCCTGTTCAATCCACTGTTCGCGACCGATGCGGCCCTTAAAATTCAACTCACCATCGATGCGCTCAACGTCTTCGGGCGTAAGTTCAGCGATTTGCTTGAACGTGGTAATACCCATGGCGTTAAGTTTACCTTCGATGACAGGGCCAATGCCGTTAAGGTCAGTCAGCTTATCTTGGCTTGAAGCATCACTGGCTGGCGCAGCTTCTTCGACCGGCGCAGCTTCTTCAACCGGCGCGGCTTCTTCGACCGGTGCAGTTTCTTCGGCTGGCGCAGCTTCTTCGACTGGCGCAGCCTCTACAACGGCCGCGACTTCAGCGGCTGGCGCCGCGTCTGCAACGGGCTCGTCGTCTTCATTGACTTCAACATAAGCGCTGTCTGAATCAACTTTAGCTGGCTTGATTTGAGCCGCTTGTCTGGCTGTCACAATCGTGTCGGCGACAGACTCCACATACAAGCGAATCGCGCGGATCGCGTCGTCGTTGCCGGGAATTACATAGTCAATACCGTCAGGTGCGCAATTGGTGTCGACCACGGCGATCACCGGAATGCCGAGTTTGTTTGCTTCTGAAACAGCGATGTATTCAGTTTTCACATCAACTACGAACAAGGCGTCCGGCAAACCTGGCATATTTTTAATGCCACCGAGGCTGCGCTCTAATTTGATGCGCTCGCGCTCTAGAGTCAGTGACTCTTTTTTACTCAAACGCGCATTGGTGCCTTCGACCATGGCGGTATCCAGCTCTTTTAGGCGTTTGATTGAATTCTTGACTGTCTTGTAGTTGGTTAACATACCGCCTAACCAACGATGGTTAACGTATGGCGCACCGGCACGTTCGGCCGCGTCTTTAACCAATTTACTGGCAGGGCGCTTTGTCCCAACCATCATGACTTGACCACCATTACCGACAACTTGACCAATGTAGTTCAAGGCGTCGTTGAACATTGGCAGAGTCTGCTCTAGGTTGATAATGTGGATTTTATTGCGCTCGCCAAAGATAAATGGGCGCATTTTTGGTGACCAATAACGAGTTTGGTGGCCAAAGTGTACGCCTGCTTCCAGCATCTGGCGCATAGTTACGTTAGACATGTTTTTCTCCGATTTGGGTTTAGTCTAATCCGCTTGCTCTAGCGACCAACTTTTTGATGCAGAAACAGTGTTCTATAACTCGGCTTGATTGCCTACCCTTGTTGACGAATTCAACTTGGGATTATCAAAGAAAAACAGTAACTTAAATCAACAAAAAGCACCCGGTCACTCGGTTTATCAAGTGGACGATTTAGTTGAGGCGCGTTTATACCATAGTCGCCCATTGTTGCAAAGACTGATGAGCGCACAAAAATAGGCTTTTGGCCTTTAATTTCGTTGCCCATATCAGCCATTGTCATTGAACCACCACCGATATCATGGCAACCTTTGATGACAAGCCCTGAAAACACAACCAAACGAGCAAAATTCTGTGCAACAGCTTACTGGATTAGACGCCTCTTTTTTATATCTTGAAACGTCAAACAGCCCCATGCATGTCGGCGGCCTTGCGATCTATGATCCGAGGACTGCTTCGGGAGGCAAAGTCGGCTTCAAACAGATTATGGCCAATGTCGCGGCTCGGGCTAGCAGAGTCCCGGCCATGAACAATGTTCTCGTCGAGGTGCCAATGCGCCTTGATCATCCTTACTGGAAGTCCGATGGCTTGTTCGACCCAGAATTTCACATTCGCCACATCGCGTTACCAAAACCCGGCGATTGGCGCCAGCTCTGTATACAGGTGGCCCGTCTGCATGCGAGGCCGCTTGATAGGTCTCGACCACTTTGGGAATTTTATATTATCGAAGGCTTAGACAACATCGAAGGCTTTCCTAAAGGTTGCTTTGCCTTGGTGAGCAAGATGCACCACGCCGCGATCGACGGCGCCTCGGGCGTTGAAGTGATGGGGGCGATTCATGACCTTAGTAGCGAATACCCTGAGCAAAGCAGTGAAAACGTTGCCAAAGAGAGGACACCCAGCTACGGACGCTTGTTATGGCAAACGCAGCTCAATAATATTAAAACGCCAGCGCGGATTTTTGAGGTCGCAAAAAACACCATCCCTGGCGTCGCCAAGGCGGTCACGGGCTTAGCCCGAGGGCGTCTAAGCCGCGTTACCGATATTCCTAGAACGCGGTTTAATACCAATATCTCGCCGCATCGGGTCTTTGAGGCCGTGGAAATGCGCCTAAGCTCGATCAAAGCAATCAAAGACGCCGTCGGAAATGGGACAACCATCAACGACGTCGCCATTACTATTTGTGGTGGTGGCTTGCGTAAATATCTGGAAAGTAAAAACGAATTACCACAGAGGTCCTTGGCTGCCATGGCACCGATCAATGTACGTACTGTTGATCAACAAGGCACTGCGGGCAACCAGGTTTCGCAGATGACAGTGAGCATCGGCAGCGACATCGCTGATCCACTGGAGCGCCTAAGTCGGGTCAACGAGGGCACAGCCAGAGCCAAACAGTTAACATCGGCTGTGGGCGCCAAAGCGATGACTGATTATTCGCAGTTCATCCCATCGACACTTGCCGCGTCAGCAGCCAAAGTCTATAGCCGACTGGGCTTGGCGAATCGAGTCAAACCCTTTTACAATTGCGTGATTACCAACGTACCCGGGCCACAAGTGCCGCTGTATTTTACCGGCGCGAGGCTCATGAGTAATTTTGCTCTGGGGCCACCCATTGATGGCATGGGTTTGTTTCATGGAATTATGAGCTACTGCGGCAATTTTAATATTGGCGTAAGCGCTTGTCGCGAGATGATGCCCGATCCGGCGTTTTATGCACAATGTTTGCGCGAAGCCTACGAAGAACTCTACGAAGTCACAGTTGGGGCTCAGGTCGAATTCACAAAGTCAGAGACAAAAATCGTCGCCAAAAAGAAGTCACCCCCCAAAAAAGCAGCAAAAAAGAAAGCATCGAAGAAGAAAGCAGCAAAAAAGAAAGTGACAAAGAAGAAGATTACAAAAGTAAAGGTAACCAAAAAAAAGGGCACGAAGAAAAAGGCATAGCCAAAAGACACCGGCGAAAAAGGCATAGCCAAAACGCCACTTTCCACTAGTTAAAGAAAACACGCAGAAAAAGCAAAGAAATAACAATAGAAACGAAAACGTCGCTTGGTCTTCAAACGGCCCGCGTAAAACTGAATTAAGGTTCTAAGAGTGAGTGAGCAGTATTTAATGGCCAACGGGCTTCGTTTGGCCTACGAGGAATTTGGCGATGCAAAGCATCCAGCAGTTGTTCTGATTATGGGCCTCGGCACCCAGATGATCGCGTGGCCAGACGCGTTCTGTGAGCAGTTAGTGGAGCACAATCTGCGTGTTATCCGTTTTGACAATCGAGACATAGGTTTGTCGGAACAAATTCAAACAAACATCAATGTTAATCCTATCGCCATGCTCGCCCGACAGAAACTGGGGCTCAAGGTAAAGGCGCCCTATTCTTTACATGATATGGCTAGCGATGCGATCGGTGTTCTGGATGCTTTGGATATCGAAAAGGCGCATTGGGTTGGTGCCTCGATGGGCGGAATGATCGCGCAGATATGCGCGGCCGAACATCCAGATCGAAGCCTGAGCCTCACCTCTATTATGTCAAGCTCTGGTTCCCCAGACTTGCCTGCTGCGAAACCACGTGTGATCTGGCAATTAATCACCCGACCTAGCCCGGATCAAGAGGATGCCTATCTCGCACATGCATTGAAAACGTGGGCCATGATTGGAAGCCCGGATTATCCGGCGAGTAAAGACGAGCTCACCGAGCGTATTTTACGTACCGTGCGTCGCGCCCATTCTCCCAAGGGCTTCGCTCACCAAATGGCTGCCATAGTGAAAACCGGTGATCGCCGACCGTTGCTTCGACGAATTAACCTTCCGGTAAGTGTCATCCATGGCAAGCAAGATGTATTAGTGCCAGTGGAGGCTGGGCAGGACACGGCCAACAACATTCATAACGCACAATTGCATTTAATCGAAGGGATGGGTCATGACTTACCCAAGCAGTTGCTACCCAAATTCACGCGAATCATCGCCGACACTATTGCCAGAGCCGCATAGTTGATCAACTCAAGCTAAGTTTAAATTAGGTGTGCGCTGCCTCAAGTCTACTTGGGCGTCTTGATCAATAGTCTTGACCACCATTTTGGCTCGAACTTTTGCCAGTTCTTTGGATCTTGAGCCAAGCGGTTAGACAATAGCGCGATAACCAAGGGGTTTACACCCAGACCCAAATGCGAGGCTGGCACCTCAATGTTTTCACTGAGTTCAGACGTTTCTTGTTTGGAAGCCTCCCAAGCAACAATCCCGTCGGACTTTGAAAAAATAGACGTGGTTGGCACCGGGGGTGCTTTTGGAAGCTCACGATAGCGGGTTCGATCTAGGTTTGAAGGCTGCCCATTGATGGCTCTAAACAGGTTAGAGGCATGGGTTTGACGCATGCGACCCGAAATCGGTGAACCCAAAGCAATCACACATCGAACTTGATTTGGGCAGCGTTTGGCAATCTCGCGCGCGTACACCCCCCCAAGACTCCAACCCACCAAGGATACTTTGCCACCACTTTTCTCGGCCTCTTCCCTGACTAACGCTTCCATTTCAGCTTCAAGCTGCTCATCAAAAAACAAATTTTGGCCCAAGCCCCAGCCTGCTGATTTATAGCCCAGTGCATCAAGGATTTCACGCATCGGTTTTGTTGAACGATCGCTACCAACAAACCCAGGAAAGACAATCACGCTGTGACCATCACCTTTGGGAAGACGCTTCAACAAGGGCTTAAGCGCGTAAAAGCTTTGCCATTCAAAAACCGCTCGCGGTTCAGCCATGCGCCAAAAATTAAATTGTGCGCGTCTGAGTAAACTAAACTCCACCTCTATCTCCGACTATTGTTTTTTTTTGTTTGCTTTGTTTTCTTCTTATTTTTTTGTCTTTGTCTTGCGTGACCTCAATGATACTAATCTTATTCACCGTAGATTGCGACTTTCTTTGCGCCGCCTTGCGCAGCAACTCAAACACCAAGTTTTGTTGACCGCGCTCCGCCCGCATTTTTGTTACACTAGCGGCCTGTTTATTGAGACCTTTTCTATCCTTTGACTATGGCTGTTAGCATAAAAACCGAGCAAGAAATCGAACTGATGAGAGTTGCTGGTCGTTTGGCAAGCGAGGTCTTAGACATGATTGAGCCTTATGTCGTTGCTGGGGTTACCACGGATGAACTCGACCGTCTTTGTCACGAGTATATTGTTAATGAGCAAGATGCCATTCCCGCTTGCTTAAATTATCGTGGATTCCCAAAGTCTATTTGCACATCAGTTAACCATGTAATCTGCCATGGCATCCCTGGAGAGAAGAAGCTGAAAAATGGCGATATCATCAACATCGACGTTACGGTGATTAAGGATGGCTATCATGGCGACAACAGCCGCATGTACTACGTTGGGCAACCGAGTATTTTAGCTAAACGCTTGAGTGAAACCGCCAAAGAATCCATGCTGATTGGTATTGAAATGGTTAAACCGGGCGTGAAGCTTGGTGATATCGGTCACGCTATTCAACAACACGCAGAGGCGGCAAATTTCTCCATCGTCAGAGAATACTGTGGTCATGGCATTGGCCGCGTGTTTCATGAAGACCCTCAAGTTTTGCATTACGGCAAGCCAAATACCGGCATGGAGTTACAAGAAGGTATGACGTTTACGATTGAGCCGATGGTTAACGCGGGCAAACGAGAAACTCGATTGCTCGCCGACAATTGGACGGTAGTCACCAGAGATCACTCCCTGTCGGCTCAGTGGGAGCACACACTGCTTGTAACCTCGACAGGCTATGAAATCTTAACCACGTCAGAGAACGCCGTTCTACCTTAGGGCAAGTTCATGCACTTTGGTAAGAATAAATTATTGAATCCAGCCGTTTTTAAACGCAGCCTTGAAGCCAAGGCGCAACTCCCGATCGCGCCATTTAAGAAAGTCATTAAACAAGCTCTGGAACAGCTTGCAAAACATCAAGGTGAAGGAGTTTCATCAGCAGAACTGGTAGAGCGATTTACCTGGATGATCGACGAGCTAGTGTGTGTTATCTGGGCACACTATTTGAACCAACATGAACTCACCCGCGAACCATCATTAGTCGCGGTTGGCGGATATGGGCGTAGCGAATTGCACCCTTTTTCAGATGTCGATTTGCTCATCTTACTTGCAGACGAGGATTACGACGCCGCGAAGGAATTTATTGAATCGTTTTTGCGCTTTTTGTGGGACATCGGCCTTGATATTGGCCACAGTGTTCGCTCTGTTAAAGATTGCATAAAAGAAGCGCGCGCTGATGTCACCATTTTCACGAATCTGCTCGAAGCCCGACGTTTAGCTGGCGATACGAAGCTGGTGGCGCAGCTTGATGAGAAAATTCGCACTGCTCGAATTTGGTCAAACGACAAATTTGCTACCGCAAAAATAGAAGAACAAGAACTTCGTTACAAACGCTACCAAGACACCGCTTACTCTCTGGAGCCAAACATTAAAGAAAGCCCTGGTGGTCTGCGCGATCTGCAAACCATTCTTTGGATCTACAATAGGCACTATGGGGTTCGCTCGTTCAAAGAAATGAATGAGCAAAAACTGATCAACGACGACGAATACAGAATGTTGGTTCGCGCACGCAATATTTTATGGAAGATGCGAGTTGGCTTACACCTAATTACTCAACGACGCGAAGACCGGCTCTTGTTCGATACCCAGCGGCAGCTTGCGCAAGATTTTGGTTATCAAGACACACAAGCGCATTTGGCCGTTGAGCAATTGATGAAGCGCTATTATCGCACCGTCAAAAACGTGATCTACCTCAACGAGTTGCTAATAAGCAATTATCGTTTGAATGCCAACACACGCTTCTCGCTGCTCAAAGGGCGAAAATTGGACGAGCACTTCATGCTCAAAAACAAAATGATCGAACAAACTGAGCCAGATCTGTTTGCTCGACAACCTCGCGCGATGATCAAACTCTTTTGTTTGATGCAAGAACATAAAATCACAACGATTCATCCAGACACCATTCGCTCAATTCGAGCAAATTTGGATAAAATTAATTCGCAGTTCCGCGACGACGAACAAACCAAGGCTCTGTTTTTATCTCTGTTTAAACACGAAGGCATTGGCTTAACTAATGCGCTTAGTCGCATGAATGCCTACGGATTGCTCGGGGCTTATGTGCCTGCGTTTGGCTCTATTGTGGGGCAAATGCAGCACGACCTTTTCCACGTGTACACCGTCGATGGTCATACCCTCAAAGTCATCGAAAAGCTTACTCGCTTGCGCAAATACCCTGACGAATTTCCAGTAGCCAGCGAAATTTTAGCGAAGCTATACAAACCTGAACGGCTATTTTTAGGCGCGCTTTTCCACGATATTGCTAAGGGCCGTGGTGGCGATCACTCGATCTTAGGAGAGAGCGATGCCTATGAATTTTGTATCTCGCATAATCTAAGCGAATACGATGCGCGCCTGGTTGGCTGGCTAGTGTTACAACATTTACGCATGTCGCACTTTTCTCAACGTCGCGACATTTCAGACCCAGACGTTATCAAAGAATTTGCCGAGATCGTCGGCGATATAGAACACTTAGACAATCTCTACCTTTTAACCCTCGCTGATATTCGCGGCACCAGCCCCAAAGTCTGGAATGCTTGGAAAGGCCAGCTCCTCTTAGAGCTGTACAAAGCAACACGACAAGCCTTACGCCAGGGCCTAGCTCAACCAATCGACGCCAATGAGCACGTAAAAGACGATCAATCGACGGCGATGGCCTTGATTGTTGAACAAGTTGGAGAAAAGCGCAGCAATAGCGAGCTTATTCATCAGTTCTGGAATACGCTGCCAAACGACTATTTTATCCGCAACGAGCCCTACTACATTGCCTGGCACGCCAGTAGCCTGATACTAAATTCAGCAATGGGCATTCCACTGGTGTCGGTTCGCTATAGCGAGCGCTTGGAAGCCAATATGTTTTTTGTATTTGCACCCGAAACTAATCGCTTGTTAACTCAGGTGACCGGTTCCTTCGATGCGCTGGATTTGAATATTATCGAAGCACGCTTACAGCTGAGCTCAAATGGCTTTGCCCTGTACAGTTTTAACGCGGTGGTGCCCGACCTTGAGCTGGCTCAAGACAAACAATATTGCACGTTCTTAGAGCAGCGCCTGCGCAGCCTTATTCTTGAATACCGAGACGATAAGCCAATTTCTCGGGGTAAGTCGTCAAGAGCTTTAAAGCACTTTCCGATTCAACCATCAGTGCGTTTTCTATTTAATGCAAAAAGCTACACCACCATGGAGGTCGTTGCTCAAGATCAGCCGGGTTTACTACACAATGTGGCGCGTATTCTTAAGCGGCACAATCTAATTTTGCTAAGTGCCCGAGTCGCTACCTTCGGCGAGCGCGCCGAAGACATTTTTTACATTCGCCATGGCGACCACACGCCAGTGGTCGACGAAACCTTGTTGAGCAAGCTGCAAGAGCAGATTTGCACAGCCTTAGACACCTCCGAGAGCAGCCCAAAGGCAAACCCAAAAACGCCTAAGAACATGGTTGAAAAAGATCTCAAGAAAGCAGAGAAAACAGCCCAAAAGACAAGCACTAGAAAGACCAAGTTGGGCAAAAAAAGCGCGTAGAATTTTACGCGTCGACATGGCAGTTTTATCTAATCTGCTGGATAATCCCCTTCCCAAAGTTAGTCAACACAATCAACAGCCCAATGACCGAGCAATTACAACAAATCATCGATGACGCCTTTGAGCGCCGAGCTGAGTTTTCACCTTCATCGGCCCCGTCAGAGGTACGAGAGGCCGTCGAAGCGGCCATAGACATGCTGGATCGCGGTACAGCGAGAGTCGCGCAACCAGTCGATGGTCAATGGCAAGTCAATCAGTGGCTAAAAAAGGCCGTGCTGTTATCGTTTGCTCTGCGTGACAACGACTTGGTAGCGGGGTCGCAAACTAACTATTTTGATAAAGTGCCATCAAAATTTGCTGATTATTCTGCTGAGCGATTTCGTGAAGAAGGTTTTCGTGTTGTCCCCCCAGCCACAGCGCGTAAAGGCTCTTATATCGCCCCCAGTGTGATTCTTATGCCAAGCTACGTAAATATTGGCGCTTATGTTGATGAAGGCGCTATGGTCGATACGTGGGCGACGGTTGGTTCCTGTGCTCAAATTGGCAAAAACGTGCATTTATCTGGCGGCGTTGGGATTGGCGGTGTCTTGGAACCGATCCAAGCTGGCCCTGTCATTATCGAAGACGATTGTTTTATTGGCGCGCGCTCAGAAATTGTCGAGGGCGTGGTGGTCGAACAAGGCAGTGTTATCTCGATGGGCGTTTACATCGGCCAAAGCACCAAGATTTACGATCGCGAGACCGGCGAAGTTCACTACGGCAGAGTGCCCGCTGGCTCAGTCGTGGTGTCTGGTTCACTGCCATCAAAAGACGGCAGCCATAGTTTGTATTGCGCGGTCATCGTGAAAAAAGTAGATGCGAAAACGCGCGGTAAAACTGGCTTAAACGAACTGTTGAGAACGGATTAAAAGTACTGTGAGCGACCCAACTCTTGAGTTAACTAAAACGCTGATTGCGGCACCCTCGGTAACTCCCAACGACGCAGGCTGCCAAGCATTGATGGCCGAGCGATTGGCCAGCATTGGTTTTAGTATCGAATGGTTGGAGTTCAGCGACCATCACGGCACGGTTACGAATCTATGGGCACGTAGAGGTAGCGAACGGCCTTGCCTCACCTTTGCTGGCCACACCGACGTGGTGCCGATTGGTGATCCAGATGCCTGGCAGAGCCACCCATTTACGCCGACCGAGTGCGATGGACAATTAGTGGGTCGTGGTGCCGCCGACATGAAAACATCGCTGGCTGCATTCATCACCTCGATAGAATCTTTTGTCGAGAAACACCCCAATCACAAAGGGTCTATCGCTTTACTAATTACCTCTGATGAGGAAGGCCCCGCGACATGTGGCACCCGCAAGGTGATCGAGACCTTAGAGAAGCGCGGTGAAAAAATAGACTATTGCTTAGTCGGCGAACCCAGTTCCAGCAATCAGCTTGCCGACGTGATTAAAAATGGTCGACGTGGTTCACTTGGCGGGATATTGCGCCTGCTAGGAGTACAAGGCCATGTCGCCTACCCACATTTGGCGGATAACCCTATTCACAAAAGCGGCGAAGTGATTACCGCATTAACCAATATAGAGTGGGATAAAGGCAATGATTACTTTCCGGCGTCGAGTTTTCAAATCTCCAATATCGGCGGCGGCACCGGCGCCACAAATGTGATCCCCGATACAGTTACCATCACATTTAATATTCGCTATTCGACAGAACAAACTGCTGATGCGATTCAACGCCGTATCGAATCAGAGCTAAATCAACTCGGCCACGCTTATGAGATCGACTGGACTCTTTTTGGGGAACCCTTTTTGACCGAGCCCGGCGCATTGGTCGACGCATGCCAAGCCGCGATAAAGACCGAGCTAAACATCGACTCGCAATTGTCGACCAGTGGCGGCACCTCAGATGGGCGCTTTATCGCCCCGACCGGCGCACAAGTGGTGGAACTTGGCCCCATTAATGCAACGATTCACAAAGTAAACGAGTGCGTGGACTTAAAAACCCCTCATCAGCTCTCAGGCATTTACAAAGCCGTAATGGTAAATCTACTGACCTGATTCGCTAGCGCGGTTTTCATCCAGTTCGATTTTACGGAGACTGTTTTTATCGAATAGATGAAAGGCTCTATTGTTTGCAAAGGCAACCGTAAATTCTTGATATTCCCAAAGCGTGTAACTCGCGTGTGTTCCTACCGGGTTACTCGTCTTTAGAGGCTCGCCCAGCACCGACCTCACCTGCTCCTCAGTTTTCCAGCGAACATCCTCAACCGATTGGGCTGTGGCCATTGCGGTAAAAAATAAGCCAATCATAAGGGCAGCAAAAACACTGAGCTTAGGGTTGAGCTCTGGCCTTGAGAGCCTCGGTGGCCTTGAGAATTGCTCGAGCTTTGAGCGAAATCGTAAACGCGATTGGTTAGAAATAAGTTTCAAGGTATTCTTCATTAACATGTTGAAAACTCCTTGTGCTCGCGAGCTTAGTAGGGGCAAGGTGCCAAACAAAGCCCGGCATGGTTAGTCTTTGGGTTTATTCACACTAACAAAGATATCGGTGTTGAGCAATACGGCACCTGTATTAGATAGGCCCGCTCGCAACACAATGGTGTCAGTACAGATCATGATTAGAGGTCTTACTATGCAATGCCAAAACAAAAACAAAATACGTTGCACCTACCTAGCGGCGTTTTTAATGATGAGTGTTTTTAGCTCTGGAACAGCCTTGAGCCAGACAACAGCCTTGAGCGAAGAAACAGCCTTGAGCGAAATAACAGCCTTGAGCGAAATAAAGGCCTTGAGCGAAGAAAGCGAAAAAACCGCCGAGGCTCAAGAGCTCATTGCACTCGAAGCAAAGCTTGCCGAGACCGAGCGTGAAGTGCCAAACCTAATTCAAGGCACAGAGAAAACCATTCGCTGGTTTAATGGTGAGCGCCGTAAAACACCGATATCGCTGGTATATTTGCATGGCTTCTCGGCAACACACAAAGAAATCAGCCCAGTCCCCGAGGCCTTAGCCGACAAGCTTCAAGCTAATGTGTTTTTTAGCCGCCTTGCAGGCCATGGGCGCGACGACGACGCCATGCTTGAAGGCACTGTCTCTGCGTGGCTCAACGACACTCGTGAAGCACTCGAAATCGCCCAACAAATCGGTGACAAAGTGATTCTGATCGGCACCTCCACTGGCGCCACATTGTCAACCTGGCTAAGCGCTCAAACCGGCACTGATAATGTAATCGCCAACATCATGGTATCGCCAAATTTTGGGGTTGCGAGCGACCAAGCCTGGATCATGCAAACATCCTT
>CALAKU010000079.1 GCA_937922925.1 uncultured Arenicella sp. | reverse complement strand
GGCTCATCTAAATGCAAGAGCTTTCAAGAAGAGGCCCTCTTTACCCCGTGGGGCGTATGCGGTATTAGCATGAATTTCTCCATGTTATCCCCCACACTTAGGTAGATTCCTACGCGTTACTCACCCGTCCGCCACTCTACTTGTTACCGAAGTAACGTTCGCGTTCGACTTGCATGTGTTAAGCATACCTCCAGCGTTCAATCTGAGCCAGGATCAAACTCTCCAGTTCAATCTAATTACTAAAGGAATTTTCTTTTACAGCTAAATTAGAAAAGCTGGCCAGGCTGCTCTCTCTCGGAATTGAGCGAATCGTGAGTAACGACTCTAAGAGAGTTCCTGACTTGTTAATGTGAAACGTCATCAATCAAGAAAACGCCCACACAAATTGTTTGGTTTAAATTTTCAAAGAGCTTTGTTGTTCTTCCCGCTCTCGCGGGCCGTACAACGGGAGCCGAATTATACGCCTCATTTCTACCTCGTCAACCGCTTTTTTCAGTTTATTTGATAAAAGCGTTTTCCCTTTGTTTGCAGCACTTTACGACTTCTTACGCTGTCGTTCAGATTTGCTCGGGTGTCTCTGTCGAGGTGGGCGCATTCTACTCATTCCATTGGGCAGGTCAACCACTTTTTTCAACTATTTTTAAAACTTTGAATTCGCAAAAAATAGCAAGGTTTTTTTATCTTATTTCAGGCCTAGTTCTCCCTTAAATCAGCCGTTTTATATCCTAGTCTGCGCGGCCGTAAATGTCGTCGAAACGCTCTATGTCATCCTCACCTAGGTAACTGCCCGTTTGCACTTCGATAATCTCTAATATCTCGCTTGCGCTGGGGTTATGTAGAGAATGAACCGCACCGATAGGAATATAAGTGGATTGGTTCTTATTGAGCGTAATCGTATCTTGCCCATTGATCACATGCGCGACCCCATTAATAACAACCCAATGCTCGGCCCGATGCTGGTGTCGTTGCTTTGACAACTTAGCGCCGGGCTTTACTTGAATCCGTTTTACCTGAAAGCCCTCGCCTGCATCAATAGAGTCGTACCAACCCCATGGCCGATACACTTTTCGATGATGCTCACTCTGTGTGAGCTCGTTGTTGTCTAGATACTCAACGATTTGCTTAACTTTTTGGCTCTGCGCCTGATGACTGACTAAAACCGCGTCTGGCGTTTCTACTACAACTAAATCTTCGACACCTAAGGTAGCGACCAAGCGGCTCTGACTAAAGACCGTCGAATTTTTGGTTTCGTTCAATACAACGTTGCCCTGGGTCGCATTGCCATCGGCGTCTTTGTCAAGCACCTCCCACAAGGATGACCATGAGCCAACATCACTCCATCCGGCATCCAGAGGCACCATCACTGCCCTGGAGGTTTTCTCCATTACCGCATAATCGATTGAATCACTGGGGCTTTCGCTAAACGCCTGATCATCGATTCTTATAAAGTCTAAGTCTTGGACCGGGCTTGCCATTGCCTTTTGGGCAGCGCGTAAAATATCTGGCGCATGGGTCGATAGCTCCTCTATATAAGTCTCCGCTGACATCATGAATAAACCGCCATTCCAATAATAATTGCTGTTTAGCAAATACTCTTCCGCAAGTTCACGATTCGGCTTTTCAGTAAAACTCAGTACCTGGCCAATGCCTGTCGATGCATCCACATCGCTTTCAATATAGCCATAGGCCGTCTCAGGCTTGGACGCCACGATGCCAAACGTGACAATACCGCCCCGCTCAGCTGGCCCTCGTGCCACCTTGGCGGCCGCTAGAAATGCGTCGTGGTCGTTGATTAAATGATCCGCCGGCATCACCAGCATCAACGCACTTGGGTCTTCTTTTGCAAGATGGAGCGCCGCTAAGGCAATGGCAGGCGCCGTATTTCTCGGTGAAGGCTCTAAAATAATTGTCGCCGACTCAGCATTGACTTCTTTTAACTGCTCGCCAACCAAAAATCGGTGCTCTTGAATGCAAATTACAAGGGCCGCAGAAAACAGATCAGCACAATCACATCTGGTCACAGTCTGCTGCAATAGCGTTAAGTCTTCGTCAACTAGATTAAGCAGCTGCTTGGGATAAAAACTGCGAGACAGCGGCCACAGCCTAGAGCCTGTTCCGCCAGAAAGTATTACCGGTGTTATCAACGAATGCCTCGCAATTGATCTTCGTGTTCTAGAAACCAGTCGTAGGTTTGCTGCAAGCCCTCTTTGAGCTCTATCGATGCTTGCCAACCTAGGCGAGACAATTTAGAGACATTCAAGAGTTTCTGCGGAGCCCCATCTGGTTTTGTGGAGTCATAGACTAGCTGACCATCAAAACCGACAACCTCTTGCATAGTCTGCGCGAGTTCGGCAATAGTGCAATCTTGGCCGGTGCCCACATTGATATGGCTAATGCGCTCGCTTTGACGTTGATTAAAGCGGGCCGGCTCGAGATCCATCACAAACTCGCAGGCCTGAGCTAATTCATCGACGTGTAAAAATTCACGGCGCGGCTTACCAGAACCCCAAATCACGACCTCCGGCAATTGCTGAGCCTTCGCGAGATGCAAACGGCGCATCATCGCTGGAATAACATGGCTGTTCTTGTCATGAAAATTATCGCCTGGGCCATATAGATTCGTCGGCATAACACTTCGATAATCCACGCCGTATTGTCGGTTATAGCTTTCACATAATTTAATGCCTGCTATTTTCGCGATGGCATAAGGCTCATTAGTGGGCTCCAATGCACCGCTAAGTAAGGCTGCCTCATCCATCGGCTGCTCAGCGTGTTTTGGGTAAATGCACGACGACCCCAGAAACAGCAACTTCTTCACGCCCGCTTGGTAAGCGGCGTGTACTACATTGGTTTGTACAACTAAGTTTTCATAGATGAATTCGGCGGGGTACTGCGAGTTCGCATGAATGCCGCCAACACGAGCAGCAGATAAACACACTTCATCGACTTTATGGTTCTCAAAAAAATGACTTACCGCTGCCTGATCTAATAAATCTAACTCGGTGCGCGATTTAGTAATGAGCTGTTTATTCGCATCCTGTTTTAGTTGGCGAGCAATAGCCGAACCAACCATACCGTTGTGCCCGCAGACAAAGATCTTCCTCGGCATTACTGACTAGCTCAACCCGTGCTCAAGCAATAGCGCATCTCTTTGAGCATTGAGCACGTCGGAGCTAACCATTTCAGCACACATCTGCTCGACAGAGATCTCTGGCTCCCAATTTAGTTTTTCCTTAGCTTTGCTTGCATCGCCCAACAAAGTATCGACTTCGGCTGGCCGATAGTAGCGTGAGTCAATCTTTACGATCGTTTGGTCTTCTCTGACCTGGGGCGCTCTTGATGAGTCTACCGTCGATACACGACCAACTTCCTCTGGGCCTGAACCCGAAAATTCGATTTCAACTCCGATCTCTTTGGCCGCCATCACAACGAAATCACGCACTGAAATTTGATGCCCTGTGGCAATGACAAAATCATCGGCTTGATCTTGTTGCAGCATCAGCCATTGCATGCGCACATAGTCTTTGGCATGGCCCCAATCACGCAGAGCATCAAGGTTGCCCAAGTACAAGCAATCATCCAAACCATACGCAATATTAGCCAACGCACGAGTGATCTTACGCGTAACAAAGGTTTCGCCCCGCCTAGGTGACTCGTGGTTAAACAGAATGCCATTACAGGCGTACATGCCATACGCCTCGCGATAATTCACGGTAATCCAGTACGCGTAGAGCTTGGCCACTCCATACGGTGAGCGAGGATGAAATGGCGTACGTTCAGTTTGAGGAACCTCTTGCACCAAACCATACAACTCAGAGGTCGCCGCTTGATAGAACCGAGTTTTGTTTTCAAGCCCTAAAAACCGAATCGCTTCGAGTAATCTCAAGGCTCCCAACGCGTCAACATCGGCGGTGTACTCTGGCACTTCAAACGATACTGCTACATGACTTTGCGCCGCGAGATTATAAATTTCGTCAGGCTGAACCTCTTGAATGATCCGCGTGAGGCTTGAAGAATCGGTCAAATCACCATAATGCAGGCTTAATCGCTTATGCTCTACCTGAGGGTCTTGATAGAGGTGGTCAATGCGCTCAGTATTAAACGACGATGCCCGTCGTTTAATACCATGCACCTCGTAGCCTTTGTCCAACAAAAACTCTGCTAGATAGGAGCCGTCCTGGCCAGTAATCCCGGTTATTAAAGCCTTTTTCATTGGATACGCAGTAAAGATGACATCATTAACGGCCGAAGCCGAGTGGGCAACGCAAGTGTATCGGATTAGCTTTTAAAAACAAAACGCCGAATCATTCGCTCGCAACACAACAAAAAATTAAAAAATGAGACTTATAGGTTCATTTTTGCTAAAAAACGGTTGCTGGCCGACACACTCGTTGCTAATCTCACGGCGTTAAAATCCACCTTTAATTCGAGGGCACTAATTATGGCTCGCATGACCCCCAGTGAAGCGTTTGTAGAAACCATGGTTGCCAATGGCGTAACCGATATTTTTGGCATTATGGGCTCGGCCTTTATGGATGCCATGGACATTTTTGCCCCCGCCGGTATTCGCTTAATTCCGGTTGTACATGAACAAGGTGCAGCTCATATGGCCGACGGTTATGCTCGTGCAACTGGCCGTCACGGTGTGTGTATCGGCCAAAATGGCCCCGGCATCTCAAACTGTGTTACCGCTATTGCCGCCGCCTATTGGGCGCATACGCCGGTCGTAATGATTACGCCGGAAACCGGCTCTATCGGCCAAGGCCTTGGTGGCTTCCAAGAAGCGAATCAGCTGCCCATGTTTCAAGAGTTTGTTAAGTACCAGGGGCACGTGAACAACCCCGCGCGTATGGCCGAATACACAGGTCGTTGTTTTGACCGCGCCATGTCTGAGATTGGCCCCACGCAATTGAATATCCCACGTGACTTTTTCTACGGCGATATTGATGTTGAAATTCCCCAACCCATGCGTCTTGATCGTGGCCCTGGCGGCGAATCAGTATTGCAAGAAGCAGCTGATTTGCTAGCGACTGCAAAGAACCCAGTCATTGTTTCTGGCGGCGGCGTGGTAATGGCCGATGGCATGGACGAATGCGTTGCACTTGCCGAGCGTTTAGCTTGCCCAGTGGTTAATAGTTACCAGCACAATGATTCATTCCCAGCTAGCCATGATCAATGGTGCGGCCCCCTCGGTTACCAAGGCTCAAAAGCCGGCATGAAACTGATCTCACGCGCTGACGTTGTATTAGCTCTGGGTTCGCGCCTTGGCCCATTTGGCACCTTGCCTCAACATGGCATGGATTACTGGCCTAAAGACGCCCAAATTATTCAGGTTGATGCCGATCACAAAATGCTTGGCCTAGTTAAGAAAATCTCGGTTGGCATTTGTGGTGACGCAAAAGCCGCCGCCGTTGATCTCTTGGGTCGCCTTCAAGGTCGAGAGCTTGCCTGTGACGCAACACGCGACGCTCGTTTGCAGGAAATCGCCAGCGAGAAAGCCGATTGGGAAAAAGAACTCGACGAGTGGATTCATGAGCGTGACGACTACAGCCTCGACATGATCGAAGAAGCTAAAAACGAAAGCGGCAATTGGTTGCATCCTCGCCAAGTGTTGCGTGAGCTGGAAAAAGCGATGCCTAAAGACGTGATGGTTTCTACCGACATTGGCAACATCAACTCCGTCGCTCATAGCTATTTACGGTTCGAGCGACCACGCAGCTTTTTTGCACCGATGAGCTTTGGCAACTGCGGCTATGCCTTGCCGACCATGATTGGTGCCAAGTGCGCCGCGCCCGAGCGCCCAGCCATTGCCTATGCTGGCGATGGTGCGTGGGCTATGAGCATGACTGAGATCATGACCAGCGTGCGTCATGACATCCCTGTGACAGCGGTGGTATTCCACAACCGTCAATGGGGCGCTGAAAAGAAAAACCAAGTGGACTTTTACAATCGCCGTTTCGTTGCAGGCGAACTTGAAAACGAGAGTTTTGCTGAGATCGCAAAAGCCATGGGCGCGCAAGGCATTCAAGTCGACCAGCTTGAAGATGTTGGCCCCGCTCTAGAGAAAGCCATCGACATGCAAATGAATGAAGGCAAAACGTGCGTGATTGAAATCATGTGCACTCGCGAGCTTGGCGATCCGTTCCGCCGCGACGCATTGGCCAAACCAATTCGTCACCTCGAAAAGTACAAAGACTATGTCTAAATCTAAAAAGGCGAAGTCCAAAAGAGCGATGTTCAAAAAGACCGTGTTTAAGTATTCCTTTAGGCGTCTGTAAAACGGTTTTTGTGTTGAGTCTCTACTTTACACGCTCTCACCGAACAACTCATTTTCATGTGATTATAAGCGCGTCGGCTGCGATACCATTGCAGCCCTCGCGCTTTTTTTAACGAACGAACACTATGCTGAGCCGCACACCAATTACTTGCCCGCCAAGCCTGCTCGAAAAGGCGCAACCCAACCCCAAGGTTCGTACTGCCATCGTCAACGCAGGTACACCTTTGGTGCTCGAGAGCGCGCGCCTTGCGGCGGATGCCAATTTAATCGATCCAGTTCTAGTTGGAGATTCCAGCCAGATCAATACGGCTGCCAAAGAGCTGAAGTGGAACATTGACGGGATTCAAATCGTTTCTGCAAAAGGCGAAATCGACGCGGCTGAGAAATCAGTCGCTTTGGCGCGGTCTGGTGAGGTTAAAGCCTTGATGAAAGGCAATGTACATACCGACGACCTATTACGGGCTGCACTCGATAAAGAAACGGGCTTGCGCACCGGCGCCAGACTCAGCCATGTCTTTCACATGAGCATCCCTAATAGCGATCAAAGTTTGTGCATTACCGATGCGGTCATTAATGTGCTGCCCGACGTCAAAACCAAATTGCACATCGCGCGCAATGCGGTAAACCTAATGCATGCTCTCGGGTTCGAACAACCCAAAATTGCCGTGCTATCAGCCACCGAAACGCCCAACCCTGCAATGCCATCGAGCGTTGAAGCGCAGTCAGTTGCCGAATTAGCAAACAACGAAATTGACAATGCTTTTATTGAAGGCCCCTTTGCTTTTGATAACGCGGTCTCACCAAAGGCGGCTCAAATCAAAGGTGTCACTGGCGAGGTCGCGGGACAAGCCGATGTGCTTTTGGTGCCCAATATTGAAACGGGGAACGCCCTATTCAAACAAATGGTGTACTTTATGAGCGCGGCAGCGGCTGGCGTGGTGTTAGGCGCGAAAGTTCCGATTGTACTTACCTCACGGGCCGACCCTGCTGCCGCAAGACTCGCGGGTACTGCACTGGCCTCCATCTATGCGAGCCATCAACTATAAAGCCGCCTGACCAAGCCTCAGACGCCTTACACAATCCCGACACTCATTATGAAAGATCTGACTCCTTCGAAAATCTTTTCCGCGCAAGACGAATTTGGCTTCGACACATCGCTTCAGGTCAGCGGCTTTGCTGAACGCGATGAACATGTACCTGAGATTGACGATGCTTATCGTTTTAATCCCGATGTGACACTGGCCATCTTAGCTGGCTTTATGCACAACCGCCGAGTGCTGGTGCAAGGTTTGCATGGCACTGGCAAATCAACGCATATTGAGCAGATTGCGGCCCGATTAAATTGGCCGTGTGTGCGAGTGAATCTCGATGGCCATATCAGCCGCCTAGATTTGATTGGCCGCGACGCCATCGTGGTTCGCGAAGGCAAGCAAATGACCGAATTCCAAGAAGGCATATTGCCTTGGTCGATACAACGCCCCGTCGCATTGATATTTGATGAGCTTGATGCGGCGCGTCCGGAAGTCATGTTTGTTTTACAACGTGTATTAGAGCGCGAAGGAAAATTCACCTTACTAGATCAAAACACCGTGTTAAAACCTAACCCTTATTTTCGTTTGTTTGCCACGGCGAATACGGTTGGTTTAGGTAATTTAACGGGCTTGTATCAAGGCACCTCGTTAATGAATCATGCCCAAATTGATCGCTGGAACATTGTTGCACAACTCAATTATTTATCACCAGAAGCCGAGGCCGAAATTGTATTAAGCCGAGTGCCGAGCTTAAACAACCCAGATGATCAAACGACTGTCGACAGCATGGTGGCCTTGGCCAACTTAACGCGTCAAGGCTTCGCCGCTGGCGACGTTTCAACCCTAATGTCGCCACGCACTGTTATTTTTTGGGCCGAAAATTTAACGCTGTTCAAAGACGTTTCCGCCGCGTTTAGATTGACGTTTTTAAACAAATGCGATGAAGCGGAACTCAGTATTTTTGCCGAGTACTTTCAACGCGCCTTCGATAAAGATTTGCCCGAAGCCGAAGACATACGAACTTGGTTCGTAGATTAAGTCCACACCTTGAACGAGCAAGCACTACAACACAAACTTGAGCGCTGGTGCTTAGCGTCCCTGAGGGCGCTTGCCGATGAGCCGCAGCTGGATTTCAGGGGCCATCGCTTATTGCGCAAGCAAAAAACCATTGGCTTGCGCGCGCCCTATTTACATTTAAGTTTTGAGACTCGTAAAACCAGCGAGCTACGCGGAGTCGCCGACGGTATCGCCTTACGCTTAACCCATTGCGACCTTGATTGGCATCACGAAAACTCTCCCGACGACCCCATTGCCACTTTGGTCTTTGACATCGCCGAGCAATTGCGTTGCGAAACTCTGGCGCCTGACAGCCTACCGGGCATTCGCGTCAACCTAAATAAGCGTTTTCTATTTTGGGCCGTTAATGCGGCATCATCGGCCTTGGTTGATAACGACATCGGTCTATTGCTGTATACGATCAATGTGGTTTGCTGGTCGAGACTGCATGGCCAAGCAATTCCTGAAGCGATCGAAGAATTGATCGAAGGCACGCGCTGGGGATTTAGCGATGAAGTAAAACGCCATCTATTCAATTTAAAAAAACACCTTAGCAATCAATTCAGTTTTGCCGAGCATGCCAAAGCACTCGGTAACGCGGTTGCGGAAATGGTCTATAGCCGACATGACAATGATGGCGATGAAAATACCAACTCATTGAATATCATTGAAGCGACCAAGAGGCTTTCTTTAGATTGGCTAAACGAAGATCAAACGGCGCTGCAAAGCCAATACGGCATCGTCACAGGCGACAACACTAAAGAAATCCAAGACGGCGCAATTGACTACCGAGTTTTTACACGCAAACACGATATTGAGCTGCCGATCACCTCGGCTATTCGTCAAGCTCAGCTTATAAAGCTTCGCCTCGATCTTGATAAACAAGTACAGCAGCAAGCCGTCAACACACACCGCCTTGCTAGACATATCGAGCATTTGTTCTCTTCGCCAAAACGATCAGGCTGGTCATTTGGTCACGACGAGGGCTATCTTGACGCCGCTCGGTTAAGCCGCTTACTCACCTCACCAAACGAGCGGCGCCTCTTTAAACGAGAAAACCATCAACCCACGTCAAATGGTGCTGTGACCATTTTGATTGATAACTCAGGATCGATGACGCGGGTTCAAAGCCAGTTAGCCGCGATGGTAGACACCTTGATAAAAGCCCTTGAGTTAGCCAAACTTAAAACTGAAGTTTTAGGGTTCACCACAGTCGACTGGAGCGGAGGCCGCGCCTTAAAAGATTGGGAGAAAGCCGGAAAACCAAGTCATCCTGGGCGGCTCAATGGCATTCGGCACACTATTTACAAAGACGCCAATCAAGCGTGGCGTCGCGCGCGCCCTGCCCTTGCTGGTCTGCTTCGATCAGATTTGTTTCGCGAGGGCGTCGACGGCGAAGCGATTGAATGGGCGGTCAGTCGATTAGAGCGTCGCCCAGAGCAAAATAAAATATTGATGGTGATTTCCGATGGCTCACCGATGGAAACCGCGACTCACGCTCACAACGACGAGCACTATCTTGATCGACACTTAAGCAATGTTGCTGAGCAAATTGAAACTCGGCCTGATATCAAATTGTGTGCCCTCGGTGTTGGCTTGGATTTATCGAGCTATTATCAACGCAGCGCCTTTGTTAATCTTGAAAACGATTTAACCACCAAAGACTTAATCGCCGTTGCAAATTTACTCGCGGAGGCAACCTAGTAATGACCGACTATCAACGCGCCGTTATTATGGTTATCTTGGCTGGGGTCGCCTTGAGCACCTTAGGCATAGGAACACGCTTAATGGACTCGGCGTCGGGCTTACAGGTAGTGATGTATCGCTCTGTCGGCACGGCAACAGCGATGTTGATTTTTCTGTCGCTGCGCTATAAAGCCGATATGGTGAAACGTTTCACCTCGGTTGGCAAAGTTGGTATCGCAGCCATCGGCTGTTTGTGTGGCGCTTCCCTATTTATTGTTCTCGCGGTAACGCATACCAGTGTTGCAAACGCGATGTTTATTATTTCTCTCGCGCCCTTAGTCGCTGGCTTACTAGCGTGGCTGATCATTCGAGAGCGCGTGAGCAAAGCAACTCTAATTGCGAGTTTGATTGCTTTACTGGGCGTGTTGTTTATCGTGCAAGGCGCGATCAGCTCCGATGGCGTTTTAGGCATCGTTTTTGCGTTTTTGATGTTGCTTTGCTACGGGTCATTCAGCGTGTGTTTGCGTATCGGTAAAGACATCGACATGCTGCCTTGTGTCGCATGGCACGCCGTCGCGTTAGCGATTGGCCTAGGATTAAGCTTGGAGTTGTTTGGCATTTCATTGAGTATTTCAACAAAAGACTTCGCCATCTGTTTTGCCCTAGGTGTGTTTCAACTCGCCTTGGGAACAACTTTATTAACACTCGCAGCAAAACAGGTGCCCGCCGCGCAGCTCACTTTACTCGCCATGCTCGAAATTGTACTAAACCCACTTTGGGTCTGGCTCGGCGTCGGCGAAACGCCCACGGCAAGCACGCTGATTGGCGGAGCGATTATTATGGGCGCAGTGGCCTATCAAGCTATAGACGCATCTAAGACAAGTCAAAGCTGATTTTCAATCAAGTATGAGTAGAAATATTGAGGTAATTCTAAAATGGCTTTAAAGCGTTATTTAACCGAAATGGGCATGGGCGTCGATGTGCATGGCGGCGACTACACCAAGGCCGCAAAACGCGCCGTCAGTGACGCCATTCGCCACTCGAGCATCAACTTTTTCCCACACATTGAATACACTCGCGATGACATGCAGCTCGTGGTGAAAATCGGTGCTCAAAAACCCGAGCTTATTGATAAAGAAGCCGTTGCCAAGGAGTTTCCTTACGGGCACGTCACCATCGAACCGGAAGTAGGCGGTTTAGACGTACCAGCTGAAAATGGAAAAGATTTGATGGTTATTGTGAATACCGTGGTGTTAGTTTGTTTCGACGAGAATAGCCGCGCTAGCAAGTAGTTAAGTCAATCAAAGCCCGGCTTGGGCGGACTGGCGATTTACCCAGTCGCGACTCAAGCCGGATTTCGACAGAAAACTTGAAACTAAAGCTTGGCTTGAAATCTCAATAACTCAGCTAAAAATCTATCTGGCTCTTCCCATTGAGGATTATGCGCAGAGCGCTCAAACCAAACCGCTTCTTTTATCGGTGCTTGGACGTTCTCTAAGTATTGGGCTGCGGGATCGGGCGATACCACGCGGTCATGACGGCCCAGAATAAACAATAAAGGCACCTCGAAAGACGAATAACGCTCGACGGCACTATAGTTTGAGAATTCGTCGTAGAACGCCGACAGCGAATAAGACGTGCCGTTCGCCAGCGCAGGAATATCCAACCACGAAAACTCACTTACACTCAAACAAGTAAGCACATAATCAATATCGCCGAGAGACTGACCATACCAATTGCCACCATGCTGGCTCACCACGCCGCGATGGCGCATCATTTTTTTGACTTGATCATAGGGCGGCAAGCCAATTTCATTCAACGTCGCCAAGCCTTTGTTATCGTTCTCAGAACGCGCCTTTTCAAGCGCCCATTCATAAACCTGTTTCTCGCTTTTTTGCGTATCCGCCATTTGCCCCATGCCAACATAGAACGAAATATGTTCAGGATGCTGGCTGATGTACTCTAAACCGAGCATTGAGCCCCATGAATGCCCTGCCAGTACCAGTTGCTCTCTCGCAAATTCGGCCAACAACCAATCTACGACTTTCGCGACATCGTCAATCATCAAATCAAGCGACAAAGACTGTTCGCCTAACTGGCGCGCAAACGTTTTACCTGCGCCTCGCTGATCCCAATTCACAACCACGAAATGGTCTTCAAGATTTGCGGCATAACGCCGATTGAACGGCATGGCCGATGCCCCAGGGCCACCATGCAAAAACAACAAAATCGGCTTGGAGGTATCTCGACCTCGAATCAATAAGTAATGCTCGATATCGTTGATTTCGACATAGCGTTCTTCGGCAATCGAGTTCGTTAGCGTGTTTCCTTGCTCATCTACAAAGGCGGGCGTTGATCGTTGAGCTGATACGACTAAGACGACCGCGACCACAATCGCGATCGCAATAAGCACCTTGGCTACGTTTTTCATATTTTTCGCCCCGTCGAGTTTCACTTCAAGGTAAAACACTGAAGTGGCATGTGCAAGTCAGTTTGTTACATTAAAAAATATTCGAAACCAATTTACTGCGCTAAGTCGCGCGCTTTTTCTCGTAGTCGAAACTTTTGAATCTTGCCTGTCGACGTCCTTGGAATGGTTTCAAATTCAAGTCTAGCGGGCACTTTATAGGCCGCTAAGTTGGCTCGACACCATTGCAATAGCTCGTCGGACGTTGTCGCCTCGCCAGCGAGTAATTCAACAAAAGCACAGGGGCGCTCACCCCATTTTTTATCGGGCATCGCGACAACCGCCGCTACTGACACAGCCGCGTGCTTGTATAAAGCTTCTTCAATTTCAATAGACGAAATATTTTCACCGCCTGAGATAATGATGTCTTTGGAGCGATCCTTTAGCTGGATGTAACCATCAGGATACATAACACCAAGATCACCAGAATGAAACCAACCGCCAGCAAAGGCTTTTTGCGTCGCCTGAGGATTTTTAAAATAACCCTTCATCACGACGTTGCCGCGAAACATGACCTCGCCAATCGTTTGCCCATCGGCGGGCACCGCCTGCAAACTATCACTGTCCAATACACTCAGTTGTTCTAACGGCAAATAGCGGACGCCTTGTCGAGCTTTAAGGGCAGCTTGCTCTTCATCAGATAATTGACTCCACTCGCGGTGCCAATCATTCACCACGGCAGGCCCATAGGTTTCAGTTAAGCCGTATAAATGAGTCACATTGAATCCCGCCTCCTGCATATTGCTTAACACCGATTCAGGCGGTGGTGCGGCGGCGGTAAAAAACTCAACCGCATGAGTAAGTGATGGCCTTTGATCGCTTGGCCAATCAAGTATTAAGGACATCACTATCGGGGCGCCGCAGAGGTGGCTTACCTTGTGTTGTTCAATCGCATGCCAGATCGGTTCGCTTCTCACTTGCCGTAAACAAACATGGGTTCCGATAATTGCCGAGAGCGTCCACGGAAAACACCAACCATTGCAATGAAACATTGGCAAGGTCCAAAGGTAGACCGCGTGTTTGCTCATGGAGGTGGTCAGCGCATTACCTTGAGCCAAGAGATATGCGCCACGATGATGAGACACGACCCCTTTCGGGTTGCCGGTCGTACCAGAGGTATAGTTAATTGAAATCGCATCCCATTCGTTTTCTGGCATCAGCCACGAATAACCAGCATCACCTTCACCAACAAATTCTTGATAGTCGAGCACGCCGCTGGTTGAACCTTGATCTTCAAGCTCTTGATCGACGTATTCGATCAATAGTGGCGTGACGTCAGATTGCTCTAGTGCGGCTTGCATTATCGGCATGAACTCGTGATCAACAATGACGATTTTGGCCTCGGCGTGATCTAGCTGAAAGGCGATTGCAGCGGCGTCTAAACGTGTATTGACCGAGTGCAGTACCGCGCCGCACATTGGCACACCATAATGGCATTCAAGCATTGCCGGAGTATTCGCCAACATGGCGGACACCGTATGGCCTCGCTCAATGCCTTGCATAGCCAGTTGAGACGCAAGTTGAATTGAGCGAGCGTAAAATTCAGCGTAGTTAATCCGCTGCTCACCATGAATAATGGCGGTGTGATCGGGAAATACATTTGCCGCACGAGCCAGAAAACTCAGCGGCGTCAGCGCTTGGTAGTTAGCCGGATTTTGATCTAGATCTTGGTTATAGGGGTTTACAGTAATACTCGACACTGGGACTCACCTTGCTCTTTTTTTTCTAGGCTCTTTCTTTCTAAGCTCTATTTGCCTTGGCGCTTGATTAGTCTTAGCGCTATTTGTGTTTCCAGCGGGGTTCGCGTTTTTCGATAAACGCACCGATACCCTCTTTAGCATCATGGGCTAACATATTGTCGACCATTACTTGAGCAGCAAAATCGTAGGCCTCATCCAAGTTCATCTGAGCTTGTTGATAGAACGCGGTTTTTCCCGTTGCTACCGTCATGGCCGATTTAGAGGCAATTTTTTGCGCCAACGCCATGGTCGCACCTTCTAGCTCGTCAGCGGCAACGGCATAATTGATTAAGCCGATTTCCGCGGCACGAGATGCGTTCACCATATCACCCGTCAACAACATTTCCATCGCTCGCTTTTTGCTTACGTTTCGCGATAAAGCCACCATCGGCGTTGAGCAAAATAGCCCAATATTCACGCCTGGCGTACTAAATAAGGCTGACTCTTCGGCGATCGCCAAATCGCAACTGGCCACCAATTGACAACCAGCGGCGGTCGCGACACCCGAGACCTGAGCGATAACAGGCTTGGGATGGTTGACGATTTTTTGCATCATTTGAGCACACAGATTCATGATCTTAGCGAAATAGGCTCGACCATTGTCGTCAGCGTCTCGGCCAGCGGTTAGCTCTTTCAAGTTATGCCCGGCGGAAAAAGCGGGGCCATTCGACGCAATCACAATAACGCGAACGTCTGCGTCGTTTACCGCAGCATCTAAGGCATCACTCAAAGCCATCAACATGCGTTCAGACAAAGAGTTACGCGTCGCCACATCATTTAAGGTGAGTGTTAGGACACCGCTTTGGTGATGATTGGTCAGCAGAATATTGTCTGTATTATGTTCGTTGCTACTCACGGGTTAACCCTCTATCGTTTTTGATCTCGGCTATTATCACCACAAGGGTAACTCACCAGTTAGCAGTGCGCGAACTTTAGTGTCATCTATAGTAAGGCTAAAGGACACCAATACCCCATCCAATTAGCCCGGTCTTTTGCGTCAGTTAGGCTACTTCGAAGTACAAACGCTGGCTGGTTTGGCGTAAAGCAATTGACACCACTTGCCCGGCACGCACGTCAATCGCTTCGTTAAAAATTGAAACCGCTTGCATCCAACAAGTTTCAGGGTTCTCGGGGCTGGTGGACAACCGAATCCCTCGACCAAAATCCAGCGTGAACCAAAAACAAACTCCGTGACATAGGCCGTCGTGTTCGATTTTGAAATCTATCAGTGATCGGCTATTGATTTTTTCATCTCGCAGAAAATCAAAGCTAGCCACGCGTTGAATCTGGCTCAGTCTGGTATTGGGATAATCATCAAGGCGTGCCTGAAAATACGACGGCGAAAGATCGTTTAGTTGATCCACTTGAAACCCGCAACAGTCGCGAACTTTGACCAGTCGATTTAATGCCTTGCTGTCGATTAGCACCGCCTCTACCACCGCCGAGCCCGGGAGTATCTTGCCACCGGGTTTTAACAAATGTCGACGAGCGTGGGCGAAGGTCTGTAGCGCTTTTTCACCTAGTAGGCCCGTATCGAACACTTCAGCTACCACAATATCCACCTTGCCCGGCAAATCATCACCAGCCACGAGACTCGTAGACACTTTGTTCAAAGCGTAAATGCTTTTACCAAACCCATTGGCTTTAAATATTTGTTGCGCCTTGTGATAGAGAATATCCGACACCTCACAGGCGTAGACTTTCTTGGCTCCCGCTCTGGCTGCCATCATCGACAAAAGACCAGCTCCACAGCCGATATCTAAAACCGTTTTATCCTTGTCGACATAAGCCGAGAGAGCTTTGTCGTAGGCCTGGTTCCGCTCTTCGTCATTCATCATCCTGAAATGCCAATACGGCGCATCTTCATCAATTAGATTTTGGCGTTCAGCCCCTGCCGCGATGCTGCCCGCTTTTTCGGCTCTGCTAAACAACTCCATAGCCGCCTGACTGCGCCCGATGTGGCGAGCTAATCGGGCACCAAACAATAATAAGTCGACATCAAAAGGCCATTGTCGAATCGACTGTTCCGCTTTGCTCAGGGCCTTTTGTAATTGGTTTTTAGCTATTAAACGTTGTAAATAGCTAAGCGCCTCTTGCGGATTTCGTATTTGATCTTGGCGCAGATGCAAATCAGAGTCTTTGCTGCCAATATTCGTTTTGGGATGAATCACTAGGCCTTCAGCGCCAGATTGCTCATGGTCAGCGCCGGTTTGTTGTTTGAAACAGCGATTTGACCAATGCTTAAACCGACAAACAAGATTGAGTCTCGGTTTCTCAATCACTTCTCCCCTTAGCCTCAACCTTGAAGCTTAACTTTACAGAAACAAACAGAGCGCGCTATTCTTTTGATTATGAAAGGAAACGATGAAATTCAGACTGAGGCTACACAATCTGGGGTACAAGCACATCAGAACGCGCCATTCTGCCTGGGCGAGGTGATCATTGAACCTCAACTCTCAAGAGTTACCGATCCGTCTGGGCAACAATCGTATATTTCAACTCGGCAAATGAAGGCTTTAACGCTTCTGTCTAAGCACTCAGGTGCACTTGTAGAGAGGAGCGATCTGCATCAAATTTTGTGTAGGAGCGATGAAGGTTGCCGAGATAAAGGTGCACTTTCACACCACATAAACCTGATACGCAAGGCGTTAGGCGACGACGCCAAAAAGCCCAGATATTTAAAGACCATCAGAGGAAAAGGCTACAGTCTTCTCATCAAACCAAGCGCTTTTGTGAGGCCCTCCGCGCCAGATCAGTTATCACCTTCACCAATACGAGCACTGTTAAAAAGTCAGAGAAGTTTCAACTCAACTACGTGGCGCACATCGTTAGTGTTTCTTGTCGTGATCGCGACTTTTCTAACCAGTTCTGTTTCCGGGGTTGCTAACAAATCAGTAAATCAAGACGTCTCGCCAATGGATTCGTTAAATAGGGAAACCATATTCAAACAAGCATTGCTCGCTGGAGCAAAATCCGGCACCAAGGATTCGATCAACGCGACGGTAAGTAATTTGCGCCAGCAATATCGCTTGATACTTGCTGACGAGTCTATAACCCAAGAACAAAAACTGCCTAAACTAAATACTATTGGCGATGCGCTTTTACAGTTGCAAGCGTGGGAAGACGCAAATCAGGCATTTTCCAGTTCTCTGGCAATCCAAAGAAATCGATCAATTACAGACCAAGCCACCTTAGCGACTACACTGCTTAAGCTCGCCCAGTCGACCAGCGTTATTGAGCAAAGCATTGATTCATCACGATTGCTCTTAGTCGAAGCCATTGAACTAATGCGCTCGTCAAGACCATCAACCATTGATTTGGCGCGGCATCTAGCGCAACAGGCTAATCTAGCCAGTTTTGGAAAAGATTATGAAAGAGCAACGGCTCTCGTTGAGGAAGCCTTGGAGATAGCCCAGCAGTTGTCGTCTGAAAATTCTGTTTTTACACTTGGCCTTCGTCGAAATTTAGCCAACAACTTATCAAATCAAGGCAAACATCAACGCGCCAGAAGCATTCTTCAAAACGTTTATCAAGCTCAAAAAACGATATTTGGGAATGAATCGTCTGAGGTGTTTTATACCATTTTGGAGATGGCAAAATTGGCCGATAAAATGGATCAGCACAGCGATTCAATTAGCCAATATCGTAGTGCTTTGGACATTGCTGAACATCATTTACCTGATCATCATCCTGTCGTTTTATCTACCAAAGTGGAGATGGCTAATGCACTAACAAACTCAGGCAATGGAGCGCTAGCGGTAGATCTTTACCAAGAGGCGATCCAATCGGTGTATCAATATCGCGAAGTCACACCCGCTAAAGTCGGCTCTTTAAAACTGGGTTTAGCCAAGGCACTTTTAGCTGATCAGCAAACCGATCTCGCGTTTAATGAAGCGCAGAGCGTGATTGAGCTAGTTACAAACAATGAGGATTTGCCGCGGTGGATGCCCTATTTTGCTAATAGCTTATATGGGGCTGTCTTGTTAAAAATGGGGCAATGCGAAGAAGGCGCGAACATAATAAATCAAACCGTCACCAATCTGTTTATCGATCAAGTCGTGGACCCTGAAATCACGTCCGTTGTTTTTCAGCGTCATAAGGCCATTGATGCTTGTGTTTGAGTTAGAGCGACTGAATCACCGTTTTTAAAACCAAAGTTTTATTTGGACATTCCATATCAAAATCGGTATCAAAGCTGTTGAGGTTTGCCGCTATTTTTTAGCCTCGCCCAAGCAGACTTCGATATTGTCGATCAAGCGCGCTTTACCCAGATGTGCGGCTGCCAGAATAACTAACTCTTGATCCCCTTTTTTGGCGGGCTTTAAATCAACTTGTCGGCAAACGGTAAAATACTGCGGCTTAAACCCAGCGCTTTTTATTTTTGCTTTGGCCTCGTTTTCAATTGCTTTGACACTGGCTTTTGACTTGACTGCTTTATGCTGAGATAACTCTTGTGCGGCCCAAACTAACGTCGATTGCAATGCCGGCGCCGCCTTTAGTTGTTTCGCGCTTAGGTAACCATTTCTTGATGACAAGGCAAGGCCGTCTTCGTTGCGCACCGTCTCAACGCCAACGATCTGTATGGGATAGGCTAGGTCGCGTACCATTCGGCGAATCATGGATATTTGCTGATAGTCCTTATTGCCAAAAACCGCGATATCTGGCTGCACCATATTAAACAACCGACTCACAACGGTGGTTACGCCATCGAAGTGCTCTGGGCGATCCTTTCCGCAGTAAAGCTGGCCCAATTTTGGCACGGTAACTACGGTCTGCTCACTGATCTCACCTGGATATAAGGTTTCCTGCGATGGCAAGAATAATGCGTCAGTGCCCAGCTCGGCGAGCATACGAGCGTCTTCATCTGGCGTGCTTGGATAGTTATCAAAATCTTCATTTTTACCAAATTGCGTTGGGTTCACGAAGATACTAACCACCACAAAATCGGCACGCAATTTCGCTACTCGAACCAGCTCAAGATGCCCTTCATGCAGATTGCCCATTGTTGGCACAAAGCCAATGGTTTTTTTGGCTTTTCGAGCCGCAACAACGGCGGCGCGCAAGGACGATACTCTCTCGACTTTATTCAAAACATTAACTCGTCTAAGCCCTAGCTAAAGCTGTGTTCGGCAGCGGGAAATGCGCCCGATTTAACGTCCATGACATAACGCCCGATGGCGGCATCTATTGAATCGGCGTCTTGCAAAAAGTTTTTAGAAAACTTAGGGCTTTTTTTAGGATATACGCCAATCATGTCTTGTAATACGAGCACCTGCCCGTCGCATTGAGGGCCAGCACCAATGCCGATGGTTGGGATACCCACGCGCTCGGTAATCTCGGCCGCTAATGTCTTAGGTACCAACTCAAGCACAACAGCAAAGGCCCCCGCTTCTTCGACCGCGATGGCGTCATCAATCAAACGCTGGGCTTCGTCACCCCGTCCTTGAACCCGAAAGCCCCCTAATTTATGTACCGACTGTGGCGTTAAACCAATGTGTGCGCACACCGCTATGCCTCGCTCGGCCAAAAACTTGATCGTCTCGACCTGTAATTCGCCGCCCTCGAGTTTGATCGTGTGTGCACCGGCTTGCATTAGTTTGACGGCATTTGCATACGCCTGCTCTTTACTGACTTGATAACTGCCAAATGGAAGGTCGCCAACGATCATTGCATTGGTCGCTCCACGCGCCACACATTGAGTATGGTAACAGCTGTCCTCAATGGTCACGGGGATTGGTGTTTCATGACCCTGTATGACCATTCCTAGTGAATCGCCGACTAAAATTGAGTCAATGCCAGCTTGGTCTGCGGCATGCGCGAAACTGTAGTCGTAAGCGGTGAGCCAGGTAATCTTGTCACCGGCGTCTTTCATCTTTTTGAGTGTGGTTACTGTAACGGCCATGCTTGCCCCAAGTTGAGATGTCTCTATCAATATTATAACGCGAGCGGGTTAAAAAAATGCTTACCTGCTTGTATTCGATCAATTTGTCGAACCAGCGCAGAATAATGTGCCGGATTGTCTATCGGATTGATCTCGGCGGCGTTCACGATCAAAAGAGGTGTCTCGCTATAGTTGTGAAAGTACGTGGTGTAAGCGTCACTGAGCTTTTGCAGGTAGCCCGATTCAATGGCCTGTTCGTATTTGATGCGCCGTTTCTTAATGCGTTGCTGCAGAACTTCGACCGGCGCCTGTAAGTAAATCATAAGGTCGGGCTGTAAACGATCAATGGTCAGATTACTAAATACGGTTTGGTACAAACGAAACTCGTCGTCATCCAGCGTAATCTGCGCAAACAATGGGTCTTTTTCCAACATAAAGTCGGCGACTCGCCCGGGGCTGAACAGGTCTTCTTGCTTTAAGTGACTTAATTGGCGAACTCGTTGAAACAAAAAGAACAGTTGCGTTGGCAAGGCGTAGCGCTTGGGCGATTTATAGAATCGTTCCAAGAAAGGGTTTTCTGCCGGTTTTTCCAGCAGCGGCGAAGAATCAAACGAGGCTGCTAGCTTTTTCGCCAAGCTGGATTTTCCAACTCCGATTGGCCCTTCTATAACGATGTATTTGCGTGCGGTCTCAGCACTAACGCTGTCATCGTTGTCATGGGCATCTGCGGTTAAATTAGTCGTGCTTGAATTCACTATAAGTGGCTTGGGTTTTGCATTCGCGGCTCACAATATGAATCCTTAGTATAATGAAGTTTAATCCGGCTAAACCTTGTTTTTAACGTATTATCTACCTACTTAAACATTCGCAAGTAAAAATCGGTGCAGGTCTAGATCAAACTAATAACGCGGGCCTTGAAAGTAGATGCCGATACCGAGTTAGAAAAAAGAAAATACCCAATAGATCTATAAACCAAGATAACTAGAAAATAGTTCCATAAAGAGTTTACCCATGAAAAGAAAAGTCAACTTACTGAGCTTATTGTTAATCAGCTTTGCTCTGAGCGGCAATGTTTATGCGAAACGCCCTAGCTTTACTTATGTTGAAGCAGAGTTTGTCACTAGCGGCTCGCTCGAAGTCAATTCTGAGGGCATCGGCGTTGACGTTGATACCGATGGCTTCGCCTTAACGGCGAGCTTAGAACTGGGCATCTTGTTTTTTCAAGCCAGCCGATTCGAGCTTGAAGGCGATACTTTATTTGACACCGACCTAGAAGACAGCATCAGCGCTTTAGCGGCAGGCGTCACCTTTGAACTTCCGCGCTCACAGCTCTA
>CALAKU010000078.1 GCA_937922925.1 uncultured Arenicella sp. | reverse complement strand
TTTGAACTTTAATGCTATTGCGCATTCGCTTGCGCCGCGTAACTAATCCGATAAATCGCGCCGGCTTGATCGTCGGAAACCAAAATCGAACCATCTGGCATTTGTAAGATATCGGTTGGCCGTCCCCAATTTACTTTGCCTTGCAACCAGCCTTGGGCAAAAATGGTCATGTCTTGCGCGATACCGCCTTCGACTTTAACAAGGCTGATGTAGTAGCCGGCCGGCTCAGCTCGATTCCAACTTCCATGATGAGGAATGAGCGCGGCATTTTTATATTCCACAGGAAACATATCGCCCGTATAAAATTTCATTCCCAAGGGCGCGGTATGCGGTGGCAGCTCGAGTGCGGCATCCTCAAAATCGATGTCGGGCGCCTCAAATACATTATCTCTGTGGCCCTTCCCGTATTCATAGGGATAGCCAAAATGCTGGCCACGCTGGCTTACTCTATTGAGTTCCTCCGGCGGCATATCGTCAGACCAGAGATCTCGACCATTATCAGTGAACCAAAGTTCCTTGGTGACCGGATGCCAATCGAAGCCGACGGTATTGCGAATACCGAATGCTTCGATTCGCTTATCGCTGCCATCGGCCGCAATACTATTAATCACGGCGTACTCGTCGCTGGATTCGCAAATATTGCATGGCGCTCCGACCGGCAAATACAAGCGATCGTCAGGCCCAAACGCAATGTACTTCCAGCCATGATGAATATCGCTGGGGAAGGATTCGTTAATAACAACTGGTTTCGGCGGTTCAGCCAACTTTGCTTCGATATTGTCGTATCGCAATACTCGATTAGGTTCAGCCACGAATAAGGCATCCCCGCGCATGGCTACCCCGTTTGGCATGAACAAGTCGCGGGCCACAGTGATCACTTCGTCGGCCACCATGTCTTGATCCGTGTCGCGCACGGCATAAACATCACCCCGACGCTCAGGATCGCCATTGCGACCACGCGTGCCAACGAATACGGTGCCATTCTTGGCAAGTGTCATTGATCTCGCACCAGGTACTTGATCACTAAAAACGTCAATTTGAAAGCCTTCGGGCAATTCTATAAGGCCAATATAGTCGGCTGGCTTGGCTTCTTTGATTGGGAACCGCCCTACTACCACCGGGCTTTGGTCGACCACTGCCTCTGCCTGCGACTGATTGGCATGTGCAGAACTCGAATTCCAGCCCAACAAAATAAGAATGGTAAAACTAAATAAAGAAAAAGGAGCTTTATATTTCATCGTTAGGGTTTTGCTAAATGTTAAGGTTTTTCTAAGTGTTAGGATTGTTCTGAAAGGTTAGGGTTTAGCTGAATTTTGGTTTTCGTTTTTCTATAAAGGCCGCCACGCCTTCGCGACCATCAGCCGAGTTAGCGCATTGAGCAATGGTTCTGCTCTCAAGCTCCATTTGCGTCTCTAGACCATTATCAAAACTCGCGGCTAAAAGCGTTTTTATCGCGCCGTTTGAAGCCAGTGACCCGCTGGCGAGCTGTTTGGCTATTATCATTGCTTGCTCAACTACTTCCTGCGATTCAACGACCTTATTAACTAGCCCCCAAGCCAACGCTTCTTGAGCGTCTAGCACTCGATTGCTTAGCATTAATTCTTGTGCTTTTCGCAAGCCGATTAAGCGCGGCAGAAAGAACGTAGAACTGCCGTCGGGGCTCAAACCCACATTGCTGTAGGCCATGGTGAACTTAGCCTTATCGCTAGTCACACACATGTCTGAAGCGACGGCTAGACTAAATCCGGCTCCGGCCGCCGTACCATTAACAGCGGATATCAAAGGCGCTTGCATTCGCGCAAAAATGGCGATGGCCTTGTGTAAATGATCAGCGATTGCCCGAACAGTTTGTCCCGGGCTCGATTCGCCGGAATGCATCGCATTTAGATCACCGCCAGCACAGAAAAATCGGCCTTCGCCAGTAATTACTGCAGCCTTTACTTGTGAGTTAAAGTCACAGAACTCAGCCACGCTAACGAGCTCTTTGGCCAAAGCCAGATTCATTCCATTGGCATGATCGGGTCGGTTTAGGGTAATTAGGGCAACATGGTCGGCGAGCGACACGTCGATGTGTTCGAGATTTTCCATAGTCAAAGTTTACCTCAAGTGCGTTACGAGAATATGCAGGTGGCTGCCTAACACAATCATTGGCACTGCAATTGATTTCGCTGATTACTGACCAGCAAAAGAAAAAGCCCCTGAATAACAGGGGCTTAGATTAATTTCTTTACAGTTTCAACTGAGGTACTTTTTAGAACGGTATGTCGTCATCAAAGTCGTTGGCTGGTGCAGGTTGTGCCGCTGGAGCCGGCTTACTATAACCACCTTGATTTGCTGGCGCTTGCTGTTGCGGCGCAGATTGATAGCCACCGCCACCGCCCTGGCCCATTGAGTCGCCGCGCGAATCAAGCATTTGCATTTCATTCGCGACAATTTCAGTGGTGTAGCGATCTTGACCGCTTTGATCTTGCCATTTGCGTGTTTGCAATTTGCCTTCGACATAGACTTTAGAGCCTTTGCGCAAATATTCACCGGCAATTTCACCAAGCCGATTAAACATCACCACTCGATGCCATTCGGTCTTTTCTTGTTGTTCGCCTGTGTTTTTATCTTTCCAACTTTCCGATGTTGCGACACTGAGATTGGCGATCGCTGAACCATTATTGGCATAACGAACTTCGGGATCGTTGCCCAAATTACCAACCAAAATAACTTTGTTAACACCTCGTGCCATTTGAATCTCCGTAACTGCGGCTGCGCCGCGACATTAAAATAATATAAGTAGTTTACTTGCTGATGAGCTATCCGCAAAGACCTGCAGGCGTATTACTGGGCCTGAACAATCAAGTCGTCTATGTCAGAACAGTTAAATTGATCTGGGTCTATTTTAAGATAAGCCATGCCGTCATCAGACACCACTACCGCTTCTTCAACACCATCAACTTCAAGAAATCGAGCGGCATCAACACCAGAAGCAACACACACGGCTAAGCCGTCGAGCAGCCTTGGTGCCTTACTGCGGTAGAGCACGATGATCCACACCAACAAAGCCAACGCGGCAATAAGGTAGACTGCCTCAACACCGAATTGGCCATACATCAAGCCACCAACCATACCGCCAAAAAACACACCTAAGAACTGAAATGTGTTGTAAACACCCATGGCTGAGCCCTTAGTCGCCGCTGGAGCTATGCGTGAGACGAGCGAGGGCAACATAGCTTCCAGTAGGTTAAAACCCCAGAAAAACACCGTTAAACTTAGGATCATGCCCGACACGGTGCTTGCGCCGCGCATCAGTAGAATTTGGGCGAATAGTAAAATACAAACAGCCCCTAAAAAGACGCGCATTGTCCAACGGCGACGCGACGAGGCTATTACCAATGGAATCATCAACACAATTGAAATCCCGAGCGCTGGCACATAAACCTGCCAGTGAGCGCCCGTCTGCAAACTGAGCTGCTCAACCATCTCAATTGGGATGGCAACAAACATCGCGGTCAGCACAAAATGCAAGATGAATATCCCGAGGTTGAGCCGACTGAGATCTCGGTTTTTCAATAAGGGCCACATTGTAGACGGCTTGGCTTTGACATCTAAATTGCGCACTCGATGAGGCGTAGGGATAAGCTTAACCACGACGACAATCGAAGCCGCAGCCAGCATGGCGGTCATAACGAATAAACCGCGCACACCGATAATCGACGCCAAAACCGGAGCGGCAATCAACGCCAGCATAAAAGCGAAGCCAATGCTCATCCCAATGATAGCCATTGCTTTAGTACGCTGATTTTCGCGAGTCAAATCGCTGGTCAGCGCCAATACGACTGCGGCGATCGCACCGGCCCCTTGTAAGGCGCGCCCCAAGATGACCCCAGTAATCGTATCCGCTAAGGCAGCAAGCAAGCTGCCCAAAATAAACAGCGTTAAACCGAATACGATCAATGGTTTTCGGCCATAGCGATCAGACAAAAATCCAAAGGGAATCTGGAATACCGCTTGGCTAATGCCATAAACACCTAAAGCAATGCCCATTAGAAACGGCGTGGCACCGTCGAGTTCTTGCGAGTAAACCGCCAATACCGGCAGGATTAAAAATAGACCAAACATACGTAGGCCATAAACGCCCGCCAAGGTGACCACGGCTCGCCTTTCTAAGCTATTAAAACGGGAGTGATTTATCGTATTACGTGCCACTGGTGTCAGCTCGCTTGGCTAGGGTTTTGCTCATGTATTTAGATCAAAGTAATTATTTTTTAAACTAGACGAAAAAATGATGTCACTTTGATGAAGGCGGTCGTATATTACCAGCTTGTGTCTGCGTCTAATAGCAGAAAAGCGAACGGCTGCTTAGCCGTAAATTAGCTGTAAAAACCTTCAAATAGCGATCCCCGTGTTAGAAAAAATTACCATTCGAGGTGCGCGTACGCACAACCTCAAGAGCATAGATCTGGAATTACCACGAGACAAACTCATTGTAATTACGGGCTTGTCTGGCTCTGGGAAGTCGAGCCTTGCGTTTGACACGATTTACGCCGAGGGCCAGCGTCGCTACGTGGAGTCTTTATCTGCTTATGCGCGTCAATTTCTGTCTTTGATGGAAAAGCCCGATGTCGATGTGATAGAGGGTTTATCGCCAGCGATTTCGATTGAACAAAAAGCCACCTCTCACAACCCCCGATCTACGGTTGGCACCATCACTGAGATATACGATTATTTGCGGCTTTTGTTTGCCCGCGTTGGTGACCCTCGTTGCCCGGATCACAATGTGACACTCGAAGCGCAAACAGTGAGCCAAATGGTAGACCTAACCATGGACTTACCGACTGGCAGCAAAGTCATGCTGATGGCGCCGGTAGTCAAAGACCGTAAAGGCGAACACGCCAATTTGTTACAAAGCATGTACGCACAAGGTTTCGTGCGCGCCCGAGTAGATGGCCAAGTAATAGATTTATCAGAACCGCCGAGTTTGAAAAAGAATTTCAAGCACAACATTGATGTGATCATTGATCGCTTGGTCATCAAAGAAGGCAACGAGCAGCGCATGGCCGAATCATTTGAGACCGCGCTTGAGCTGGCCGAAGGTGTGGCCGAGGTGTTAGTGCTGGCAACAGAGGATCAAGCCGAACAAACATTAGTATTTTCGTCGCGCTACGCCTGCCCACACTGCGGTTACAGCTTGAGCGAATTGGAGCCGCGCTTATTCTCGTTTAACAACCCAGTGGGCGCCTGCACCTCTTGTGATGGCTTAGGCAATAAGCAGTATTTCGACCCCGATCGTCTGATCTTCGATGATGGTTTAAGCCTAGCCCAAGGGGCGGTCAAAGGCTGGGATAGCCGCAGCCTATTTTACTTTCGCCTACTGCAAAACGTGGCGACTCATTATGGCTTCTCAGTTGACGAACCATTAAATACGCTGAGCAAAAAACAGCGAGAAAAACTCTTATATGGCAGCGGTGATGAGACGATTGAATTTAGTTACATGCGCCACAAGGGCCAAGGCGTTACACGACATCATTCCTGGGAAGGCATTATCCCAAATATGGAGCGGCGCTATCATGAGACCGAATCCAACACCGTGCGCGAGGAATTGGCCAAGTTTGTTAGTACCCACCGCTGCCCAGATTGTTCTGGCACGCGCTTGCGTTTGGAAGCCCGCAACGTTTTTATCAACAACACTAGCATTAACCAAATTGTCGAGCGCTCTATTGGCGACGCACTCGCGTTCTTTGATACTCTCTCGCTAACAGGAAATCGAGCCGAAATCGCCGACAAAATCGTCAAAGAAATCCACGACCGTTTGGGTTTTCTAGTGAACGTTGGGCTCAATTATCTGAGCATGGATCGCTCAGCGGAAACACTCTCAGGTGGCGAAGCTCAGCGCATTAGGCTTGCCTCGCAAATCGGCTCAGGCTTGGTCGGTGTTATGTATGTGTTGGACGAGCCATCAATTGGCTTACACCAACGAGATAACGATCGTTTAATCAAGACGCTGACGCATCTGCGCGACCTAGGCAATACCGTGATTGTGGTTGAGCACGATGAAGACGCCATGCATCACGCAGATTACATTGTCGATATTGGCCCAGGCGCCGGAGTCCATGGCGGCAAGATCGTTGCCCAAGGTACGATTGATCAAATCAAGAGTAATAGTGAGTCGCTCACCGGCCGTTTTTTATCTGGCAAAGAGCAAATCGCCCTGCCCGCTAAACGCCATTCAGGCGAAAAAGGTAAAACATTACAGATCAAAAAGGCATCTGGTAATAACCTGCAAGAGGTGACGGTAGACATTCCGCTCGGCATTTTAACTTGCGTTACCGGTGTATCGGGATCAGGTAAATCCACGTTGATTAATAATACGCTTTATCCTGCTGCTGCTCGTAAAATTAATAAGAGCCAAGTCGAATGCGCGCCGCATGAAAGTATCCACGGCTTAGAACAAGTCGACAAAATCGTTGATATTAACCAAAGCCCAATTGGGCGCACACCGAGATCAAACCCAGCCACCTATACACAGCTGTTTACGCCAATTCGAGAATTATTTTCGGGCACGCCAGAGGCCCGTGCACGAGGTTATAAACCGGGGCGCTTCTCGTTTAACGTTAAAGGTGGGCGCTGCGAAGCCTGTCAAGGCGATGGGATGATCAAAGTGGAAATGCACTTTTTGCCCGACATCTACGTGGCCTGTGATGTGTGCAAAGGCCAGCGCTATAACCGCGAAACCCTAGACATTCGTTACAAAGGTCAGAACATCCACGATGTGCTGGATATGACCATTGAAGACGCCACCGATTTCTTCAGCGCTGTACCAAACATTCATCGAAAACTCGAAACGCTTATGTCGGTCGGTCTTGGCTACATTAAGCTGGGCCAGAGCGCGATTACTCTGTCGGGCGGCGAAGCTCAACGCATCAAACTTGCCCGAGAACTCTCTAAGCGAGATACCGGCAACACCTTGTATATTTTAGATGAACCAACCACTGGCCTACATTTTCATGATATTCGCCAATTGCTTGAGGTGCTGCATACCCTGCGTGATCACGGCAACACGGTGGTGGTGATCGAACATAATCTTGACGTGATAAAAACAGCCGACTGGATCATTGACCTTGGCCCCGAAGGTGGCAATGGCGGCGGGCGCATCGTGGCCGAGGGCACACCAGAACAAGTGGCCAAAACCAAAGGATCTTTTACAGGCCATTATCTAGGGCCTTTACTCAAGATGAAAAAAGCGAGCTGAGCCTAAAACGCCAAGCGTAAGAGTTCAGCTCGGCTTTTTGGTTGATCAACTCGCGCCTATCAATGATCCAACGACGAGCTATAAGGTCAGCTCAGGCGAGCCGAGTAAATTCCAACCTAGCAATACATCAAGCGCGTCTGGCATCGATTTCGCCAACTCGGCTTTTGCCTTGGTAATGGCCTCTCCTAAAGTGAGGCCGCTTGCCAACTCTTTGTAAACCAAATCCGCAAGCAAGCGCTCATGGTGAGCTGAGGTCAAGGTCGTCGCGCCCATTACGGCCACCGCGCCGCGGTCGCCTGTCATTAAGAACTGGTGGCCCATAGAATCTTCATTCGGGTTCACGTGATACGTGTTCCAACAACCCCATTGAGTCACAATTGTTGGCTTGCCTGAATTTTGCAAATTAGCGGCATCAAAACCGGTAAACAAACCATCAAAGCTCCATTGGTTGGTCGAGGAGTGACCAAAAAATGACGTCAGTGAAACTCCGTTATTGATCGAATTACGAATCAAATCACGGGCGTCGCGACTGCCAATTTCATCGATATAAGCCGCGGCAACGTTCCATGTCGGAAAGTAGTCGTTGCGAATGCGTTCAGCGTCTAGGGTAAAACTGTATTGCTCGATATCGCTAAAACGGTCGGCAGCAAACACCGCGGTTTGTTGATAATCGCGCCCGAGATAGGTCTCGCGCTTATCAATCAACACCTTCAACTCGCCCATACTTCGCACAGGCAGGCGACCTATGGGCATGTCCGGTACATTGTCGTTATCGAAATCAACGTATTTCGCATCCGCCGGCGCAAACCGAATTAAGTCGTCGGTGGCTACGTACAAGGAGGGTATGAAACTTTGTGCGTCTTGGTTTTCAAAATCACGATAATCATAGATATCACCACCGACCAATAAGACAAACTGGGTTGCACGTTGCTCTTGGGCGAACTGCAAATAACGTTGTATCGCCAAGGGGTCGAAGACGTGATTGGCGAATTGGGCATAGATTTGTTCCACATCAACCACATCAACACTTGAAAAGGTTTCTTCAAGAGAATCGACCAAACGCCCTAGTTGATCGACTTCACCACCTTGAGCGATAAAATCGGGATGCGTGACAATTAGGTACTCTGCACTGCCCGAGCGAATGTCTTCATCTAAAGGCAAGTAACGAAGTGTCGGAGATCTAAACTGGCTATCGGCTACGACGTAGTAATCAGTTACTTGGCCTGAGCCGCCGAAATCAACCCCACAGTCGCCTCGATCTGGACAGCGGCCCACGATGGATGCGTTCTCAATGCGTTGTATCGATTGCGAATCGCGGCTGTAAACCGATATCTCTTTTTGTTCAAAGCCGCGCACACGAAACTTTTTAAATCGCGACGTAAACATCAATTCGTTGTTTTGGGCTATAAACGCGCGCGGGTAACTGATTTCAATCGCATCAAGATTAACTGCGTCAAAACGCTCACCTTGATCCAGCGGTAGCTCGAGTGAAACCACATTATTGCCAATTTGAAGATTATTCACTTCGCTGGAAATAACTTGGCGCTCAAAACCATCGAAGACTTTACTAGCAACCGCTTGGCCATTGATTGACACGCGAATATGATGATCCGTGTCGGAACCCGGCATATTCGACGCGCCCCACACATCAACCTTGAGCTTTGCCTTAAGCGAGCCAGAATTGCCGCCCGGCAACATATCATCCAAACGCATATCGACACGTTCTTGCTGCGGCGCATCTAAGGCCGCTATGCGTTTTGCATACCAAGGGTCTTGGTCGTTTGGCGAGGTAAAACTGTAAGCCTGTTGTGGTGCAAACCGTTTCTTAGCCAGGTAACTACTGGCAAAAGGAGCTCGCGGCGAAACCGAGTACTCAATGGCTTCAATTCGCGCTACCAGATCACGATTAAGATGCAAGGTATAAACATTCGTGCCTGTGTACAAGGTGTCGATGGCCTCGCCCAAAAAGCGGATCGACGCGCCCTGGCCCATTACATTTGGGTTCAAAGTACTGCCGGTGATTTCTATTGCCACCGCCTGACCTTGATTGGTCAGGGCGACATCGGCGATCGGCTCGCCCGTAATGTCCAAGCCAAAATCAATCAGATCGGCGAAGCTCACTTCATGCATCGCTGTTTCTTGCACTTCAATATTGATTAATGGCTCCGCCAACGCGGCATGTGACCAAAGCAATGCGGTGAAATAAAACAAGCCAATGGGCTTGAAGATGTTGAGCAATTTAGTAGATCGCATTATTGGTCTCCCGCAGCACGGCGCTGGCGACGCTGTTCGTTTCGTTCCAGCATTTGTAGCCGCCGTTGTTGCTCACTGTCCCGCTGTTTTGACTTACGTCGTAGAATCGCATCTTGCCAGTCGGTTTGAGTGGTTGCTGGGCTGGCACCATAAATTTGCCCAGCGGCAAAGGGCCCATGCAAGGTCTCACTGCCAAACCCGTCGATATCACTTAGAGCAAAGAATCGATAGTTGCCGACCACATCAAACTGATACTCGTTTAGTTCGATCGAATCGCCTTGGCCAGCAATCACAGAATTATTAAGTCGCTGCCATTCACCGTCGACTCGGCCATAGACATTAAAGCCTAGGTTCGAGACCTCCGTTTGAGTTTGCCATCGTAAGCGGAAGCCTCCGCCACTGAGCGCCTCGTTGCTGAGCGCCTCGTTGCTGAGCGCCTCACTTGAAAATTGGCCTAAACTGATTGGCAAGGCGCTAACGTCGTCTAGAGTAATTATCGTAGGATCACCATCCCCTCCTGCGCCCAGCGTAGGGTCTAAACCATCATTAGATAAATCGTTAATGGTTTGCCCCGCAGGCGATGAGGCTTGGGCTTGCGCAGTATTCTCGAAGGCTTCTGGTAAAGGAAGTTGTCGAGTCGGGTCAATGCGCACACTAAAGCGAACTTCAATCACATCACCAACTCCGAGCACACCGGAGCTGTCGGCAAACAAATTCTCTGCCCCGCCAGTATAGTTGTCATTGGCTGCCGGCAGCACAATATTCAATGGGGCCGCGTCATTAATAATCGAGATTTCAATCGGCGAGATAACGCCAGTTTCCGGATCGCTTGCGGTAGAAGGGTCAAACAAATCGCCCAATTGAGATTCGATGTCATCGAACAATTCGAGATTATTCACATTTACGTTACCGGTGTTTTGCAAGCGCAAACGATACTCGGCATCAAAGGTAAACCCTTGATTAACCATTAGCACAGCCGCCGCTTTGGACAAACCAATCTCTGGTGTCGGTACCGGCGGCGTAAATGGAGTTGGTGTACCGCCATCGTTCGGAGTTCCATCAGCGGGGTCACTGGTGTTATCCGAATTATCTTCAATCGGGCCAGCTGACGATTGCGCAACCGCGTTCGCAGAGTTCGCAGCCGGATCGGGGAAAACACAGCCTTCGGCATTCACATCAAATTGGGCAACCAAACCCGTAAGATTAAGGGTGTCGCCGGGCTCCAAGCTGACAACCGTCGCAACCATCGGTAAGGTGGCCAGCGCTTCGCCGGTTGAGTCGGCAAGAGGAGCCACATCGTTGATAGACACTGCGCCCGGCTCTTGCAAATCAATAAAACAGGCACCGAATTGGGCAGCAAAATCATCACTAATGCTGACATTGCTCAAGGTCACGTTGCCCGCATTGAGCAATGCAAAGTCAAAGGGTTGGCTAAAGCTGCCATCGGCATTTTGTGTTGGAGTGCCAGCGGTTTTGGCTAGGCTCATCAATGGGCTGCGTGGAACCGGCACTGAGTTCTCGCCCATAATTGGCGGTAAAACACCATTGTTAACGCTGCCGGTAATATCAACCTGGTTGTCGACCTGCCCCATGTTTACTTCGAGTTGAGTAACTTCAATCGAGGTACAACGGTATAACCATGTTTCGGCAGCCGGGGCGCCATTTTGTCCAGCTGGGCTGATCAAATTATCACCGTTTATGTCTGTCGTCGCGTCAAGCACGATTGGGCTTGCGCACTTATCGTCAATCAGTTGAGGGTTACCGATACTGACGTTACCGAGATTCGTTACTCGAAATTCGTACTCTAAGGTATCGCCCGCTTGGGTCGGTAAGGACGTGGAAGATTTTTCGACCGCCCAGTTCGGCGTACCCGGCAAACTCGTCAAGGTTGGATCGCTGTCGCCATTATCTGGATCGCCCGGATTAGCGCTGTCGGAGGTGTCATTAATGTCATCGCCATTCGGCAATTGGCCTACGGCTATCGCACTATTGCTAACAGAGCCGTTGTCGATGTCTGCCTGCTCGATGCGGTAGTCGCACGCAAAAGTCCAAGTCTCACCAACATCAAGAACACCTAGTTGATCTTGGTCGGTGCCGGTAAAACCGCTGTTGAGGCCAAGAACTGGCCCTGGCAATTGACACATTGAGTCATTAATCACCGGGTTACTGATCGATACATTGCCGTTGTTCATCAGGCTGAAGTTGTACCGAATCAAACTGCCCGCGGCGATCGCCGTTGGTGCGACCGAAGTTTTAATCAACTCTAATGATGGGTTTAAATCTACGCCAGTTTCAGCTGAGCTCGCAGGGATGGCAGGCAGGCTGCCGTTTGCCGGTGTGCCATCGGCTGTCGCACTGTTCGCAACAGCTGTTAATGGGTCGTCGCTCGCAGCGATACGGTCGATATCGATTTGGCTAACAGGATACGTGGCCGTAAACACTTGGCTAATTGTTGGTTCTAAATCAACCATTAGCGGGCTAAACACTGACAAACTATTAGTACCCGCAATGCCATTAAACAATGGCCCTGCATCCAATGGCATGACGTCAGCCATGCTGGTGTTACCGGTGTTCGTCACGGTAAATTGATAGGTGATCGTGTCGTTAACGGCAACTGGCGCACTGAGTGGGGTTTGCACCACTTTCTCAATTTCAAGATTTGGTGCAGGCGTCACGCCAACCATGGCACTGGCAGATCCCGATGGAGCCGGTACATTCGGCGGAGCATCTGCGGATATCGTCGCAGTATTACTGACCGAGCCTGTATTGATGTCATTCTGCGTTAAGGTATAAGTAGCGGTGCAAGTCGTTTCAAACGGTACGGTGCCAGATGACTGCGGGTTCAATGTCGTGTCATCGCACACAACTGACCCGCCAGCGTCGTCGATCAAGGGATCATCGATGGCAATATTATTCAAGGTAGTAGTGCCCGTATTAACGACCTCAAAAGTGTAGGTAATCGTGTCTTGCCCAGCTATTGAGAACGTATCGGGAGCGGTACCCCCAGATTGAGTAGGCAGACTGCCTGACTTCTCCAGTGCGATACTCGCCTCGGTTTGTAAATCGCTCACAATGGTGCTGGCTGTGCTGCTGGGGGCAGTAAGACCTGAGTTTCTTGGCGGCAGCCCATTCCCGGTGGCAATGTTATCGATGATGCCATTGCCGGCTGCCAATTGATCGACAAACGGCTGATCAAGCTCGAACACGCAAGAAAACATCCACGTTTCGCCGGCGTCGTGCAAGGCATTGCCGTTTAGGTCACCGCCATCAAAACCGTTGCCAAAGATCAACGGCGTATTCGGGCATTGCGGGTCAACGATATTTGTATCGCTTAGCGTAACGTTGCCTGTGTTCGTCAATTCAAAACTGTAGGTAAGCGTATCGCCCGACTCGACAGGGTCGCTCAAATCGGAATCGTCTACGGATTTCACCAACAAGATAGAGGTTCGCACGGTTAAGCCCGTGGTGATTTCGTCTTCGGCTTCGACCACCGAATTAAACGGGTCGACGCCGTTTACGCTGGCAAGGTTAGTGACCGAACCGGTATTAAAATCATCTTGCACAAGGGCATACAAAGCGGTGCAAGAGAGGACTTCACCTGGCGCCAATGAATCTGTTCCTAATACAAAGCCAGGGCAATTTAGTGAATCAGCATTATCGTCGATCACGTTTACTAGCGAGACCGTGCTATTGCCGGTGTTGGTGATAACGATCGAGTAGCTAATTTGATCACCGGGATCGGTAATCTGATCATTCGCACCTTGATTAACCGATGGAGCCGACGCCGTTTTACGTAAATCAAGCGAGGGCTGCGATTCAATGCTAGTACTCGCATCGTCGCTAGGTGAATCCACTGATACATTATTTGGGGTATCGGCGCTGGCGCTCGCGCTATTGCTGATACTGTCTTGACCGGCAGCAATCGCGGCATCAATGTCGGCTTGATCTAGCACATACTCGGCGCTACACGTCGTGCTTTGATCTGGCTGTAATTGAGTGAGTGCACAGGTGATCGGCCCCAGTGCATTAGAGGCAGCAGTCGAACCAAAGGTGGGGCCTGAATCGTTAATACTTACGTTATCAAGCGTCACATTGCCCGTATTAGTGACGTTAAACGTATAGGTGATGATGTCGCCTTCGTCGGCTGCCGTCGTCAATTCGCCATTACCCACGGTTGGGGCCGAGGCGGTTTTCTCAAAACTCAGTGCTGGGTCAGCTGCGATGGGCACACTATTTTGGCCTTCAATGTTATCCAAACTGGTGCCCGCTGGCGGCGTTCCAGACACAGTGACGCTATTGTCGACCTGCCCTGCGTTGACTTCGGTTTGGGTAACGACAATTGACGTACATCGAAATGTCCAAACTTCATTCGGTGTTAACACCAAGTTATCGTCAATATCGCCAGCGATTAGTTCAGGCGTCGCCGCGCACTTGGCGTCGTTAACGACCACATTATTGATGCTTACGTTGCCGGTGTTGTCCACAACAAATAAATACACCAATGTATCGCCCTGACGTTCGGGTTGAGAATTGCTTTGCTTGTCTACCGTCCAAGCAGGGGTTCTAACTAGGGTCGTATTGGTTGGATCAGCGTTACCCGTTTGATCTTGGTCTTGTGCATTACTTGAATCCGAGACGTCTTGCGTGGTGTTTCCGCCCGGGTCTGTGCCTTGCGCTGTGGCCGTATTTTGTACCGTGCCTGCATCGATATCGGCTTGAGTTAGCGTGTATGAACAACTGAATGTCCAAGTCTCGTCTACATCAAGCAAACCCGGCTGCAAACTGTCTCCACCAGTAAAACCACTTCCGAAGGTCAGCACCGAACCCGGTGTTTGGCACATTGCGTCGCTTATCTGTACGTTGGATAAAGTCACGTTGCCGACGTTTTGTAAGCTAAAGTTGTAAATAACTTGGGCACCTGCGCTTGCTGGAGTCGGTGCAACCGAGGACTTAATGAGTTCTAGAGCGGGTATCGGCTCAATGCCCGTCTCAACCGTGCTTGGCACGACTGGCGCAAGGTTGCCATTGGCAGGTTCACCATCAGCTGACGCGCTATTAAAAATGCCTTCAGTGGTGTCGGGAGCCGCCGCTAGATTGTCTAAATCGACTTGGCTGACAATGTAGATCGCCGTGAACACTCGAGATTCGCCGGGCGCTAGATCAGCTGACTCAGGAATAAAAGCAGAAAGGCTATTGGTGCCGCTTAGCCCATTGAAACTTGGGCCGTTATCTAGCGGAATCACATTATCAATCGAGGTGTTACCGGTGTTGGTAATCGTAAACTGATAATTAATTTCATCGCCAGCGCGTATTTGGTCGTCTATCGGATCTGCCTCTTTGAGAACGTCCAAACGCGGCGCGCCTTGAATACCGACCGATGCGCTGCTCGAACCCGACGGCGCGGGTAAAGCTGGCGTTCCAGCAGGTGGCGCAGGCGGTGTTCCCGTGGCAGTCGCAACGTTCATAACCATGCCTTCATCAACATCGGCCTGCGTTACGGTATAACTTGCGCTGCACGTGGTACTTTCATTCGAATCCAAGACGGTGGCCTGACAAACAATGGTTTGATTGTTTGGTGCACCGGTGATCAACGGGTCGCTCAGGGTTAAATCACTGAGAGTGACATTACCGGTATTCGTTACCGTAAATTGATAATTGATGGTGTCGCCCACGTCGGTCACATCAACAAGGTCGCCGGCGAACACAGTTGGCACACCGGCCATTTTGACCAACGCAATACCGCCCTCTTGTTGCAACTCAGCAAAGCTGCTCGCGTCACTCGTTGGGTTGGGCAAGCCAGAACCCGCAGGTGGCGTGCCACTGCCCTGCGCTTCATTCAGCACACCGCCAGCATCAATATCGCCTTGATCGACTGAATAAACACAACTGAAAACCCAGACTTCTTGAGGATCGAGCAGTCCGTTTGCCGGATTAATGTCGCCCGCGTTAGAGCTGGCACTGTCTTGCACTAACGGGTCCGCACCGCAATTTGGATCAGCAACTTGCGGGTCGCTAAGAGAGACGTTGCCAGTATTGCTCAACTCAAAGGTATACGTAACCTGGTCGCCAACTTGGGGCGGCACATTCGGCGGTACGGTAGCTGATTTCACCAGTGACACCGCCGCACTTTGTGTGATCGGAGTCGTTTGCTCTGAAACGTCAGACACTGTCTCGCCGCTCGGGTCGGTGCCGACAGCTTGGGCAGTATTGATGACCTGCCCAGCGTTCAAATCATCTTGCCGTAAATCATACGTCGCCGTGCAAACAATTTCGTCACCAGGTTCAAGGCTTGATGCCCCGTTGCTAAAGGCCTGACCCGCTTCAGTAGCGGCATCGCAAACCAAAACCACTCCGGCTAATTGATCGCTGACCAATACATTCGCAATGGTGGCATTGCCTGTATTAGCGGTAACAATTCGATAGGTAACGGTATCGGTGACTACGCTTTCGTTATCCGGCCCCGTCATTTGCACATCGACTAAGGTTTTTAGCACTTCAAGCTCTGCCTCGTTAACGATGCTTGCCAGTGCGCTACTCGGGTTTGAATCGACCGTGCCACCACCAGGCAACTGAGCAGACACTTGAGCCGTATTTTCTATGCTGTCGGCACCGCCTTGTATCGCGTTATCGATGTCTGCTTGGCTGCTTAGCGTATAAATATAGCTGCATAACACCGTCTGCCCCGGCGCAATCGGGCTTGGACACGTGATTGGACTGATTGTGCCTTGACCGGCTACGCCGTTAAACGATGGGCCATTGTCTGTGACAACCGGGTTAGTTAATGTGACATTGCCGTCATTGGTTAAGCTTAACTCGTAGCTTATGGTGTCGTTGAGATCGGTGATGCCTGGGTTTTCGCCAAACGCTTGCGAAGGCGACCCGGTGACAACTGACTTTTGTAAGCTTAGGGCTGCGGCCGGAGCGATCGGCGTTTGAATCGTGGTTTCTGCGTTTGGTAATGCCCCATTAGACGGATTACCTGAGACCACGACACTGTTCTCAACAAAGCCTGCATTTAATTCTATTTGGCTTACGCCAATCGAATCACAGCTGTACAAAAATACTTCGGTTGGATCCAACAAACCATTATTGTTGTTATCACCGCTTTGTAATTCCGGTGCGCTTGCACATTTTGGGTCGGACAAAGACACTGAGCCAATACTCACGTTACCGGTATTGTCGACTAAAAAGTTGTAGACCAGTGTATCGCCCGCGTTAACCGGCACCGACGCGGTACTTTTGGCGACTGTCCATGCTGGATTTGCTGGGATGGTGGTAATGGTTGGCTCATCATTGTCTGCCGCCGAGCCCGAGGTATCGTCCACAGTATCGCCATTTGGAGCAGTGCCTGAACCGAGCGCTGAATTTTCAACCGTGCCAGTGTTGATATCGCTTTGCTGCACGGTGTAAGTGCATTCGAAAACCCAGGTTTCGCCAACGTCAAGGATGTTTGCCTGCCCTGCATCACCAGAAACAAAGCCGATATTGCGATTTAACGAGGTCGCCGGAGCGGTACATTGAGCATCGTCGACAGTAGGGTTGGCTAAACTGACCGCGCCATTATTATTCAGGCTAAATTGATACGTAATCACGCTGCCCGCTTCTATCGGAGGCGTACCCAAAGAGCTGCTCTTGACCAAGTTTACCGACGCTAAAGGGTTAACTCCGGTCTCAACATCGCTCGGAGCAATGGTGGGAAGGCTTCCATTAGCGGGGTCACCAGTAACGGAGGCCGAGTTATCAATGGCCAGATTGGGGTTCGCCGCAGCGGCAAGGTTGTCAATATCGGTTTGACCCAATTGATAGCTTGCAACAAACTCGATCGACTCCGTAGGAGCCAAGCTCGCGGTTGCTGGCGTAAACGCGCTAAGGCTGCCCGCAGCGGCGGCACCATTGAAGGTCGGCCCCACGTCGGTTGGAGCGATTGAGTCAATGGTAACGTTGCCGGTATTTTCTATATTGTATCGATACGTGATAACGTCGCCAGCCGACAAACTTGTGGGCAGCGGGTCAGCCGTTTTCACAATGCTTAAGTTTGGCTGAGGCGGTAAATTCGCACTTGCCGCGCTCATCACGCTAGGTGCGGCCACTGGCTCTGCGGTGTCCGGATTCGCCGTCGCGGTCGCCACATTTTCTACAATGCCATTATCGATATCGGTTTGCTGTAAGGCATAAGTAGCGGTGCATGTCATTGACACTGGGGCAACCTGCGGCGTTGCCATCGAGGGATTCAGAGTCGAAAACGGGCATTGAACAGAGCCGTTATTGGGAGCGTCATCGATGAGTGGGTCAGAGACAGCGACATCGTTTAATACTGTATTGCCCAGATTGATAACTTCAAAGGTGTACGTCACGGTGTCGCCGAGATCAACCGCATCGCTTAACTGGCCAGCATCAATCGTTGGTGAACCAGCGGTTTTAACCATCGAGAGGCTGACTATCTGTTGAACCTTGACCAAATTGCTGGACGCTGCGGTTGGCGCGTCCAAGCCCGAACTGGCTGGTGGTGTGCCCGTTGCGGTTGCATTATTGACAATCTCACCAGCGGCCACATCGTCAGAGTTGACAGTGTACGAAGCAGTACACTGAACGCTCTCACCAGGCGCTAATTCAGTCACGCCACCGCAATCAATCATACTTACTCTCGAGTCTGTGATCTCCACATCGCTCAGAGTCACATTGCCGGTATTGGTAATTTCAAACTCATAATCAAATTGCGACCCTTCAACCAGCGCATCAGCCATAGCCAAATCAAGGTCATCCCCTTTTACTAGGGATATCGCTGCTTTTTGCGTAAACCCGGCCGTGGCTGACGCCTCATCTTGAACGACGGCACCGCTGGGGTCTGTACTCTGCACATCGGCCGTATTTAGCACGCTGCCCGCATCCAAATCTAAAACCTGCAGAGCATAAACTGCAGTGCAAACAACCATTTGTTGAGGCGCAAGTGACTCGTTACCGTCGTTGCTAAAAGGCTGACCATTGCTTGTACACGAGTCCACTGTTACCAGGCTATCGTTCAACTGCAGATTACTTAACGTTGTATTACCGGTGTTGGTAAAGCTCAAGGTGTAAGAAATCGTATCGCCCTCGTCAACGAGCGATGGGTCGCCAACCACAGTAGGGTCTGGTGCCGCGGCGGTTTTTTGTAAATCTATCGACGAGGCATTAGGGATAACAATCGGCGCAGTGGCGTTATTTGAATCAATAGTTACGCCACTCGGGTTTTGGCCAGAGGCCGAAGCACTGTTCTCGTTAGTGCCTCCCGCCAGACTTGCGTCAATATCGGCCTGCGTCAGAGTATAAAGAGCGGTGCATGTTGTCGCTTGCGATGGCAACAAGCTGGTTGCCGCGCAGCTTGGTGTGGTTAGAAGCCCCGTACCGGGATTACCATCAAAACTCGGCCCCGCATCGACCACGCTCAAATTGGATAAGGTAGTAGTACCGTTATTAGTGAGCGTGAAGGTAAAGGTGATCTGATCACCAACGTCGGTAATCGATGGGCTGTTTCCCAAGCCGGTAGTCGGCGCACTGGCGGCTTTGTCTAGCTGCAGGGCATCGACTAGCGTAAAACCCGTCTCGACGGTATTCGAATCCACATCATTAAACACGCCACCGGTCGGTGTGCCACTCAAAGTAGATGAGTTATCAATTGCGGTTAGCTGGGCCGCGGCGGCAGCGACATTATCAACATCCGTCTGCGCAAGAATGTAAGTCGCTGTGTAGATTTCGCTCGCGCCGGGCGCGATGTTCGCGCTCGACGGCGTGATCGCAGACAGGCTGTTGGTGGGCGGCAGACCATTGAACGTCGGGCCCGTATCCGCGACCTGCGCATTATTAATGGTGACATTACCGGTATTTTGTACCAACCATTGATACTCTATTTGCTCACCGGCCTGATCAAAAGCGCCTGCATTAGTGACCGACTTCACGATGGTCATTTGCGGATTCGCGACAAAGCCCGTTTCCACCAAATTGGAATCTACCACCGGTAATGGCCCGTTCGGCCCGTCAGCATTACCTTGAGCCTGATTGTCAATGGCCGTAAGCGGTGTTACCGCAGAGGCTGTGTTGTCAACATCTTGCTGCGATAAGGTATAGGTGGCGGTAAATTCTTGGCTTTGACCCGGCAATAAGGTTTGTGCGCCCGGGGTAAACGCAGACAATACGCCCGTGCTCCCAGCGCCGTTAATCGTTGGGCCCGAATCTTGAGGCGCCACATTCGTTAAGGTCGTATTGCCGTTATTGCTAAGGGTTACCGAATAATCAATGGTCTGACCGGCCATAGAAAACGCGCCGGTGTTAGTAATTGACTTAACAACTCCAAGGCTGGAGTCAATATCAATACCTGAAATGGCAGTGCTCGGCGCAACGGGCTGCAAAATTCCATCTTGAGGGTCGCCGCTTGCGGTTGCTGTGTTACTGATCGCCGTTGCGGGGTCGGCGGCTTGGGCGATGTTATCTATATCCGCCTGATCAAACACGTAGCTCGCTGTAAAAGTTTGACTCTCACCGGGGGCCAGATTGGCAGATGCTGGGTTGAAGGCAGACAAGGCATTCGCCGCCGCGACATTGTTAAAGGTGGGCCCGCTATCGCTTGGCATCACATTATCAATTTCAATATCGCCAGTGTTTTCGACCACATAGGTGTAAACAATGCTGTCACCTGCGTCACTCAAGTTCGCAACTTGCCCAGCTGCAATGCTAGGGTCGCCGGCGGTTTTGGTAATCGTCAGCTCTGGCATTGGGGTATCGACCACAAACGACGATGTTAAAGAGTCGCGTGAAGAGCATTTGCTTTGGTCGGCTTGAGCGGTGTTCGTCGTATTGGTAACGGTCTCACCGGCGGCCGCGTCCACGGTGGCTTCTAGAATAATAAATCGACTTTCGCCAACTGGAATATCGACGTCAGTCCAAGACACGGTGCCAGCGGCTTGATCGATAACAATGGTGCCATCGTTGCTTGGCGAATTGGCACTGATATTACTGACGTTAGCGGGTAATTGATCCAAAATATTGGCCCCAGTCGCGTCCGAAGGGCCGTCATTCGATAGTTCAACCTGCCATTGAATGGTCTCGCCAGTTCTGGGAGGCCTGCCTTGCGGGAAAATCGGTGTTTTGATGGTTGCTAAATCAACCAAGTCAACTTCGATGCGGGTTCCATCAAAAGGAATATCTGAATCAGCGTCGTGAATAAACCAACGGCCTCGAGAGGTTGCAAAATAGTTAACAACCCAACTCGACACGTTAGTCCAGTTGTATTGCAGATAGCCTTCTTGCTGGTTACTGCTTTGATTCTGCGTACCCTCGCCCAAAATGGTGCCATCAACCTCGCTAATGCGGATATTCGACTGAGCGGCACCGCTACTATTGGCATTCACTCCTTCCATGAACACACCGTTAACAGTGTATGAGGTTAAACCGGCGCAGGCCGCCGATGCGCTTTCTATCCTATTTTGCCCATTGCCATCGATATCCGTTATCAAGAACTGAGGATTGCCAAAAACTGGGGCGCCAGTATTGGCGTTAAACACTTCCCATCGCACACGGGCTTCAAGCGTGCCGGTGTTGGCGCGAACAACCGGATTATCGCCGCTTCTGAAAATACTAATGTTGTCCCCAGCACTAATGAATTCGAGCGTAGCTCTCAGACTGATGGGCGTATTGCTGCCATCGTCGATAATACCCGCGTTGGGGAAATCGATCGTATCGCCCGCCGCGGTCAAATTCAGATTTGGTGCGGGATTGGAGATCGAAATGATCAAATCCTGCGTCTGCGCATAACTTATTTGTGAACTAAAAGCGATGGCTACACACAAAAATAGAGCGCACTTTTTTATAAATTTCAATTTCCCCCCTCTAACAACGCTTGTTAATTCAAGGTGTTACATCAATGTACTTATACCAAACATCATGCCGACAGTCTGTCATTAACTCGTAAAAGGTTGTTAAATCCGGTCAACGCACTCTTTTGAGCGATAAAAGGCCGGTTTTGATCCCCAATTGTTCTCAGTGCGTTATATTTGATTTTCCCAAAGCCTTTTAATATTGCTTAAACCGAGTTTGTACTCCGAAACACCAGATTGATTCCAAGACCTTATGCTAATACTCATTTCCCCTGCCAAAACTCTAGACTTTGAAACCCCAAGCAATGCGCCCAAGCATTCTCAACCCGCACTATTGAGCAAAAGCGAGGTTTTGATTAATGAACTGAGCACCAAATCGCCTGCCGATCTTGAAAAATTAATGGGTATCAGTGGCAAGCTCGCGGAACTCAACGTCGAACGCTACCATCAATGGTCTCGCCCGTTTACTGAAAAAAATGCGAAGCAGGCTTTACTGGCCTTTAAAGGCGATGTTTACACTGGGCTTGAGGCTGAAAAGTTTTCGGATGAAGACTTTATCTATGCGCAAGATCATTTGCGTATCTTGTCTGGCCTTTATGGCGTGATTCGCCCTTTGGATCTAATTCAGCCCTACCGATTAGAAATGGGGACGAGACTGGCGAACGAGGGCGGTAAAAATTTATACGAATTTTGGGGCAGCGACATTACCCTTGCACTGAATAAGCAATTAGCAAAGCTTAAATCAGAGACCGTGCTAAATCTCGCATCCAATGAATATTTTAAGTCTGTCAAAGAAAAAGATCTCAAGGCGGAAATTGTTTCACCTAGTTTTAAAGATTGGAAAAATGGCCAATACAAAATGATTAGCTTTTATGCAAAAAAAGCACGAGGCGTTATGTCATCTTGGGTTATCAAGAATCAGATTGAATCGGCGGATGAGCTTCGAAAATTTAGGCTCGATGGGTATCGGTTTTCGGCTAGCGATTCGACACCTCAAACACCGGTGTTTACAAGAAAGCTCTAGAACTTGGTTGGCCTTAACTGTCTAATTCTTTAAGACTAAGTGTGAGGCCGCTGCGCTTCTGCTGATTCAATGAAGCGGCGATGGTTTTTGCAACACGCTCTGCTATGCGAATCATGCGATCAGCATTCTCTCCTTTATGCTGGTGACCAACAGCTCGATCAAACAAATGCAGCCAGCGCGTGAAATGGCCCGGCTTTAGGTTTAATTGCTGATGAATATCCAAGTGCTTTTGTAAGGTATTGCCTCGGTAGTTCTTGGTATCAAAAAGTGCGTCCTCCCAAAAATCAACAATAATCGGTAGGTGCGACTCCAAATGAATTTTCGCCACGTCAGTAAAAATATAACCGACAATCGGGTCAACCAACATCACTTGGTAAAATCGGTGAACGATATCGTGGATATCATCTCTATTGATTACATCGTTCATTCGTAAAAAGGTATACTCCGCAACGCAAGTGCTGAGTGTGCTACAAACCCATGCCTGATACTACCGCTAAAACCACACGCCCCAAAGTTAAACCGGTTGTTGCTGGAGAAAAACTCCGTGGCGCCGAAAAAATGGCCCGCATCCCGGTAAAGGTTGAAAAAACCATCAACCCGTTACGCAAACCCGATTGGATTCGCGTGCGCTTACCACATGACAATCGTGTGCAAGAGCTGAAGCAGACCCTGCGCGACAACAAACTGCACACCGTTTGCGAGGAAGCCTCTTGCCCCAATCTGTCTGAATGTTTCTCGCGCGGCACAGCCACGTTTATGATCATGGGCGATATCTGTACGCGCCGCTGCCCTTTCTGTGATGTCGCCCATGGCCGACCTCTGTCGCTTGATGAAGATGAACCTCGGCATCTAGCGCAAACCATTCAGGCCATGAAACTGAATTATGTCGTAATCACATCAGTCGATCGCGACGATTTGCGCGATGGCGGCGCAGGCCATTTTGTCAGCTGCATTCAAGAAACTCGAGCCTTGAACCCAAACACACAAATCGAAATTCTGGTGCCCGATTTTCGTGGGCGCATGGACATAGCTATCGAGTTGATGTCGACCTGCCCGCCTGACGTGTTTAATCACAACCTAGAAACCATACCCGACTTATATCGTAAGGTAAGGCCGGGGTCAGATTATCAATGGTCATTGGATTTAATTAAACAATTCAAAGCCGCTCAGCCCACGGTGCAAACTAAATCTGGGTTGATGCTTGGCATTGGAGAAACCATTGATCAAGTCAAAGCGGTGTTAGAAGACCTTAAAGCCCACAATTGCGACATGATTACGCTTGGCCAGTATTTACAACCCAGTCTCAATCATTTGCCGGTTGATCGCTACGTGCATCCCGATGAATTCGACATGCTTCGAGAGTTCGGAGAGTCTTTGGGGTTCGCTCATGTCGCCTCCGGCCCGATGGTAAGGTCTTCTTATCACGCAGACGTTCAAGCTGAAGCGGCGCAATCAAATAAAAAGTAAGGAGATCAACGAGATGTTGATTTCAATGCATAAGCCTTTTAACTGCGCCAACGAGTTGCAGCACGCGCTGGCGTTTTGATATCTGATTCTGATTTGTAACACTTCTCTGGCGACCACAAGTCTGACGAACATGAGCCCTTTCGAGACGCATTGTGGCTGAGATACCCTTAAAAACCCACGAAAACTAACCTAGTAAACCGATCATGAGCAACAAATTGCGCGATGCCGCCCTACACTATCATCGCTGGCCAAGTGCGGGGAAAATCCGCGTACAGGCAACCAAACCGCTGTCCAATCAAGGTGACTTAGCATTGGCCTATTCGCCCGGTGTCGCCGAGCCATGCAAAGAAATAGAGCGCAACCCCTTAACCGCTGCGGACTACACCTCAAGGAGTAATTTGGTCGGCGTTATCACCAACGGTACGGCGGTACTTGGCTTGGGCAACATCGGCGCCCTCGCCTCTAAGCCCGTGATGGAAGGCAAAGCCATTTTGTTTAAAAACTTTGCCGACGTGAATGCCTACGACATTGAAGTCGACGAAACCGATGTGGACGCATTTTGCGATGTGGTCGCCAAGTTAGAACCCACTTTTGGCGGCATCAATCTGGAAGACATCAAAGCCCCTCAGTGTTTTGAAATCGAAGCCAAGTTGCGCGAACGCATGAACATTCCAGTGTTCCATGATGACCAACATGGCACTGCGATTGTATCCGCAGCGGCGGTGATAAATGGTTTGCGCGTCGTTGACAAAAACATCGAAGACATCAAACTGGTGGTCTCTGGAGCCGGCGCAGCAGCCATGGCCTGTACTAATTTGCTGCTCGATCTTGGCGTTAATATCGACCACGTCATGATGCTCGATTCACGCGGCGTAATTCACGACGAACGTGAGAACTTAGACCCAAGCAAGCAAAAATTTGCAGTGAAAACTGAGGCTCGCACCTTAGAAGATGCGATGGCCGATTGCGATGTTTTCCTTGGTGTATCGCAACCTAATTTGGTGAGCGTTACCATGCTCAAAAGCATGGCAGATAAGCCGCTCATCCTCGCCATGTCTAACCCAGACCCGGAAGTGCGCCCAGAGTTGGTTCATGAACACCGCCCGGATGCGGTAATGGCGACCGGCCGATCAGACTATCCCAATCAAGTGAACAATGTTTTGTGTTTTCCGTTCTTGTTTCGAGGTGCGCTTGATGTCAGCGCAACAACGATAACGCGAGAAATGGAAATAGCCTGTGTACACGCGCTGGCTGAATTAGCGCTGTCTGAAAGCAATGAAGTGGTCTCACAGTATTATCAAAATGAGAGCATGTTGTTTGGTAAAAATTATATTTTGCCAAAACCTTTCGACCCGCGCTTAATTACGACCATCGCGCCAGCCGTCGCCCAAGCGGCGATCGACAGCGGCGTGGCGCAGCGGCCTTTTTCAAGCCTTGAAGAGTATCGCGCCAGCCTAGAACCATTGGTTTATCGAACAGGAAACGTGATGCGCCCTATTTTTGAAAAGGCGCAAAACACCACGAACAAAGTCGTCTATACCTTTGGCGAGAATCAGCGAGTTTTGCGCGCCGTTCAAGACGTGGTTGATCAATGCTATGCGCGGCCACTGTTGATGGGCGACAGAGAAGTCATACTGAGTAATATCAAAGAGCTGGGATTACGAATTGAAGAAAAAACGCATTTTGAAATAGTAAAGCCTCTTGGTGATAACCAAGCTGAGCGCATTGCCCAAGCCAGCGCCATGATAGACGCTGGCGATGCTCATGCGGCCTTGACTGGGCCTGGCGAAAAACTGCATGTGCAAGTTGAAGCTATAGAGAAACACACCAAAAATCAACACGGCGATGAGCATATGGCCGTGATGCATTTATTACTGCTTGATAATGGCTCCTACTTTATAGCCGACACCAGCATCCATGAAGACCCAAGTGCAGAAGAACTAGCGCATATCACCATGTTAGCTGCCGAAGAAATCAAACGGTTTGGCATGAAACCAAGGGCCGCCTTGCTTTCGCATTCGAATTTTGGCAGCCATCCGACCGGCTCCGCGCTGAAAATGGCCCAAACCAAAACCTTGTTGCAAGAGCTAGCGCCACACTTAGAGGTAGATGGAGAAATGAAAGGCGGGATGGCACTTAACGCGTCAGTAAGAGAAAAAGCCGAACTTTGCTCACTCACCGGTAACGCTAATCTATTGATCATGCCCAATCTAGACGCTGCGAACATCACTTATACGGTGCTCAAAGCATTGGCAAATGGCATTTCGGTTGGCCCGATAATCCTTGGCTCTGACAAACCGATTCACTCAATCACTAAGACCACCACACCTCGTGGTATCGTTAATTTAACGAGTCTCGTCACCGCGAGCGTAGATAATTCGGAATAAGACAAAGGGCCTGGGATTTTATTTTGGCTAATATTTACATTTACCAAACTTATGGATATTATTCACCTCGCAAATAAAGCAGGTTGCTAGCCCTTTTCACCTCTACTTTTCAGCGATACGACACCACAATATGAGTCAAGAAACGAATCTGACCCAAGATATAGACCAACAAGAAACCCAGGAATGGGTTAATGCGCTCGAAAGCGTTATCGATGCAGACGGCAACGACCGCGCACGCTATTTGTTGCGCAAGCTCGCCGAAGTGGCACACGAAGCTGGCGCACAGCTTCCATTTGGCCTAAATACGCCCTACATCAATACCATTGCGGTTGAAAAACAACCGGCTCTGCCTGCTGATCGACAAATTGAATTCAAAATACGCTCGATCATCCGCTGGAACGCGGCGGCGATGGTGCTGCGTGCCAACAAGATTAGCACCGAATATGGTGGCCACATCGCCAGCTATGCATCAGCCGCCGTGTTGTATGAAATCGGTTTTAACCACTTTTGGCGTGCTCGCAGCGAAGAGCATGGTGGCGACATGATTTACTATCAAGGCCACTCAGCGCCTGGCATGTATGCTCGTGCCTATCTTGAAGGCCGCTTAAGCGAAGAACAATTAGATAACTTTCGCCAAGAAGTGGGCGGCAATGGTTTGTCTTCTTATCCGCATCCTTGGTTAATGCCCGATTTTTGGCAATTCCCAACTGTTTCAATGGGCTTGGGGCCAATCATGGCGATCTATCAAGCGCGATTCCAACGATATATGGAAAATCGCGGCCTGATTAAAACCGAAAACCGCAAAGTCTGGGCCTTCCTAGGCGATGGCGAGATGGACGAGCCGGAGTCCCGCGGGGCACTGGGTTTGGCGGGCCGCGAAAAGCTCGATAACTTGGTCTTTGTAATCAACTGCAACCTACAACGCTTAGATGGCCCAGTTCGTGGCAATGGTAAAATAATTCAAGAGTTGGAGAGCGAGTTCAGAGGCGCGGGCTGGAATGTCATCAAAGTCATTTGGGGCTCGCAATGGGATATCTTGCTCGAGAAAGACGACGACGGCATATTGCAAAAGCGCATGCAAGACTGTGTCGACGGCGAGTATCAAGCGTTCAAAGCCAAAGGCGGAGCCTATACTCGAGAGCATTTTTGGAATACCCCTGAGCTTAAGGCCATGGTCTCTCATATGAGTGATGAAGACATCGACTTGATGTCACGTGGCGGACACGATACTGACAAAGTGTACGCCGCATACCGTGCAGCCGTCAGGCACTCGGGCCAGCCAACGGTTATTTTGGCCAAAACCATTAAGGGTTTTGGTATGGGCGAATCTGGGCAAGGTTTGAATACCGCTCATCAACAAAAAAAGATGGATTTAGAATCACTGCGAACCTTTCGAGATCGCTTCAAAATCCCAGTAGACGACCAACAGCTAGAAAACCTCGAATACATCAAACCCGACACAGACTCTCAAGAGATAAAATATCTGCACGCACGGCGTCAGGCCCTAGGCGGCTATTTGCCCGCCCGCTCGACCCAGTCTAATAAACTTGAAATCCCCGAACTCAGTGCATTTTCAAAGCTACTTGAAGATTCTGGTGATCGAGAATTTTCTTCGACCATGGCCTTTGTTCGTTTGCTCTCAAGCTTGATTCGCGACAAAAACATTAAAGATCGAATCGTGCCAATCGTGCCGGATGAAGCCCGTACCTTTGGCATGGAAGGCCTGTTTCGCCAACTGGGAATTTACGCCAGTGAAGGCCAAAAGTATCAGCCCGAAGACTCAGATCAACTCATGTACTACCGCGAAGATAAAAGCGGTCAGGTACTTGAAGAAGGCATTAACGAAGCTGGCGCCATGTCGTCTTGGATCGCCGCGGCGACCTCGTATTCGACCAACGAATTGCCGATGATCCCCTTCTACATTTATTACTCAATGTTCGGCTTTCAGCGTATTGGCGACTTGGCTTGGGCGGCTGGAGACATGCAAGCGCGTGGCTTCTTAGTGGGCGGTACCGCCGGTAGAACCACTTTGGCGGGCGAAGGCTTACAGCATCAAGATGGCCACTCTCATTTGCAAGCGTCAACCATACCTAATTGCGTTTCATACGACCCGACTTTCGCCTACGAGCTGGCCGTGATTGTGCAAGACGGAATGCGTCGCATGTACGCAGAAGAAGAAAACGTGTTCTATTACTTAACCGTGATGAACGAAAATTATCACCATCCCGCATTGCCCGAAGGCGATGATGTGATTCAAGGTATTTTAAAAGGCCTGTATCAGCTGACTAAAAGCCCGAAGGACGATGGCACTACGCCAACGGTACAACTGATGGGCAGTGGAACCATCTTAAACGAGTGTATTCACGCCGCTGAACTTTTAGAAAGCGAATTTGGTGTCGCCGCCAACGTTTGGAGTGCCACCAGCATCAATGAACTGCGTCGTGAAGGCGCTGAGGTTCAGCGCTGGAATATGCTGCATCCCGACGCTAAACCACGCATCAGCTACGTTGAAAGTTGCCTGCAAGATCAAAATGGTCCGGTGGTCGCGGCAACCGATTATCTAAAAGTCTACGCCGATTCGATCCGAGAGTATGTGCCGTCACGCTATGTGGTGTTAGGCACTGATGGCTTCGGCAGGTCAGACAATCGGGAGCAACTGCGCAGCCATTTCGAAGTTAATTATAAATACATCATCGTGGCCGCTCTTTCGGCGCTTTACGAGGACGGCAGCATTGGAGTTGACGTAGTGAATAAAGCCATAAAGCAATTTGACATTGATCCAAAAAAACCAATTCCTGATAGACTGTAAACTCGCGTAATAAAGTGAAACGCTCAAGTCTATGCAGTGAGTTTAGCCACTGGCTTGAGCACAATTATGTTTGTTTAATTAGCATGTGAATACTGCCTTTTGGCAAAGGCAAATTTAGCAAGGCTATGAGGGGTTGTTGCCTAACTTTATGATCAAATATATTGAATTAACGGCACCGGAAGCCAGTGCGTACCGGCAGTGCAAGATTCTCTCAATTGAGTGCCAAGAGAATGACGCGATCGAAGTTGGGCAAACGCTATTTATGGTCAAAAGCGGTTCGCAAGAAATTGAACTGCCTGCAACACATAAAGGCAGAATCGTTGAAATGATAGCCGAAGTTGAGCAAAGCATCAGCATTTCAACACCTTTACTACTGTTAGAGACCGAAGTTGAACAAAGCTCAACGTCGACTCCGCTGGCCGAGGCAGATCAAGACGATACGCAAACCAATAACGCGCAAAATAAAAAACAAGATGCCTCCGGCCGCAAAGAAACCAGCTCCAAAAATAAGAGCAATAATAAGAAAAAAACTAAGAGTAAAACTGGTGCTGCAAAAAAGAAAAAGCAGCAGAAAACCAAACATCATCAGCAACAGTCACTTGACCTATTGCTTGAAAAAAAGGCAAGCGACCAACCCGATCCAACTATGACCGACAATACCAGCAGCAAAACAACCGCAGGCAACGCTAAGTTAGATAACCTCATAGAACTTCGTGTCCCAGACATTGGCGCAGACAGTGCAAAAGTGATAGAAATTCTGGTGGCTGTCGGCGATCCAATCGAACAAGAGCAAGCCGTCGTCACTCTTGAGAGCGATAAGGCCAGTATGGATGTTCCAAGCACCGATGCTGGCATAGTGAAAGAGATTATTGTTGCGGTCGATGACGATGTTTCCGAGGGCTCGGTGCTTATCACCATCAGCTCAGATAAAGCCTCAGAGGCACCATCAACATCAAGCGATGATGACGCGCAAGACGCAATTGAAAGCCAGAGCGCCCCTTCAAACAACGAAACCGCAAAAGAGGCTAAGCAGCCAAAAACTGCGGCAGGCGGGAGCTTAATTGATGTTGTTGTCCCCGATATTGGCGGTGACTCCGCTAAAGTGATCGAAATATTGGTCAACCCTGGTGATCATATCGAAGCAGAAGACTCAATGGTAACCCTTGAGAGCGACAAGGCCAGCATGGATGTCCCAAGCCCCTATTCCGGAGAAGTGAAAGAAATTTTGCTTAAGATCGATCAAGACGTATCCGAGGGCGACCTTATTGCCACACTGGCGAGCGACAGTACCGAGGCAGAAAAAACCACTGCCGATACAACCTCAAAAGACGTCACTACTGAACCAGAACAAACAACCCAACAAGCGCCTGCGCCAACCGTAGAATCACGTACCGCGCCCGAACAAACCAAAAAAATCACGAATACAAACGCTGCAAAGAGCGATGATAAATCACATGCCTCGCCGTCCATTCGGCGATTCGCGCGCGAGCTTGGTGTTGATCTAAGCCGAGTTCAAGGCAGTGGCCGCAAAAACCGAGTATTAAAAGACGATGTTAAAGCTTATGTCAAAACGACATTAAGTTCAGCGTCATCGGGCGCTGCTTCGGTTGGCGCATCGGCCAGCAATGGTGGCGCAGGAATACCTGCTGTACCAGCGCAAGATTTTAGTAAGTTCGGCGAAATCGACGTGCAGCCGCTTAATAAGATCAAACGGCTCACCGCCACCAACTTGCATCGCTCTTGGCTAAATGTTCCGCACGTAACCCACAACGACGAAGCCAACATTACCGAGCTCGAAGCGTTTCGTAAAAAGGTCAACGACGACTTTAAAAAACGGGGCGAAAGCAACAAAGTCTCGCCGCTGGCTTTCATCGTCAAAGCGATGGTTCGTTGCCTGCGAGAGTACCCGCAATTTAATGCTTCCTTGGAGCCAGGCGGGGAAAACCTGATCTATAAAAAGTATTTTAATATCGGTATTGCCGTCGACACGCCAAACGGTCTGGTTGTTCCTGTGGTTAAGGGCGCCGATCAATTGTCAGTTTCTGAGATTGCCGCGCAAATGAGCGAACTCGCCGCCAAAGCACGTGACAAAAAACTCTCGATTTCAGATATGAGTGGCGCTTGTATTACGATCTCGAGCCTCGGTGGCATTGGTGGCACAAGCTTCACACCGATAGTAAATGCACCTGAAGTCGCGATTCTTGGTGTTTCACGCAGCAAAATCCAACCCGTGTGGAATGGCGAGTCATTCGATCCTGGCTTGATGCTGCCATTGAGCCTCTCCTACGACCATCGCGTGATTGACGGCGCTGAAGCGGCTCGATTCACTCGTCATCTGGCCGACGTATTAGAAGACGTCCGCCTGTTAACGATCTAACCGTAACTATCCAATAAAACGACTTCCATGAGTATTGAAATTATTGTCCCCGATTTAGGTGGCGCAGAAGATGTTGAGGTAATCGAAGTCTTGGTTGGCGAAGGCGACACGGTCAATATCGAAGACCCACTTGTTACCTTAGAAACGGACAAAGCCTCCATGGATGTTCCCAGCCCGCAAGCCGGAACAATCACCGCACTCAAAATAGACGTTGGCGCCAAAGTCAATGTTGGTGATGTGATAGCAATTATCGACGCCGATTCAGCCGAGAAAGCGCCCGCTAGCACCGCTCAAACAAAGCACGCTGCACCAGAAATAGAACACGCCCAAAAACCAGTGAACTCAGACGAAGAACAATCAAAGCCTGAGGACAAAAATCGGCAAGCTACCTCAGACGATCATGCTGATGTGGTGGTGATTGGGTCTGGCCCCGGAGGCTACACAGCCGCATTTCGCGCTGCCGATTTGGGCCTAAACGTGACACTAATCGAAAAATATAACTCCCTTGGAGGTGTTTGCCTTAACGTCGGCTGTATCCCGTCTAAGGCCCTTTTACATTCCGCAGCCGTCATTGCGGAAGCTCGTGCTATGTCAAAACACGGAGTGGAATTTGGCAAACCGACCATCCACCTCGATAAACTCCGCGGCTTCAAGGAAACCGTGGTCGACAAGTTGACCGGCGGCTTAGCGAGCATGGCTAAAGCCAGAAAGGTCAATGTCGTCACTGGTGTCGCGTCATTTAGCAGTGCAAATCAGCTAAGCATTCAAAATGACGGTAAGACGCGCACTTTAAGTTTTGATCAAGCCATTATTGCCGCAGGTTCTCGCGTTACGGTGTTGCCGATGTTTGAAACCGATGACCCCAGAGTCATTGATTCGACAGGCGCTTTAGAGCTTGAGGACATACCTGCTTCGCTATTGATTGTCGGCGGAGGCATTATTGGTCTTGAAATGGCCACCGTTTACAGCGAGTTAGGCAGTGAAGTGAGTATCGTCGAGTTCATGCCACAAATAATTCCAGGGGCTGATAAAGACTTAATCGCGCCACTCAACAAGCGCATGAAAGGCCTTCTAAAAGAGATTATGACCAATACCAAGGTTGACTCTATTGAACCCCAAGATGACGGAATTATGGTTCACTTTGCGTCAGCTAAGACAGGTGATTCTTTGCCACCACAACGTTTTGATAAAGTACTGGTCGCAACCGGGCGTCGCCCAAATGGTGATTTAATTAATGCTCAAGCCGCCGGCGTTAACGTTGACGAACGGGGGTTTATTGCGGTTGACGAACAAATGCGCACTAACTTACCGCACATTTTTGCCATTGGCGATATTGTTGGGCAGCCAATGCTGGCCCATAAAGCAACACACGAAGCGAAAGTTGCGGCGGAAGTTTGTGCCGGATTAAAAAGCGGTTTTGATGCAAGCGTTATCCCCTCCGTAGCTTATACCGACCCTGAAATTGCATGGGTTGGGCTAACCGAAAGTGAGGCAAAAGAAAAAGGGGTAGATTACGAAAAAGGAATATTCCCGTGGGCCGCTTCCGGGCGAGCCCTAGGTAATGACCGCACCGAAGGCAAAACCAAACTATTGTTCGACCCAAAAACACATCGAGTTTTGGGAGGCGGCATCGTTGGCCCTCACGCTGGCGATCTTATCGCCGAGGTCGGATTAGCCATCGAGATGGGCGCAGACGCCAGCGACATAGGTTTAACAATCCATCCCCATCCCACACTCAGCGAGACCGTGGCCATGGCAGCTGAGGTATATGAAGGTACGATAACGGATTTATATGTCCCTAAAAAATAAACCGTTTAAATAGCCGTCATAATTTCTCAGCTTTAGGCAAAACAGCTATGCCTACACCAAAGTGAGATAGACGCCGCGCCAAGAACTCAAAGGAAGTGCCTGTTGGAACAGAAATTCGCTAGTGCAGAAACTCATTCGCTGGCAATAGGCTTAAAAATTCACGCTCAGTTAAAAACTTAAGTGGCTTGGAGCTCGGCTTTTGCTCACGGCCTATTTCGCGATTTATGGTTGCGAGATTGGGTTTCGAGCGCGCCAGTTTTCCGAACCAAGGATACCCCGCCTCAGACATGATTTTGATAATCAAGTCGTGGCTGTCGGGGTTTCTGGTGGCACGATAAAGCTTCAGCAGATTGTTGCGTAACAAATTGCCATCGCCAATCAGGAAATGGGAATTCTCATGGTTTTCTATTTCACTCAATTGAAACAGCAAACGCGTAATTTTCAAATTTAGTTGCATGGTCAGTTTGTAGTGTGGCTAAGTGGCATGGTTAGTAGCGACCTTGTTTTAATAGAC
>CALAKU010000077.1 GCA_937922925.1 uncultured Arenicella sp. | reverse complement strand
GCCGCGTGTTGATGGTTTAAGTGATTAGGTAAACAAAATGAATATTGGATTTATCGGCTTGGGCAATATGGGGTCAGGGATGGCGGCGAATCTGAGCCGATATTGCCAGACGCATGCGCACAAGCTGTTTGTGTTTGATCTCAACGAACAAGCGGTTCAAGATCAAGTTCAGAACGGAGCAATGGCGAGCGCGAGTGTGGCTGAACTAGCAGCGAAGGTTGATTTGGTGTTTACGTCTTTGCCGTCCAGCAAAGAAATTGAGCTGGTTGCCGCCGCGCTTTTACCTGAGCTTCGAGCCGCTTCGGCATGGTTTGAAACCAGCACAAACCAATTAGATGAATGGCGCAAAATTCAAGCACAAGCAAATGTCACTGCGAATGCTAAAGAGCTTAAATTAATTGATGCGCCGGTGACTGGTGGCGCCGAGGGAGCCGCCGCCGGCACACTCACCATGTTGCTCGGCATCGATGAGGTTGACCTTGAATACTATCAACCCATCTTAAGCTCGTTTACCGCAAAGGCCGTGCGCATGGGGCCTTCTGGTGCAGGCTATGCCACGAAACTGTGTCAATTGCATCTCAACTATTTAGTTGCGCAAGGGATTGGCGAAGCCTTAATGCTGGGCGCTAAATCTGGAATTGAGCTGGCCACGTTGTATGAGGTTCTACAGACCAGTTGTGCTCAAAGCTATGTCGTAGATTCGTATATCCCCAAAGTATTAGACGGCAGTTACGACCCATCATTTACACTGGGTTTGGCCACCAAAGATATGCGCTTAATCAATCAATTGGCCGAGCATTTATCGGTGTCTTTGCCTTTGGGTAGCGAAGTGTTAGCGAATTACGAATTGGCCACTGAGCGCTATGGCGACCAAGCACCGCATTTAAAAATCGTAAAACTACTTGAAGACCAAAATAACGAGGCCTTGCGATGAACTATATGAATCCTGACCAGTTATTGCTCGACGACAATTGGAGTGACCTAAGCCAGATACGCGCCTTACCCGAAATCGATCAGCAGCGTATGCACGATTATCGGCGCGGTCGCTTGCAAGAACAAATGCGCATTTATGATGTTGAGGTCTTGATCATGGTCAACCCGCTCAGTATGCGCTACGCCAACAACTCACGCAGCTATTCTATTTTCGCCATGCATGTGCCGCATACCATTTTGTTTATGGGAGTCGATGGGCCATTCGCGCTTTATAACGGTTTAGCCAGCACCGGTTTGGATACCTTGCCTCACGCAAGGCGGGCCTCACCACTCTCGCATTTTTACGGAGGCACAGATCTGCAAGAATACGCTGAGCGCTTTGCTCAACAAGTTGAAGACTATCTAATTGAAGTGGGTGCTCGCCACCGTAAGGTTGCGTTGGAATACGTGAATCCAAGCGTGACACAAGCACTTGAAAAACGCGATATCGAGGTTATTGATGGCATGCCGATTGTCGATGAAGCGCGCCTAATCAAAAACGAAGACGAGCTTAATTGCATTCGTTGGTCGGTTGCGGTGGCCGAGCACGGTGCTCAAATAATCAAGCAAATGCTCAAACCCGGAGTGACCGAAACTCAGCTCTGGGGCTTATTGAATTACACTAATATCAACAACGATGGCGACTGGCATGAGGGGCGTATGTTGGCTTCGGGGCCACGCATTAATCCTTGGTTTCAAGAGGCCTCAAATCGTAAGGTACAAGCGGGCGATTTAGTCGGCTTTGATACCGACATGGTCGGGCCTTTTGGTTATTGTGCCGATCTGTCGCGCACCTTTCATTGTGGCCCAACCCCGCCAAGCAAACGCCAAAAGGAGTTGTACCGCTATGCCTATGAAGAAGTTCAGCACAACCTCGGTTTGATCAAAGCCGGCGCCAGCTTATTAAGCATTCAGCAAAACGCATGGCCGATACCCGAAGAGTTTCGTGAACAGGCCTATGTGGCGGTGATACATGGCGTCGGTATGTGTGATGAATTCCCGCATCTGAATCAAGGCTATCGGGATCCTCTAGAGTTTGATCGCTCGCTTGAAGCAGGCATGGTGATCTGTGTTGAAAGTTACATTGGAGCCGTCGGTGAAACAGACGGCGTCAAACTCGAAGAGCAAGTGTTGGTCACCGACGAGGGCTATGAGCCTATTACTCGATTCCCATTTGAAGAAAGCTTGCTCAATTAGTGAGTTTGGTTGCCCGGTATGAAAATCTCTCTGGAAAATAAAATTGCCTTCGTGAGCGCCGGTGGTGATGGCATGGGTCGATCCACCGCGTTGTTGCTCCATGATTTAGGCGCGAAGGTAATTACCTGCGATATCGATAAAGCCGCATTGAAATCGCTACCGATTGAAATCAGGTCGTATGATTGTGATATTGCTGAGCCGAGCCACGTCGATGCCATGTTCGATGATTTCATCGACGAGGGGATCGACATACTGGTGAATAATGCGGGCATTGGCGGGCCGACCAAGCCAATCGAGCAAGTAAGCAACGACGAGTGGCGTGCAACGATGGGAGTGTGCATCGACAGTCAGTTTTACTGCACACGTCGAGTAGTGCCTGTGTTCAAGTCGCAACAAGCAGGGGTCATCATTAATATGATTTCGGCGGCGGGCATTCTTGGATTCCCAAATCGTAGCCCTTATGTGGCCGCGAAATGGGCGGTCAGTGGTTTGGTTAAAACCTTAGCGATGGAACTCGGCCCACATAATATTCGAGTGAATGGCATTGTGCCGGGCAACGTAAGCGGTGATCGAATGGAACGAGTGATTCAAGCTCATGCTCACGCTGAAAACTTGGACCCTGAAACCGTTCGGCAACAATACGCCATCGGCACCTCAATGCAATGCTATGTTGAGCCCGAAGAAATATCCCAATTAATTGCGTATTTGTGCTCTGATTATGCCAAGCATATTTCCGGCCAAATCGTTGGCGTTGATGGCAATACCGAGACTCTTTACCCGCGCTAAGTCTTATGCGTCATCCATTAGAACCAACCTAACCATCAAGAGTAGTTAAATGACTTTAATCCCCGACACGATCCCCGATACCATGCACGCGGTTGTGCTCACCGGCCATGGCGGCTTTGATAAACTTGAGTACCAGACCGATGTCGCTGTTCCTACTCCGGCAGTCGGCGAGGTTTTAATCCGTGTACGCGGTGCCGGCGTCAACAACACCGACATTAATACCAGAACCGCGTGGTACTCAAAAAATGTCACTGAGGCGACCTGTGATGGCGGCGCTGATGGTTTCGATTCTCTCGAAGATGATAGCGCGGGTTGGGCTGGCACGGCGTTTGAGTTCCCGCGTATTCAAGGGGCAGACTGCTGTGGTCATATCGTTGCGGTAGGAGAGGGCGTCGATGAAAGTCGAATAGGCGAACGAGTGCTCGTGAGAACCATGATTCCGTTTGGCGAGCCTGAGCAATGGGAATGTATCTGTACCGGTTCAGAACGCGATGGCGCATTTGCTCAGTATATGAAAACTGAGTCTATTCACGCTTTGGCAGTAAAGTCAGATTGGTCTGACGTCGAGCTTGCTTCTATTCCTTGTGCGTATTCAACGGCCGAGGGCATGCTGCATCGCGCTTCGGTTGGCGCTGAAACGGTACTGATTACTGGTGCTTCTGGTGGCGTTGGCTCGGCGGCGATTCAATTAGCTAAACGACGAGGTGCTCGGGTAATCGCCGTTGCGAGTGCCAGCAAATCAGATCAGGTATTAGCGGCTGGAGCCGATCAGGTGATTGATCGCAATGCCGACTTAATTGCCGAGTTAGGTCACAACGCGGTAGATGTCGTTGTTGATTTAGTCGCTGGCCCAAAATGGCCGAGTTTGCCCGACGTAGTTCGACCGGGTGGGCGATACGTGACATCGGGCGCTATCGCAGGGCCGATCGTGGATTTAGACGTGCGAACGCTCTATCTCAAAGACCTCACTTTTTTCGGAGCGACTTGGCAGCCAATGGAGGTGTTTGAAAATCTAGTCGGCTATATCGAGCGAGGTGAGATCAAACCATTGGTCGCGGCCAGCTATCCTCTTAAAGACATTGAGCAGGCGCAATCTGATTTTCTCGAGAAAAAATTCACAGGTAAATTGGTTCTAGTACCTGAGTAAAATATTGATCTTGCTGGAGTATGACAAGGCCGATGCCTAGGCTAGCGAAACAGATTGAATGATCGATAAAACGTTTATTGAAGCCGTAGAGAAAACGGTGTCATTGGTGCCATCAGGCAAGGTTGCTACCTATGGCCAAATCGCGCGCTTAATCGGCTACCCTAGCCATGCTCGACATGTGGGTAAAGCCTTAGCGATGTTACCCAATTCGAGTGTCGCCCCATGGCATCGAATCGTAAATGCCAAAGGCGAAGTTAGCCCACGCTCACAATGGAGCGCGAATGCCGGGAGTGAGATAACGCAACGCATTTTATTGGAAGACGAAGGCATCGAGTTCAATCCACATGGCCGTATATACCTTAAGCAATTTTTATGGGATGCTTAATTTGCTAGCCTGAAAATTAAAAAGAGAAACATCATGAACATTGGCCCAACAAATCGCCTGACCTTAAACACAAAGCTGAGTTATGGCTTTGGCGCCTTTGGCAAGGATTTCGCCATTCTCATTGTTTACTTGCAGTTGCTGTATTACTACACCGATGTGGTCGGTATTTCGGCGGCTTATGTTGGTGTGGTGTTTTTAGTGGCTCGCATTTGGGATGCTTTTAACGATCCTTTGATGGGCTGGTTGGTCGCCAATACTCGCACTCGCTGGGGTCGATTTAAGCCTTGGATACTCATAGGTACGATTTTAAATTCAATAACCCTGTTTGCCTTATTCAGTGCCCATCATTTTGAAGGCACCACGCTGTTAGTCTACGTGGCTGTTACTTACATTTTATGGGGCATGACCTACACCTTAATGGACATTCCTTTTTGGTCAATGGTGCCAACGCTTACGATCGACAAGCAAGAGCGAGAACAGCTGGTTCCCTACCCACGTTTTTTTGCCGACCTAGCTTACGTCATCACCGCTGCGTTTGCTTTGCAGGCCGTTGACTATTTTGGAAACGGAGATCGTGCCGTCGGTTTCCAGATGTTCAGTTTGGTGTTAATCGCCTGTTTTGTGATCTCGACGCTCGTCGTGCTAGTGAACGTAAAAGAACGTTTTACCATGGATGCCCAAGCGCAAGAGCAAGGTTTAAGCATCAAAGAAATGATTAAGTTGATTCGCCAAAATGATCAGCTTTTAAGTTTGTTATGTATGGCTTTAGCACACAATTTGGCCATGAATATCGTCGTGTCATTTGCGATTTATTATTTTACTTACGTGGTGGGCAGTGAGGAGTTATTTCCTTATTTCTTAGGCTTAGCAGGCATATCGCGGCTTGTAACCTTGGTGTTCTTTTCGCGGCTGGCGAAGATGTTTTCTCGCCAAGCTTTGTGGTTGGCGGCCTGTATTATGCCCATCGTGGGTTGTTTGCTATTGATTCTTATTGCGGCGTTCGCGCCTCAAAACACGGCCTTGATTTCGATTTCAGGCGTACTGGTTAATGTCGGGATGGCGTTATTTTGGGCCTTGATTGTTATCATGGTGGCCGACACCGTTGATTATGGCGACTACCAACTCGGTGT